>ONPI01000201.1 GCA_900319685.1 uncultured Bacteroidales bacterium
CCGATCACGAACTCGCTCAGTCCAGCCTTCCTGGCTATCGCGGACGAACCGTCCACAAGCCAGTCCGCCCCTAGAACAACAAGAGCGAGCCCTGCCAGAAGGATGAGTATCTGAAATGCCATTTCCTATTCCTGCCTGAGAGGTTCTCCTGTAGCCAGACGTTCCTTGGACACAACCGGATTGGCGTAAATCCTCAGGAATATTTCGCGGAGGTCTTCGCGGTTCAGCCTGCGCTCCACCTTGTCCAGCCTGTGCTCTGTGTAGGCGGTGAATGCCTCCACATCCTCGTGCTTGTACAAGTCGGAATACTTGTAGCTGTGGTTGACAAGGTCATATGCGATGTAATTCGTCTTCCAGAGGTGATAACCGGCTATAACCCGCTTGTCAACGGCGTACCGGATGGATTGGTAGCGGTCGTTCTTGTCGCACCTGGAAGCGATCTCTATCTCCTCTTCTGTCAGAGGAAGACCGAAATTGAGATGCACGTTGCCCTTGTTCTGGCGTATTCCCATCACGATGCTGTGCATGTCCTCGTCATGGGACTTGACATATTTCTGGCTGCGGGAAATCAGTATCTCGCGGGCTTTGCGGATGTCGCAAGGCTCATATTCATATGAAATGCTCAGCGGGACGATGTTGAGTTCCATGAAATTCTCGCTGAATGACTTGGTACCGCTCATGTCGAGCATCTTCAGGAGGCCCTGCTCGGTGGTATCGATGCCGTCCTTCGTCCTTCCCTGCCTCTGCGCGAGCCATATCGACGCCTTCCCGGAAGTGATGGTCTGCCTGATATACTTGGAAAGGACCTGAGATGAAAGGTATAGCTCCCGGGCTGAGATGCCGCGGATGACTTTGATCATCCTGTTGGACCGGAGAAGGTATTCGACTGTCTTGCTCTGCTTGATGAGATTGTCCCCCACACAGATTTCCGTGAGAGGGATGCCGTTCCTGAAAAACACCGCCTGGGTAATCGCCGGATCGAGGATAATGTCCCTATGGTTGGACATAGCCACGAACTTGCCCTTCATTCCCTTGATGTACGAAATGCCATCGTAGGAGAAGTTGTGGATCGTATGGTCGATACACCAGTTGACAGCCTTGTTCATGACTGCTTCCTGGAATTCGTCGATACTGTTGACCTGCTTCAGGGCGTCCCTCAGGTAGGTCACCTTCTCATCCGGGAACAGGTATTCCGATATAGGAAGTACGGCAGGATGATTGGCGACTTTGTGCAAAGCCTCGACGGCTTCCTCGTCGTTGTAGGGACATATGCTATCGAATTCGGATAAATCAGACATAAG
The DNA here is from genome assembly GCA_900319685.1 of uncultured Bacteroidales bacterium. Lineage (GTDB taxonomy): Bacteria > Bacteroidota > Bacteroidia > Bacteroidales > UBA932 > Cryptobacteroides. Next base: position 1,302 of record ONPI01000201.1, read on the forward strand.
TTCGATCTTTTCTCAAATAACAAATATAGGAATTATCCGGCTAAAGAGCAACGTCCCGCCTGAAAAGCAGCGAACTGTCCCCGTAACTCAAGAAACGGTAGCCACATGCAAGCGCATGGTCGTAAATCGTGCGCCAGTCCCCTCCCACGAAGGCTGAGACCAGAAGGATCAGAGTACTCTCCGGCTGATGGAAATTGGTCACCAGGATATCCGTCAGCCTGAATCTGAATCCCGGGACTATGATTATCCTGGTCCCGACGACAAGCTCTTCGGAACCTGACTCCTCGAGATACGAGATGACAGCATCCAGGCTCTCCTCGGTCGTGTAAGGATATTCCCTTTCATAAGGAGCCCACTGGCTTACATCTTCTGGTGCACCTTTTTCAATGCAGCTGACGCCAACGTAATAAAGGGACTCGAGCGTACGCACCGATGTCGTGCCTACGGCGATGAGATCGCCTTTACGGTACCTGATGTCCTTCAGGAGGTCCAGCGACACCGTGAACGGTTCCCTGTGCATCGGATGCTCGGACACATCGGAACTCTTGACGGGAAGGAAAGTGCCAGCACCGACATGCAGGCAGACATTCTCCCTTTTGATACCCCTGGCATCTATCGCCTCAAGGACATTGTCAGTGAAATGCAGGCCGGCCGTAGGCGCCGCCACGGAACCCCTGATCCTCGCATACAGAGTCTGGTAACGCTCGGTATCGATGGATTCGGTCTCACGGTTGAGATATGGAGGGATCGGTACGCTTCCGCAGGTCTCAAGCACCTGCGAGAATGGTTTTCCGTCACTCCAGAGGAATTCCACGATTCCGGTCCGGTCTTCACGCTGGATGAGGACAGCCTTCAAGTCCATTGCCTTCACGGCAGGATCCGCCTCAGGATTGCACAGCTTAAGGACATCACCTTTCCAGCGCTTGGCGTTTCCTATCACGCATTTCCACTTGCAGGAGCCTACGGATGCAAAGGACGTGTTGTACTCCGGCGGATCGACGGGTTCCAGGCAGAAGATCTCGATAACCGCACCAGATTCCCT
>ONPI01000091.1 GCA_900319685.1 uncultured Bacteroidales bacterium
CGAAATCATGTACGGACGCAGCATCCTCTTGTAACTGACTCCGCATGAAAGTATGGCGATGATTTCGCTGTTGGCAGCCATCCTGGAAGTGAAGAATATGACCGTGATGAAGACGAACAGCGGGCTGAACATATTCATGAAATACGGGATGAAATTCACGTAGTAATCGAATATGACGGCCTTCAGGGGAGCTTTGTTCTCCACGAACTTGTTAATCTTCTCGCTGATGTCGAAGAGGATGACGATACCTATGATCAGAAGCAGTGCGATAAAGAAGGTCAGGATGAACTTCTTTATGATGTACTTGTCTATCTTTTTCTGTTTCAGATCCATATCCCTTTCTTTACAGCCTTGTCCCGAGTTTCTTCACCATGGTTTCCTTCCAGGATGCGAAGTCCCCTTCCTGGATGTGCATCCTGGCTTCCCTCACCAGTTCAAGGTAGAATGCGAGATTGTGCTCGCTCGCAATCATGGCCGCGAACATCTCCTTCGCTATGAAGAGATGATGCAGGTAAGCCTTGGAATATTCCCTGTCAACAAATGACGTACCAGCCTCGTCCAGAGGGGAAAAGTCGTCCTGCCACTTGGCATTGCGCATGTTGATGATGCCCTCCCTGGTGAAAAGCATCCCATTGCGGCCGTTCCTGGTAGGCATCACGCAATCGAACATATCCACACCCCTGGCAATCCCTTCCAGAATATTCACAGGCGTACCGACCCCCATGAGGTAACGCGGCTTGTCCTGAGGCAGCATCGGGCATACGAGCTCGAGCATCTCGTACATCTTGTCGGTAGGTTCGCCCACCGCGAGCCCTCCTATCGCATATCCTCCCACGCCGGGATTGCCGTAAGTCAGACTCAGCGCGTGGTCAACGGCACGCTTGCGGAGTTCCGGATACACACATCCCTGTATGATCGGGAACATCGCCTGGTCGTAGCCGTAGACAGGTTCGGTCTCGCAGAAACGCTTGAAGTAGCGTTCCAACCATCCTTGGGTCAATTTCAGCGACTTGGCAGCATATCTTTCGTCAGCGTCTCCCGGACAACACTCGTCAAGTGCCATCATGATGTCAGAACCGATGATGCGCTGGGTATCCACGTTGTTCTCCGGCGTGAATATATGCAGCGACCCGTCGATATGGGACCTGAACCTGCAACCCTCTTCGGTGATCTTCCGGATCTTGGTCAGGGAGAACACCTGGAATCCGCCGCTGTCCGTAAGGATCGGCCTGTCCCATGACTCGAACTTGTGGAGTCCGCCTGCCTTGCGGAGAGTTTCCAGACCTGGGCGGAGATATAGGTGATATGTGTTCCCCAGGATGATTTCAGCCCCTATGTCATCACGTAAATCCTTGTGATAGACTCCCTTGACCGAACCGACAGTACCTACGGGCATAAAAATCGGAGTCCTTACTTCACCGTGGCTGGTGGTGAAGATTCCGGTCCTTGCACCCGAATGGGTATCCGATGCGGTCAGGGTAAATTCCATCGTTTCAAATTTAATTTCAAATATAGTGATTTTACACCAAAAACTCGTACATTTGTTCGACTTAGTCAACAGCAGAATCAAATATCATTTCATATGGCCAACAACAAAAACGTCACTTTCCGCCTCATACTGATGAACTTCCTTGAGTTTGCGGTATGGGGTGCATATCTCACATCCCTGGGACGCTATCTGGGACACATCGGACTCGGCCACCAGATCAAATGGTTCTTCGCAATGCAGGGAATAGTATCCATCTTCATGCCTACCCTGATGGGAATACTGGCAGACCGCAAGATACAGGCACAAAAGGTACTCTCCCTCTGCCACCTGTTAGCGGGAATATTCATGATCGCCGCAGGTCTTTACTGCAGCAAGTCCGGCGGGACTCCGTCCTTCGGTCCGCTGTTCGTGTTCTACAGCATCAGCGTCGCATTCTTCATGCCGACCATAGCCTTGGTCAATTCCGTCGCTTACAACGCCCTGGAAAGCGTCGGCAAGGACCCGGTAAAGGACTTCCCTCCGATAAGGGTATTCGGGACTGTCGGATTCATCGTAAGCATGCTCTGCACCAATTTCATCAAGATAGACGGAACCGCGATGCAGAGTTCCTGGACCCAGCTTGTATTTTCCGGTGTCCTCTCACTCGTCCTTTTCGGATATGCACTCACGATGCCTCCTGTACCGGTCAAGAAAGGAGAGAAGGGACAGTCCCTCGCCGAGTCGTTCGGACTCAAGGCATTCACCCTTTTCAAGAACCGCCAGTTCGCGATATTCTTCATATTCTCGATGCTCCTTGGAGCCGCCCTCCAGGTCACGAATGGCTATGCCAACGCTTTCCTCGGTTCCTTTGCCAGGAACCCTGAATTCGCCGACGCCTTCGCTGTCAAGAACTCGAACGCCCTGATATCCATCTCCCAGATTTCAGAGACCCTCTGCATCCTCCTTATCCCGTTCTTCATGAAGAAGTTCGGTATAAAGAAAGTGATGCTGATCTCGATGTTCGCCTGGGTATTCCGCTTCGGCTTCTTCGGCCTCGGTTCACCTGCAATGCCCGGCGTCCTCCTCTTCGTCCTCTCCTGCATCGTCTATGGCGTCGCCTTCGATTTCTTCAATATCTCCGGTTCGCTCTATGTCAACCGCAAGACCACTAACGATATCCGCTCAAGCGCACAGGGCCTCTTCATGCTGATGACCAACGGCCTTGGAGCCACTCTCGGCACCCTGGCGGCCGGTCGGGTGATCGAGAAATGCCACGTATTCAGCAACCCTGGCAACTGGCCGAAGGCCTGGTTCATCTTCGCCGCCTACGCATTGGTCGTCGGGATCCTGTTCATGATCCTCTTCAAGGATCCGGGCAAGGACGAAGTCTCCATGGACCCGGATTTCAACCCGGAAGCAGAAGATCCTACAGCGACGATATAGATTTGACCCTCTCGATACCGGTCAGCCGGCTCGGAGTCAAGATATATTTGATATCGTAACATCGGTATTCATCGTGACGTCTTACCTTGTGGTAGGACGTCACGCAGTTTATGTTGAAACCCATCTGGACGATGTCCTGGATATCTATCTTTGTAATGCCCCTTGCAAGGAGCGATTCAAGGATCCCATGGTTGCGGTCCAGCGCACCTATGGTCTTCAGCCTCAAGCCCTTCAAATGGCCTCCATTGGCATAATGCCACCTGCTCTTGCAGGAAACGCTGCAGAATTTCATATCCCGCCGGCTACCGTAAGGAAGGACATCACCGCACTCCAGGCATCTCCCCCTCATATCTTCCTTCTCATAATCCATGACGCAAAGATGGCGAATAGAACCGGAAACGGCATCGTGGAACCCATGAAACCAGTAGTGAATGGAACGATGTTTCTCTTTCTTATGCTGCGCAGACTCGTTCACCAATGATAAAGAATATCCACGCGGCAGCGGAAATAAAAGTACGACGTGCCTTTTCACGAATACAAGAACAAGAAAAAACGCTCAGCAGAAATAATTGAATAAAAAGTTTAAATATTTTTTATCAGCAAATTAATAATCAGCCGATTAAATATACATTTGCAATCGAAATACCAAACTATCTAAACTCGAATTATGGAACAGTTGAACAGAATCGAAATCCGTGGGAATGTCGGGAACGTCAGCATCAACACGGTCGGAGACACCAGGGTAGCCCACTTCTCCGTTGCTACGAACTACGCTTACAAGACGCAGAACGGCGAGCCGGTAATCGACACCACATGGCACAACGTTACGGCCTGGGAAGGCAATAAAGGGATCCCTGCCCTCGATTTCATCAGCAAAGGGACTCCCGTATATGTCTGCGGGCGCCTCAGGTCGCAGAAATACCAGGGAAGCGACGGCGTTGAAAAGAGTTTCCTGGAGATAATAGCGAACACTGTGGAGCCCGTCGAGGAAGCCCTCTCGACGCAATTCTAGGAGCTTTACGCCGCGAAAAGATCCGTGTCCCGATGACGGAGGGGGCGGACAGAGAAGTGGGTTGTTATCGGGATTTTCGGGTCATCTAATCTAGTGCTTTAAGTAACCTTATTGCACTAGATTTTATTGTTTATTAAGTAATTATATTTACCCTCCTAAATTATTTTTTCAATAAATTGTGAAAAAATATTTGGAGATTAAAAAATAATATCTACCTTTGCGGTACACTTTCTGTCCTGCAGGAAAAGGCTGGCAGGCGCCGAAGCGGAATCCCTTGTTCTCTCTCAAGGCCGCCAGGCAGCAGAAATGCCGGTGAGTCCGCTCTCCACTGCCAGAACTCCTTACCGCACGAAGAAAGTTAATGCAACGCAAAAATCAACCGCGCTTGAGATCGCCCTCAAGCGCGTTTGTTTTTCATACCGGTCAGCGACCTACCGGTTGCCGTACATTTCGGAATAGTAATTCTGATAGTCGCCGCTCGTGACGTTGTCCAACCATTCCTGGTTGTCCAGATACCATCTTACTGTCTTCTCAATCCCCTCCTCGAACTGGAGGCTAGGCTCCCAGCCGAGTTCGGTCTTGAGCTTGGTGGAATCGATGGCATAGCGGAGGTCATGGCCTTTCCTGTCGGTAACGAACGTTATCAAGTCATCGTCCGAGCCTTCAGGCCGGCCCAGAAGCCTGTCCGTCGTACGTATCAGGACCTTGATGAGGTCTATGTTCTTCCACTCGTTGAATCCTCCGATGTTATACGTCTGGGCGATCTCTCCCTTGTGGAAGATCAGGTCTATGGCCCTGGCGTGGTCCTCTACGTAGAGCCAGTCACGCACATTCTCCCCCTTTCCGTACACCGGCAGTGGCTTGCGGTTGCGGATATTATTGATAAACAACGGTATAAGCTTCTCCGGGAATTGATATGGACCATAATTGTTCGAGCAGTTGGTCACAATGGTCGGCATTCCGTAAGTGTCATGGTAGGCACGTACGAAATGGTCACTCGAAGCCTTTGCGGCAGAATACGGACTGTGAGGCTGGTACTTGTTTTCCTCAGTGAAGAAATCCTCGCCGTAAGGACCGCCTCCACATTCGTTCCCGTCCGGGTCTCCCTCAGGCCTGGTCAGTTCCAGCGCGCCGTACACCTCGTCGGTGGATATATGGTAGAACCGCTTCCCTTCCCAGCCATCCGGCTCCCAGCACTCGCGCGCAGCCTGAAGCAATGTCAGGGTACCGAGCACGTTGGTCTTCGCGAATACGAAAGGGTCCGTGATGGACCTGTCCACGTGGCTTTCCGCCGCTAGATGGATGATACCGTCCACCTTGTTCTCAGAAATCACACGTTTGACCGTCTCGTAGTCACAGATGTCCGCCTTGATGAAGGAATAGTTCGGCTTGTCCTCGATATCCTTGAGATTTGCGAGGTTGCCGGCATACGTCAGCTTGTCCAGGTTGATGATATGGTATTCAGGATACTTCCCTACGAAGAGACGTACCACATGGCTGCCGATGAATCCGGCACCTCCGGTAATGATAATGGTCCTTTTATATGGCATTTCCTGTTGCTATTACTGAATCTTACCTTCGTTCACCGCATCGAAAGCGATACGCTTGCGGAATATGTCGATCGCCGTGTAGATCGCAGACATCATCGAATGAGGATCCGCTTCATCCCTGCCGGCCATCTCATAAGCCGTTCCGTGGTCGGGCGAAGTACGCACCACAGGGAGACCGGCAGTGAAATTCACTCCGTCGTCGAACGCCACGGCCTTGAAAGGCGAAAGACCCTGGTCGTGGTACATCGCCAGGGTCGCGTCGAACCTGGCATAATGACCCAGACCGAAGTATCCGTCAGGAGAATATGGTCCGAAAGCAAGGATACCCTCCGCATTCGCTTCCTTGACCGCAGGAAGGATTATCCTTTCCTCCTCGTCTCCCAGCAGTCCGCCGTCCCCGCAATGCGGATTCAGGCCGAGGACCGCGATCTTCGGTTCCACCACCCCGAAATCCCTCTTCAGGGAATCGGACATGAGGCGCAGTTTCCTGACGATCTTCTCCGAAGTAATGGCGCCCGGGACTTCCCGGAGCGGGATATGGCCGGTCACCACTCCTATCTTCATGCGGTCAGAAACCATGAACATAGCGACATCATCCACGCCGAACTCCTTCTGGAGATACTCCGTATGGCCGGTGTTGCCGAAACCTTCCGCCACCATCGCCCTCTTGTTGATAGGGGCTGTCACCATCACGTCGATATCCCCCCTCTTGATGTCAGCGACAGCGCATTCCAATGCCTTGATCGCTGCCTTGGCGGATTCCGGAGTGGACCTGCCCGGCTCTACGAAGTAGCTGTCCGGTAGGCAGTTAACGATGTTGATCTTCCTTGGCTTGGCGTCCCTCGCATTCTGGATGACGTATGTATCCATCTGGTCGAGGTTGTGGATATGCTTGCGGTAGAAACCGAATATCTTTGAAGATCCATAGATTACCGGGGTGAACGATTCCAGGATCCTGGCATCCGAGAGGGACTTGATTATCACCTCGTATCCGATGCCGTTCCCGTCACCCTGCGTTATGCCGACTACCGGCCTTCTGTAATTCCTATCTGACATATTCTTGTATCAATACTATTCGAAACCGATGATAGTCCCTTCCGTGGCGGCCTGGATCTCGAAGCCTTCGTCCGGAGGCAGTTCGACCCCCGCCGCTACTGCACCGGCTCCTGCACTCACGGCAAGGCGGTCGCACCTTTCATTCTCAGGATGCCCCGCATGTCCCTTGAGCCAGTGGAAGGTTACCTTGTGGAGACGGTAAACCGCGAGGAAACGCTGCCAGAGATCCGGATTCTTGACCTTCTTCCAGCCCTTGCGCTCCCAGTTGGCAAGCCAGCCCTCGTTGAC
>ONPI01000020.1 GCA_900319685.1 uncultured Bacteroidales bacterium
AGGTGTAGATTCATCGGTTGTCGCGGCTTTGCTCATCAAGGCCGTGGGGAAACAGCTGGTTTCCGTCCACGTCAATCACGGACTCCTCCGCAAGGGTGAAGCCGAGCAGGTCATACGTGTTTTCCGCGATGAGCTCCAAGCAAACCTTGTGTACGTGGATGCCACGGACCGCTTCCTTGACAAACTGGCCGGCGTAGCCGATCCTGAGCAGAAGCGCAAGATCATCGGTGCCGAATTCATCCGCGTATTCGAAGAGGAAGCACGCAAGCTGGAGGGCATCAGCTTCCTTGCCCAGGGAACCATATACCCGGATATCGTAGAATCCGGTCCTGTCAAATCCCACCACAACGTGGGCGGTCTTCCTGAAGACCTCAAGTTCGAGCTCGTAGAACCTATCAAGCTGCTCTATAAGGACGAGGTCCGCGTAGTCGGAAAGGAACTGGGGCTCCCTGACAGCATGGTCTTCCGCCAGCCGTTCCCGGGCCCGGGCCTGGGAGTCAGGTGCACCGGCGCCATCACGAGAGACCGTCTGGAGGCACTCCGCGAGAGCGATGCCATCCTGCGCGAGGAATTCGCCAAGAACGGCCTTGAAGGCAAGGTCTGGCAGTATTTCACGATCGTTCCGGACTACAAGTCGACAGGAGTGAAGGACAACAAGCGCAGCTGGGACTGGCCTGTCATCATCCGTGCCGTGAACACCCGCGATGCGATGACAGCCACAATCGAGGAGATTCCTTACAAGCTGCTGCATCACATCACGCAGCGCATCGTGACGGAAGTCCCGGGCGTGAACCGCGTGCTTTACGACCTTACCCCGAAGCCTACGGGGACTATCGAGTGGGAATAAACCAATGGAAATGAAATACAGACTCAGCATCATCACCACACTGGCGACGATAGCCTTTTCACTCCCCTGCCTCGGAGGAAACGACGCCAGGCGTTCCGACAGGATATACCTGGATTCCGAAACCGTCCACGGTGGCGGATATTCATGGAAGATGTGCCGTGCAGGCGAGGCAGGTGCGGCCGGAGAAAGGATTTCCGCCCAAGGCTTCGATACGGCCGGCTGGCAGGATGCCGTGGTTCCGGGAACCGTGCTCACTTCCCTGGTGGAGAACAAGGTCTATCCGGACCCTTATTACGGGATCAACAACAAGCTGAGTGAGAACAAGATACCTGACCTCTCAGTCTCCGGCAGGGATTTCTACACCTACTGGTTCAGGACCGAATTCGATTCTCCGCAGGTCAGCGAAGGAAGCCACGTATGGCTGCAGCCGGAAGGGATCAACTACCGGGCAGAGTTCTGGCTGAATTCGCACTTGGTCGGGTCTATGGCAGGCATGTTCCGGGAGGGATACATCGACATCACGGACCATCTTTCCAAGGACGGAAGGAACGTACTGGCCGTGCTGGTATATCCGGTCGATGAACCCGGACGCACGATGAAGAAGAAATGGGGAGCCACGAATGAGAACCACAACGGCGGAGACGGTATGATCGGAAGCAATGTCACCCAGCTTATGACCGTCGGATGGGATTTCTATTACGACGACGGTATCAGGGACCGCAATACCGGAATATGGAAAAGCATCCAGCTCTATACGACCGGTCCCGTGGCGATGCGCCATCCTTTCGTAAAGTCAGAGCTTGCTCATCCGGACTATGATTCCGCCCGTGAAACCGTCTCGGTTGAGGTATTCAACTGCGGTTCGGCTGACGGCCAGAAACCGGTGGAATGCGAAGTTTCAGGCAGGATAGGAGAGATCGAGTTCTCGAAGAGAGTCACCATCGACCGCGGAATGCACGAAACGGTGACCTTCACCCCGGAGGAATTCAAAGGGCTGGCGATCAAGGACCCTAAACTATGGTGGCCAAAGAACAAAGGTCCTCAGAACCTGTACAAGCTCAAGATGCAGGTGACGGTGGACGGAGTGCTGAGCGACTCCCTTTCAACCACCTTCGGAATCAGGGAGGTCCTCGCGACCAGGAATACGCCTGACAGTTCCAAGATGTTCATAATCAATGGGAAACCAATATTCATCCACGGTTCGAACTGGCTGCCGGAGGCGATGCAGCGCACTTCCGACGAGAGGATGGCCGCCGAGCTTCGCTATACCTCCCAGTCAGGGATCAACCTTCTGAGGCACTGGGGCGGCGGAATCGCCGAATCGGACTATTTCTACCAGCTCTGTGATGAATATGGCATCCTGGTATGGCAGGAATTCTGGATGACAGGCGACACGAGGCATCCGGTTGACGAGCCACTGTACCTTTCCAACGTGGAAGCGACTGTCAAGCGGCTTCGCAACCACCCTTCCATCGCATTCTACGTAGCTTCAAATGAAAGCACCGAGGTAAGCGGTACCAGGGAACTCCTGGAAGCGATCGACGGCACCAGGCCTTACCAGATGCAGTCGGAATGCGACGGAATACACGATGGCAGTCCTTACCTGCAGGTCAATCCGATGCAGCATTACGAGAACACGGCCAGCCCTCGCGGAAGCCGTATCGACGGATTCAATCCGGAATACGGAGCCCCGAACATCCCGCTTCCTACCAGCCTGCACGCAATGATGGACGAGAAAGACCTCTGGCCGATAAACAAGGAAGTCTGGGATTACATGGACGGTCACGGATTCCACAAGGTGACCACCGTCTATACCGACATGACGAATGAATACGGCGCCTCAGCGGGCATCGACGAATTCGCCTGGAAGGGACAGCTGGTTGGAGCGATGAACTCCAAGAGCATCTGGGAAACCTGGAACTTCAACAAGTTCGGATATGGCGACAGGTTCTGCTCCGGACTGCTGTTCTGGTATCACAACGACCCTTCCCCGCTCGTGTGCGCAAGGATGTGGGACTGGTACCTGGAGCCGACCGCTTCCCTGTACCATACCATGCACTCCCTGGAGCCGCTTCACATCCAGTACGATTATCTGAAGGACTCCGTATCAGTCATCAATGACTGGCCTCAGGCTTTCACGGGATATACCGCCTCCGCGTCTGTATATGACCTTTCCAGCAGGAAGGTATCGTCACAGTCCGTCAGATTGGATATTCCTGAAGACTCGTCGGTCGACAACATTATCGGGCTTACCTTCCCTGAAAGCATCTCCCATGTCCATTTCATATGGCTGACGCTCAAGGACAAGGATGGTAAGACCGTGTCCGAGAACTTCTACTGGCGTTCCAAGGATGCCTATGAGGGACCGGGAACTATTACCGGGCCATGTACATCAGGCTTCGGAAGCCTGGCTTCGATGCCGGCAGCGCGCCTCAAGGTCAAGGTAAGAAGGACATCGGGGAAAGTCGGAGAAGACAGGGTTGAAGTCACCCTCCGGAACACCTCCGGCAAGATAGCTTTCTTCAACCAGCTGCAGGTATTCGATGCCGATGGCAACTCCGTGAAGCCGGCATTCTATTCCGACAACTTCTTCACCATCATGCCGGGCTGCACGAAGACCGTCACGATAGACATGAAAAAAGGAAGCGGCAGTTCCTTGACACTCAAAGGTTGGAACACCGCTTCCCGCAAATTCTCTCTCCCGGATCCTAGAATATGATATTGGCTCCGAAGAGTGCAGAGCTGTTCATCCGTCCTACAGGTATAAACTGCTTGCTGAGTTTGCCGGCATAGGCATCGACTCCGGCGAAGAGCACCAGGTGCGAGAACCTCAGGTTGGCCATCGCACCGAATACCGGACCGAAGTTGTTCACTCCGACTGAACCGGTAAAGTCGAACTTGTCCAATAACAGATAGTCGGCACTGGTGCGGACTTCCCAGATAGGGCAGAACTCGTTGTAACGGTACGTAAGGAGTCCTCCGAAGGAAAGGGCACTGGACATGAGGCGCTTGACACCCAGCCTTCCTGTTATCGGCAGGAGGCCCAGTTCCTGGTTCTCATATTCCTTCCGGAACTGGAACATCTCCAGGAATCCGTCGGCGGCATTCTCCAGGGTCTGTCCGAAAGTATCTGTCCCGTCGGTAACCGTTGCAGCGGCACCGTCGTAGGTCCAGGTGGTTCCCGGAGTGTGTCCGTACAGGTTATGCCACCAGAAGATGCAGCCAAGGTCCACTATGGAAGCCGAAATCTCCCATGGGCCAAGGTCGATGTTCACTCCGAAATCGACTCCGAATCCTACTCCGTTCGGTCCCTTAGGCTTATTGAGAGTGATATTGGAGAAATCAATCACTTCCTCATATGTGCCTGCGGCTGAAGGCTTCGTGGCTATGTTGAAACCATCATAAGCTCCTGCAACGCATGCCTGGCCGGAGACCTGCCATTGATTGCGGTCGAACTTCACATCCATCCTGTCGACGTTCATATAGAGGTCGGTGATGCCCACCAGGGCCTTCGCCCTCATTCCGAATGTAACCTGCCTGCCCACTCTCCAAGGAGAAGCGATTCCGACTTCCAGGAAGGAGGTCGCACGGGTGTTGAATCCGGAAAGGTCATAGGATTGGCCGCCCTCCGCTCCCATCTTGAAGAACTTCATCATCTCATACGGGAGGGTCATGTCGACAGTGTTCCTCAGGTTTACGTCGATGAGGCCGTAAGTTCCGTGGGACTTGAAGGAGAACGCCAGCAGGTTGGCATCGATCTCCGCATTCAGTTTGTTGATCCCATGCTTGAAATTGCCCAGGACCTCGGAAGCAGAAATCTCAGGATGCAAGAACGTGACCGTCTTGCCGTTGAACGGATAGAAGAAACCCTTAAGCCCGAAATTGCTCTGCGCCGATGCGTAGTCCATGCTCAGACCAGGGAGGCCGATGAAGGTATAGTCCGGGCAGAACGCCGGATTCAGCCTGTAGCCATAAGTGTAATTGTCCACGAAGTAGCCCGTCTGCAGGGTCTGAGCCTGAACTGCGATGCTCATTGCGGCTGCCGCCGCTATTGCAAGGATAATCTTTTTCATCAGTCGTCGATATGGGTTATGCCTTCAGGGAAAGAAAGATATGAGTTCACGACCGTCAGCCCTCTCCCGGAACCGATGAGAGTACCGTTCGCAGGGAACTCCTGGATGGTCAGGAATATGCGGAAACCGTCGAAGTTTATCACCCCTCCGGCCGGAGTTACCTTCATGACCAGGGATGTGCTGGCAGGGCTCTGTTCTGTACCGGCGGCAATCGAGCCGGTGCACTCGACGAGCACACCGTCAACCCTGTTGTTGGAAGCGTCCACCGCTTCTGCGGATATGCCGAGGGCGACCGGCAAGTCGTTCTTCAGGTCAAGATGGTATTCTGCCGTACCCACACGGATATCCTTGGTGTCCATCTTGCTGATCCCATGGATAGGCACGAAACCGAACTCACGCCCTTTCACAACGATTCCTTCAGGGACGTTGACTACGTATCCGTTCTCGGAGACATCCAGGATGCCTTGTGCGAACGAAGATATCAAGTCTCCGACCAATACCCGCTGTGAACTTCCGAGAGGAAGGTCGGCCCCTTTGAGGACATTCATGGTCCAGTCGACGTTGTCTTCGGAGAAGTCGTAGCCGTTGTCAACTACGCAGGAGACAGGGCCAACCAGACAGATTGCCGCGAGGCAAGCATGGAGCAAATGTCTTGTTACGTACGTCATTTCGCTATAGATCTATAAATTATACTTCAGGACTCCCATCACGCGGTGGTTCATGATCATATGCCTGCCCTTCACGGCAAGTGCATGATTGTTCAGGGAACTCATGTCCCCGTATTCCACGCAGGTGCAGTCATACTCCAACCCGAAAGTAAGCTTGCCGAGGTTGTACGCCAGGGTAGGAGTCGCGCGGAACATCTGGTTGATGTTCTTGAAACCGTCGGAGAAGTAGTACACATCGTCCGGACTGAGATTTGAGGCCTCCCCCATCTCAATCATATGGTTGGTGCCGAGCGCCTTCATGTATCCAGCCATGCACATCAGCTGGAATTTCCTGCCGTATGAGAATGAAACGAACGAAGATGAAGACTGCAGAGGCATATACCTGAAACTGAGTGGCTCAGACGTGTCGGTGAGGACATATCCTCCCATGAGCCGGAGATGGTCGCCGCCCTGCGCGAAGACAGACTTCGCATTGACCTTGAACATCCCGGAAGAAAACTGGAGGTACGCCATCGGGCTGACCATCGAAATCCTGTCCTCCGTCTTTGTACCCGCATCGAAAACAAGGTCATCAAAATCCGTACGCCACCTCGGCTTCAGGCTGATGAAATCAGCGCCCACCCTCGCCAGGAAGCCGCCCTCCTCATATGAGACTCCCGCATAGAGTTCAGGAATCAGGCCGTACTTCACATATCCTTCGGAAGGTCCCTTCGGGCCCGTAGGGAGGAACTGCATCGGGTAGATAGCACCCGCACTCAGTGTCCAGTTTCCGAACTTGGCCCCTGCCATGACCTGCGGACTCCAGTTGAACGGGTTGAACGGAGAACCGGTTTCCACGTTGATGCAGTAAGGGAGGTCTGCGGACATGGGATGCCAGGCCTGGCCGACCTTGATGGAGAATCCGGCCGCGCTGTAGCCGACATTGTCCCATGCAAGGTTGACATAAGCCTCACGCAGGCGAAGCGAAGCGGTACTCCCTACCATCAGGTAGAAATCCGCTTCCATCTTACCGGAAACACTGAAATCACCATACTGGAATCCTGACACCTTCAAGCCCAGCCTGGTGGTGATGGCGGACATCTTGAAGGATGGATTGTAGTTGACATCCATTCCGTTCAGGTTGATGTCCTTGTCCAGCGGAAGATAATAGAACAAGTCTTCGGATCCGGCCTTGGATTCGCGGGAATCGAAGATGGCGGACGTACGGAAGAATCCGTATGGCTCTATGTGGTTCGTCAGGTTGACGACATTCTCCGGCTGGGCATGCAGCCCGGCCGCAGGGAGCAGCATGGCCGCAATGGCCGATGCTATCTGTATCAATCTTTTCATAACCGTTTTCGAATCCGGCCGGGCCGGTAAACTTGTCTCAGGACAATCCTAGAAGGTGAATTTCATCAGGGCCTGTACGCGGTTGTTGGTAACCCAGTGCAGGTTGTCTTCGGCGAGGCCGTTCTTGCCCAGGTACTTGACTCCGTTGACGTTCTTGTAGTCGCCGTACTGGACGCTGGTGACTTCATATTCGATTCCAAGGGCGAACTTCCCGATATTCCTGATGATGGTAGGAGTGAGCCTCCACATGCGGTTCATATTGGAGAAGCTGTTCTTGGAGAAGAAGAGGCTGGCAGCCGGAGCGATGTCTCCATCGCCGCCATAGAGGTCTTCGATGGTACCGAAGTTCCTGACATAGCCGCCGAAGAGGATCCACTGGGTCTTCTTGCCGTATGCGAGGCTTACCCAGGTGGATGAATTGCGCGTCGGGGTATATTCATAGCTGCCGTCAGCATTGACGCCGGACACTCCGTAGCCACCGTTGAGGTTGAAGTGCTCCCCGGCCTGTGCGAATATGCTCTTGACCTTCACGCTGAAGAGGTTCTTCTTGTACTGCGCATAAACGAATGGAGAAACGGTGGTGATACGGTCGCTTACCTTCTTGGTACCGTCATTCCAGCGAGGCTTGATGGAAAGCATGTCCACACCGATCCTGCCTGTGAAGCCCTTGTCGGAATAGCTGACTCCGAAATAAAGCTCAGGGATGCATCCATACTTGATGTAGTTCGCAGAAGCCCCGGCAGGACCTGCGGAAGTATACTGCATCTGCCAGATGGCTGCTCCGGTGAAGGATATGCCATCCGCCACCTTCCAGTCGAGCTTGACTTGAGGAGTACGGGAGAAAGGTCCGAACGGAGCACCTGTATTCAGGGAGAATACGTCAGGCATGTCGGCGGCCATAGGATGCCAGGTCTGTCCTGCAGTGACCTGCCAGTCGTTCTTGCCGATGGTGGCAAAAGCCTGGCGGAGACGGAGCTGTGCGGTTCCGGTCACTCCGGAGACGCCGCTGTAGAAGTCAGTCTCGATCTTGCCTCCGATCTTGAAGCCTTCATACTCGAATCCTACCAGATCGACACCGAGACGGGTTGTAAGGGCGGCGAAACGGAAGGTCGGCTGCTCATTGAGGTCGGTACCGTCCGAAGTGATATTCACATCCTTAGGGACATAGAAGAAGAAGTCTTCGGTGCCGGCGACGCTCTCACGGGTGTCGAAAGCGAAATAGTTACGAACGAAACCGTAAGGCTTCAGGGTTCCAACCTTGTCCTGGGCGAAAGCTGAGCCGCAGAGGACGAGAAGGAGCAATGATATGACTGTTCTCTTCATAATTATGATTGAATTTTAATATAATCAAGCGAACGGGAACAATTTGGTAAGCCAGAAAAAGCCGAGGATGAATCCGGTAGCGCCGATGATCAAACCGACTTTGAGCATGTCCTTCGTCTCCACAAGGCCTGTCGAAGATGCGATGGCATTCGGAGGAGTGGAAATCGGGAAGCACATGGCGATGGACGCGCAGACGGCGACGAATGAAATCATAGCCTTAGTACCGCCTAGTGAGATGAACGAAGCGTTGTTGGCAGCTGCAGGATTAGCCATTCCTTCCGCGATGACGATCAGGATAGGGATCAGCAGGGCTGCCGTAGCAGAGTTGCTGATGAAGTTGGAAAGGAAGTAGCAGACCAGGCCAGCGATGAGCAGCACGACGACTACCGACATGGAGCCGAACGGAATCGCTTCGATAAGGACACTGGCAAGACCTGTCTGCTGCAGGCAGGTACCGAGAGCGAATCCTCCCGCAACGAGCCACAGGACGCTCCAGTTGATTTCCTTGATGTCTTCCTTGGTGAATATTCCGGTGCAGGTGAGGACACCCAGCGGGATAAGCGCTACGACGTTGGAATTGATACCGGTCAGCTTCTCGGTAGCCCAGAGGAGGATCGTACCGATGAAAGTAATCCAAACCGTATAGTACTTCCAATTCTTTTCCTTCTTGTTCTCAGGGATCGCAAGCACGACTTGCTTAGCCTTGAACGGGAAGAATACCTGGAGAAGGATCCACGCGATGACAATCATGATGATCACGAAAGGCACCATCCTGACCATCCAGTCCACGAAGCTTACCTCCGCACCCGCCTCGGCGAGGAACTTGACTGCGGTTGCGTTAGGAGGGGTTCCGATAGGGGTTCCGATACCACCGATATTCGCAGCTACAGGTATGGAGAGGGCAAGTCCGATCTTTCCCTTGTCATCATTCGGCAGTACTGCGAGGACAGGAGCAAGGAATGCGAGCATCATCGCAGCGGTGGCTGTGTTGCTCATGAACATGGAGAATATGGAGATCACGATCAGGAAGCCCAGAAGGACCATCTTCGGCTTGTGCCCGAAAGGTGCCAGGAGGGTTCTCGCCAGAGTAACGTCCAGACCGTATTTCTCTGCCATGATGGCTAACACGAATCCGCCCAGGAAGAGCATCACGACCGGATCGGCGAATGCCGACATGATGTCCTTGTAATTGACGAGCAGTCCGGCCTCAGGCTTGCAGAAGAAGCTGATACCCTTGTTGGACACCGTCAGGAGTGAGATTACGATGAGGAGTACGGAGGTCGTCCAGTTCGGGATGATCTCGAACATCCACATCAAAGCCGCGAAGGCAAACAACGCGATGACACGCTGCTGAGTAAGAGTCAGTGCATCGATACCGAAGAATGAAGTCGGTACGCACCACAAGAAGAGTGTCACCAGAAGCACGATAGGAA
Organism: uncultured Bacteroidales bacterium; assembly: GCA_900319685.1. GTDB lineage: Bacteria > Bacteroidota > Bacteroidia > Bacteroidales > UBA932 > Cryptobacteroides. Next base: position 9,674 of record ONPI01000020.1, read on the forward strand.
GAAGAACGCAATGCTTCAGGTTTATTTTCTTCTTCCCTAACGTTTCGATTTGATTTTCATCCATTTCGAATACTTTTATAATCTATTTTCCTATATGCTCTATTATCTTGCAAATTTAATCAATCTTACCAAATATAAAAATATAAAAAAGGCAGGTGACCGGTCTCCCGATCACCTGCACTAAGTCGGATAAACTTGGGATACTAGATGGTACCCTGCTCGAGCATTGCCTGCGCGACCTTCATGAAGCCGGCGATGTTGGCGCCCTTCACATAATCGACGGAGCCGTCAGGACGGGTTCCGTACTTGACGCACTGCTCGTGGATGCTTTCCATGATCCAGTGAAGCTTGTCGTCGACTTCCTGTGCGGACCAGCTGAGGTGAGCTGCATTCTGGGTCATTTCGAGACCGGAGGTAGCGACACCACCTGCGTTGACAGCCTTTCCAGGGGCGAAGAGGACGCCGTTGTTCTGGAAGAAGTGGATAGCGCCCGGCTGGCATCCCATGTTGGATACCTCGCAGCAGCACCAGCAACCGTTGGCCTTGAGTTCCTTCGCGTCATCCTCGCTGAGCTCGTTCTGGAAAGCGCAAGGGAGAGCAATGTCGCAAGGGATGCTCCAAGCCTTCTTGCCAGCGATGAACTTGGCCTTCTCAGGGAACCTGGTAGCCATATCCTCGACCATGTTCCTGTTGGAAGCGCGCATGTCGAGCATATAGTCATTCATCTCAGGAGTCATTCCGTCAGGAATGTGGCAGACACCGTCAGGACCGGAGATAGCGACGACCTTTCCACCAAGCTGGGTAGCCTTCATGACTGCGCCCCAAGCGACGTTACCGAAGCCGGAGATGCAGATCTTCTTGTCCTTGATGTCCTTTCCGGCCTTGCGGAGAAGGTGCTCGGTGAAATAGAGGGCACCGAAACCGGTAGCCTCAGGACGGAGGATGGATCCACCCCAGGTAGCTCCCTTTCCGGTGAGGACACCGGTGTGGTACTGGCGGGCGAGCTTCTGGTACATTCCGTTGAGGAATCCGATCTCACGGCCACCTACACCTACGTCACCTGCAGGGATGTCCTGGTCAGGACCGATGCAGCGCCAGAGTTCGAGCATGAAGGCCTGGCAGAAACGCATGATTTCGGCATTTGACTTGCCTACCGGGTCGAAATCGGAACCACCCTTTGCTCCACCCATAGGGAGAGTCGTAAGAGCGTTCTTGAATGTCTGCTCGAAACCGAGGAACTTGAGCATCGAAGGGGTGACGGCCTTGTGGAAACGGAGTCCGCCCTTGTAAGGTCCGATAGCGCTGTTGAACTGGACACGGTAGCCGAGGTTGGTCTGGACCTCACCGTTGTCGTCGATCCAAGTCACGCGGAAAGTGAAGATACGGTCAGGCTCGACAAGCCTTTCGACAATCTTCGCCTTTTCAAACTCAGGATGCTGGTTATAGACATCCTCGATGGATTCAAGAACCTCCTGTACGGCCTGAAGGTATTCCTTCTCGGTAGGGTACTTGGCCTGGAGACGGGCCATGATCTCTGTGGTCTTCATGATGATAAAAACAGTGTTATTTATTAAATATCAATTAATAATTTTCAGCTTTTCCCAAAAAGTCGTTACAAATGTAAAGAATAAAAACAATATTCAGAAAGAATCTTGAAGAAAACTTTCAAAAAAAAGGCAGGCTCTCCGGCCTGCCCTAAGAATCGTCTGTTGAAAAGCTTACTTCTGCTGCTCCTGCTGGGCCTGGAGTTCCTTCTGGAGAGACTCGAGAGTCTTGCCTGCAGGGATATTGAGAGCCTTCCTGGCGTCAGGGGTCAGATCCTTGACCTGAGCCTTGTCGACATAGAGATACTGGGAACTCTCGAATACGAAAGTGTATCCACCTGCCTTCGCAAGTTTCTCTACGGTCTCGTTAGCCTTCTTGTAAATAGGCTCCATGAGCTGGCTCTGCTGCTGCTGAAGTTCGACCTGGATGCTGCGCTCGAATTCCTGGATCCTGTTCTGGATCTCACCGAGTTCCTTCTCCTTGCTTTCCTTCACGGCATTCGACCAGGAAGCCTGCTTCTGCTGGTATTCAGCATACTTCGCCTGTGCCTCTTCAACCATACTCTGATAGGTGTCGTTGGCCTCTTTCTGGGCAGCCTGAATCTGAGTCCTGGCAGCGTCAGCCTCCGGCATAAGCATCACGAGCTCATTGAAATCAACGATGGCGAACTTGCCCTGAGCGGATGCGCTGAGGGTAAACAATGCCATTGCGGCAATCAAAACGATCTTTTTCATATCAATTAAAATTTTAGTTTGCAATTACAATTTGCTGCAAAGTTAAGAATAAAAGTTAAGAATATGTTTTAGAATTGTTGTCCGATCAGGAAATGGAACTGGCTCCTGTCTTTCTTGGTCGGATTGTCGAAGCCATAACCCCAGTCTATACCAAGCAGACCGATCATCGGGAGGAATACCCTGACGCCGACACCGGCGGAACGCTTGATCTGGAACGGGTTGAAGTTCTTGATGTCAGACCAGCAGTTACCACCCTCCAGGAAGCCCAGCACGAAGATCGTGGACTGAGGCTGAAGGATCACAGGATAACGGAATTCCATGGTGAACTTGTCATAAACGTTTCCTGCGTAGTAACCGTTGGTATTGTATGGAGTAGCTTCCCAAGGGGTAAGCGAATAGTTTTCGTAGCCGCGGAGCGCGATCACGTCCGCTCCGTAAGTGTCATATCCGGACATTCCGTCACCACCCACACGGAATCCCTCGAACGGGGAATATCCCCACCTGCGGTTGTAGTAACCGAGGTATCCGAACTGAGCCCGGCTCATTATGACGAAGTCTCCGATGACCTTCGTGTACATCTCGGCGCTGACCTTCCACTTGTGGTACTCGATCCACTTGTAGCGGTCCTTGGAGCTCCACTTGTCATAGTCGATGTCGCTGTAGCGGGACACCTTGGCAGGATTGCCGTTGGCATCCAGGTTGCCGAAGTCGTTCTTCCTGAAAAGGGAGTACGGAGGTGTCAGCTGCATTGAAGCGGAGAACACCGATCCGGACCTCGGATAGATCTGCTGGTCAGTGGACGTCCTGTTCAGGCTCGCAGTGTAGCTGAGGTTGTGGGAAAGACCGTCATTGAACATGAAGTAACCGTTGATCCAGTTCTTCAAGTCATATACCTGCCAGCTCAGGCCATTGTAGAAAGTGAAGTAGTTGTCAGGCCATTTGAGCCTGGTACCGATTCCGGCCGAGAAGCCATATACCTGCATGACCTTGTCGTTGCTGAGGATACCGAGAGCAAGATATGAATCCGTCTGGCGGGTATAGTATGCCTGCAGGTTCAAGGACGTCGGCTTCTTCTGGGTCAGCCAAGGCTCGGTGAAGCCGAATATGAGAGAGGTATAATAGGTACCGTTGGTCTGGAAACGAAGCGAGAGGTTCTGGGCATCGCCGAGCGGCACAGGCCTCCACGCGCTCTTGTCGAACAGCCTCCTGGTGGAGAAGTTGTTGAAACTGACTCCCACGGTTGCAACGAAAGTATTCATACCCCATCCTCCGGAAAGCTCAAGCTGGCTGGATGGTTTCTCCGTCACGTTGTACACAAGGTCCACCGTGTTGTTCAGCTGGTTAGGGATGACTGAATAGCCGGTCCCCGGCTTTGAGATAGCCTCAGGATCGAACTGCCCCAGGGAAGCGATTTCCCTGATGGACCTCTCGAAATCAGACTGGCTGAATAGATAGCCCGGACGGGTGAATATCTGCCTGCGCACGACTCTCTCGTTCGTGAGGTCGTTGCCGTTGATAATGATGTTGTTGAGGGTGGCCTGCTTGCCTTCGGAGATACGCATCTCCACATCTACAGAGTCGCCTTCCACGGTCAGCTCCACCGGAGTCACGGAGAAGAACAGGTAACCGTTGTCTCGATACGCCTTGGACACATCGTATTCGGTCTGCTTGCCGCCTCCGAAGAGACGCTTCTGCATCGTGACCATGTCATAAGGCTCACCCTTGCTGATGTTCAGGATCTCGTTCAGCTGGTCGGTGGTATAAACCGAATTGCCGGTCCAGGTGATATTCCTGAAATAATATCTCTTGCCCTGGTCGAACTTGAAATCGATCCCAAGACGGTTCGGCTCCACGTAGTATATTGAATCCTTGAGGATGCGTGCATCCCTGTAGCCCGCCTCATTGAACTTGCTGATCAGGTTCTGCTTGTCATTCGGATACTCCTTCTCGTTGAATTTCTTGCTGCTGAAGAAGTTGTAGATTTTCTTCGACTTGGTCTTCTTCATGGAGCGGGCAAGCTTGAAATCGGACACTCCGTCGTTGCCTTCGAAGTTGATGTCACGGATCTTGACTTTCTCTCCCTTGTCCACCGCGAAATTCACCCGGATGGCGTTCTTGATTATGGTATCCTTCTGGACCTGGACATCCACATCGCAGTTCAGGAATCCTTTCTCAGCATAATAACGCTTTATGATGCCGGTAGAGGTCTTGGCCACATAGTCGGAATACTCGCCTCCCCTGCGGAGGTTGAGCCTCTCTTCGAGCTCTTTCTTCTCCCCTTTCTTCACCCCTGAGAACAGCCATCTCGATACCCTTGGCCGCTCCTGTATGCGGATCCTGAAATATGCGGAATCGCGGTTCTCGCTGAGATGGTCGATTTCGAGGGCAATGTCCTCGAAATAGCGCTGCATCCAGAGTCGGGAGACTATCGATGAAAGGTCGTCGCTCGGAACTGTAACTTCCATGCCTTTCTGAAGCCCTGAAAGGGAGATTATCTGCTGTGCGTTGAAATAGTGGTTCCCTTCGACGGAGACTCCGGCGACTATGTATTTCTGCGGCAGGTCGTAATCGATCTCCACTGGCTCAGAGGTTTTCTCCACCTCCTGAGCCATCACCGTGATTCCGGCAAGGGCGAAGGCGAGAATGCAAATGAGACGATATATTTTCATCAAACTGGATTCCATTAAATTCAAAGGTGCAAATATAAGCAATTATTTCACTTTTCCATATCTGCGGTTCCGCTTGGAATACTCTTCCAATGCCGACCGGAATTCCTCTTTTCTAAAATCGGGCCACAACGTCTCGACCGAAAGAAGTTCCGAATATGCGGTCTGCCAAAGCAGGTAATTGCTTATCCTTTTCTCCCCCGATGTCCGGATGACCAGGTCCGGGTCAGGGATGCCACTTGTGGAGAGATACCTGTCGAAGTCGCCGATCTCCAATGAATCGATGGCTTCCGGGTTGGAAGAATATTCCCTCGCGATATTCTTCGCGGCCTGGAGGATGTCCCATTTCCCACTGTAACTCAGGAATATGATGAGGGTCATCACCGGTTCCCTGCCTGCCGGCGGAGCTGTCCTCTCCTCAGCCTTGCGGATTGATTCGAGCAGGTCCGGAGACAGCCTGGAAATGTTCCCGATGACGCGGAACGCGATACCCTGCGCCGCCAGGGACTCGATTTCATCCCGGATAGCTTTCATCATCATTCCCATCAAGGTGCTGACTTCGGATTCGGGACGGCCCCAGTTCTCCTCTGAGAAGGCAAACAGGGACAGATACTTGACTCCGGCCTCCACGGCTGCCTCGACGCAGGCGCGCACGCTTCCGACTCCTTCAGCGTGTCCGAATACCCTTTCCTTCCCGCGCAACTGTGCCCAGCGGCCGTTGCCGTCCATGATTATCGATACGTGTACCGGGACTTTGTCGTTTCCGTCCATAGATTTACCGTTGTTCTCCGCCATTGCGAATATCCTCTCCCCAGAAAAGTTTGGTGGTTAGCGCCTTGATGAAACCGGAGTTGTCAAGACGAACCCTTTTCAGCGAAAACTGTGCCACCTTGACGTCGAGAGTGGCGTCCGGCGAGAGTATGACGCTTCTGTTGTCCATCGACATCATGACACTCTCGTCCCGGGATCTCATCGAGATGGAGATCCTGGTCGAATCAGGTACCACGAGGGGACGGACGTTCAGATTGTGCGGAGCTATGGGAGCGATGATGAGGACCTTCGAATCAGGTGAGCAGATAGGTCCGCCCACACTGAGGGAATATGCCGTGGAACCAGAGCTGGTGGCCACCAACAGGCCATCGGCCCAGTATGTAGGAAGCTTGTTCCCGTCCAGAGCCACATCTATGCCCAGGAGGGCGGCCCCGGACCTGTGGACACAGATTTCGTTCAGGGTATATGGAGAGAAAGCGCTTCCGGATCCCAGCACCTTACCATTGATCTCGGTCTGGAGCAACTCCCTGTCTTCGTATGAATATGCTCCCGAAAGAAGGGCTTCGCAGGCCTCCTCGGGACTGTATTCGGAAAGGAAGCCGAGCCTCCCCAGATTGATTCCCAGCACCGGGATGCCGCTGTCCCCTACGCGCTTGGAAGCCGAAAGGAAGGTACCGTCGCCTCCTACGCTCATCAGGAGGTCGGTCCCAGGGACAAGGTCTTCGGCGGAAAAGATGTCATAGAAACTGAATCCGGCATCATGGAGCCAGGAAAGCATAGCCTTGAGCCGCGGATCCCCTTTCACGGAGTCATTCCTGGAATATACTGCTATCTTCATCGGAGGAAGTCAGTTAGTGTTGAGTTTTCAAAAATAGCATATTTCTGAGAAAATCTGAACATTATTCATTACTTTTGTCCGGTATGACAAGACTCAGCGTAAACATAAACAAGATAGCCACCCTGCGCAACGCCCGAGGAGGCAACATGCCGGATGTAGAAAAGGCTTCTATCGATTGCGAGAGGTTCGGAGCACAAGGTATAACCGTCCATCCGAGGCCTGACCAGAGGCACATAAGGTATTCCGACGTAAGGGCCATCAGGCCTACGGTCACCACTGAATTCAACATTGAAGGCAATCCGATCCCGGAGTTCGTCAGCCTCGTCCTGGAGGTGGTTCCCGACCAGGTGACCCTTGTCCCGGACGCACACGACGCCATCACCTCCGACGCTGGATGGGACACCATCGCCCACAGGGAGTTCCTTACCGGGATATGCAAGGTTTTCAAGGATAAGGGAATACGCACTTCCATATTCATCGGTCCGGATCCCCGGATGGCTGAGGGAGCCATGCTTTGCGGAGCAGACAGGGTGGAGCTCTATACGGCAGACTATGCAGCGCGCTTCCATGAAGGGCCTGAAGAGGCAATCGCACCTTACCTGAAGACCGCCCAAGCAGTCAGGGAACTGGGACTTGGACTCAACGCCGGGCATGACCTCAACCTGGACAATCTCCGCTATTTCATAAAGACGATTCCTTGGACTGATGAAGTTTCCATCGGACACGCGATCATATGCGACGCGCTGTACATGGGCCTTGAGAAAACTATACAGGCATATCTGTCGGAGATTAAGTTTTTTTAGTTATTTTTGTAACCTTATTTATTAACGGAATAATATTTAAATATTGATAAAATGAAACAGACACCACTGATTCTCAGCATCCTCGCACTCGTGGGAGTTGCTGCTCTCGGAATTTTCCAGCTTACCGGCAACGGTAACGGCAAGAAGAAGGCCGCTCCGGCCGAGGCCGTCGAGACCTCAGCCAAGGAAGGCGCCATCGTATGGTTCGACCTCGACAGGGTAATCGATGAATACGATATGGCCAACGACCTCAGGTCCGTAGTCGAGACCAAGGTCCAGAGCATACAGCAAGAAATCAACCGCAGGGGCAACAAACTCCAGAGCGATGCCAAGAAATTCCAGTCCGACCTTGACAAGGGTATCCTGATCCGTTCGGTCGCAGAGCAGAGGAACGCCAAACTGCAGGAACAGCAGAACAGCTTCAACAATTTCGCCGCTCAGAAGCAGCAGGAAATCGCTGAAGAGCAGCAGGTCCTCATGAACCAGATCGGAGATGCCATCAAGACTTTCCTCGACAAGTTCAACGAGGAGCACAAGTTCGCCATGATCATCGCCAACCAGGGCATGGTCCTTCCTGCCCCTGTAGCAGTCGGCGATCCTGAACTCGATGTTACCGACGCCATCATCGCAGGCCTGAACGAGGAATACGTCAAGAGCAAGAACAAGGGCACCGAGACTACCTCGGAAACCCCGGCCGCTACCGAAGGCTCAGAAGAAACCACCAAAGGCGAGTAGAATTGAGAGTAGCCTTCCTGTCCTGCTTCTACCCTTTCAGAGGGGGGATTTCTCAGTTCAACGCAAGCTTGTACTTGGAACTGGGCAAGTCCTGCACGGTCAAGGCTTTCAATTTCAAAAGGCAGTATCCGGGATTCCTGTTCCCGGGGAAAACCCAACTCGTAACCAAGGACGACGATGCCGTACCCATCGAAAGCGAAGCTTTCCTGGATACGGCAAATCCGTTTACTTATTGCAAGACCTACAGGGCAATCCGGGACTGGAAGCCTGACATCGTGATAATCAGCTACTGGATGTCTTACTTCGCCCCGTCCCTCGGCTACATAGCAAGGCGGCTGAAAAAGCACTGCAAGGTCATCTCCATCCTCCACAACGTAATCCCTCACGAACCGAGATTCTTCGACCGCCCCCTGACCCGTTACTTCCTTTCGGGATGCACCGGTCACGTAACCCTCTGCGACGAGGTTTCACAGGACCTTAGGAAGCTTTGCCCGAAAGCCAGGGAGATCACTCTATTCCATCCGGTCTATGCCCATTTCGGAGAGCGTATCCCACGTGAAGAAGCGGAAGACACCCTCGGATTGGAGCATGGTAAGAAGAACCTCCTGTTCTTCGGACTCATCCGCGAATACAAGGGCCTCGACATCCTGCTCAGGGCTTTCGGACAGCTGGACGAAGGATATCAGCTGATAGTCGCCGGAGAACCATACGGATCCTTCATCAAATATGAAGAGATCATAGCCGCATCCCCGGCCAAGGACAGGATCAAGTTGTTCACCCACTATATCAAGGATTCCGAAGTAAAGGTCTATTTCTCTGCTGCTGACCTTGCCGTCCTCCCGTACCGCACTGCCACCCAGAGCGGAATCAGCGCCATCGCGAACCATTTCGACGTACCTATGGTCGTTACCGACGTGGGAGGCCTCAGGCAGGCTGTGGGAGACAGTGGCACAGGTCTTGTCGCAGACAAGGCTGACGAGGAAAGCATCCTTGCCGAAATCAGGAAATACTTTGGCGACGAGAATCTCCGCACTCTCTGCACCGGAGCCATCAAGGTGGAAAAGGAAAGGCTTTCCTGGAGTTCCTTCGGCACGAAGCTGCTGGATTTCGCCGACAATTTTTACAAGACGCAATGAAAAGACACATCATCGCCATAATGGCATCCCTTTGCCTGCTTCCGGCATACACGGCAAATGTTTCCGCCCAGGACTACGTGGCTCCCAAGGTGGAAGTATCTACCGAGAAGGTCCGCAACAATGGCAAGCTTTTCTATTCGCACATAGTCAAGGAAAAGCAGACGCTCTACTCGATCAGCAAGGCCTACGGGGTGACCATCCAGGAAAT
>ONPI01000118.1 GCA_900319685.1 uncultured Bacteroidales bacterium
TCAGACGGCCATAGAAAGAAACGAGGTAATTCTCAGTCTGCCACCAAGGATAACGCTCCAGTTCATCCTCGCCCGGATTGAGCTTGATTTCGTTCGTCACGTTGAACTTGCTGACATTGCGATCCTTGCCATAGAAATGCTGCCAGGAATAACCGGCCATCACATCGAAATGATGCTTGTCAAGCTCCTTGTTGTAATTGGCATATGCCTCGAGCATCGTGTTGCGACGGAGGTGATACCAATCGGTATACTGGCCGACTCTTGGGTTCTCGGTGTCCTTGTAGGCATTGAAAGAGCCAGGAAGGCTTCCGGCCTGACCGAATGTCCTGGAAATATCCATACCAAGGTTGAGATTGAACCTGAGGTCTTCAAAACCATGGATCTTGTAGTCGAACTGAGCATTTCCTATGAAACGGCGGGCATATGCATCATCCCTGTTGGAGTACAGCATGTCAAGCGGATTGGCTGGTGCCAAGTTATCAGGAGTGAAAGAATCGCCACGACCGTTACCATAGTTGAAGTATCCGTTCGTAGTGGTATAATCTATCGATCCATCCGCGTTGCGGAAATACGGATCGAGTGTAGGATTATAGAACGCAGCTGCGCCTACTGCACCGCCGTCAGCCTTGTTCTCAGTAGAGATGATACCCTTTCCGTTGAGATTGACGGTAAGATGATCATCAAAAAGCTTAGGGCTGAGAGATACATCAAGCGTACCCTTCTGGTACTTGGACGTCTTGAGGGTTCCCTCCTGGCCCAGATAGCCAGCAGAAACGCGGTAAGGCAGCCATTTGTAAGCGCCATAGAGACTTACGTTGTGCTCCTGTGCGAAGGCGGTCTGGAAGATCTGGTCGTACCAGTCGGTCGAAGCATCACCAAGCTTTGCAGCGAATGCGTCACCGGTAGCTGTCCCGACAGGGTATGTCTCGGCTACGAAGGCTCGATACTGGTCAGCGGTCATGATATCCAGACGGTTGGCATTCTGGCTAAGGCTGAAGCTGCCGTTATAGGAAACCTTAGGCTTTCCAGAGACACCCTTCTTGGTCGTAATAATGATAACGCCGTTGGAAGCTCGGGATCCATAGATGGCAGCCGAAGAAGCATCCTTGAGGACAGTGAAACTCTCGATATCATTGGCGTTGATAGCTTCGAGAGGGTTGGTCATACCCTCACCACCATCGACTGCAAGCGGAACGCCATCGATAACGATGAGCGGGTCATTCGATGCCTTCAGGGATGCGGCACCACGGACTCGGATTGTCGATCCGCCACCTGGACGGCCATCCCCCGGGATAACCTGCAGACCTGCGACCTTACCCTTGAGCATGTCCTGGGTAGATACGATCGCTCCGCGGTTAAGCTCCTCGGTCTTGATCGCAGTGATCGATCCGGTCATATCATTCTTCTTGACGGTACCGTAACCGATGACAACGACGTCATCGAGGAATTCGCTATCCTCCACGATGGTCACGACTGCAGGAACTGCGGAAGCCTTGAATGACTGTGACGTATATCCGATGCAACTGATGACAACAATCGCATCAGGACTGGAAACGTTGAGGACGTAGTCTCCGTCGAAACCGGTCGAGGTACCGTTCGAGGTACCCTGTTCCATAACGGTCGCTCCGATGACAGGACCGGTTGCGTCGACTACAACTCCTTTCACCTGATACCCGCTCTGAGCGGATACGGTAGTGCCGGCCAAGCAGAAGAGCAAGGCCGCCACAGCAGCTATAATCCTTTTCATTTGGAAATTTTGAATTGTTGGAATTTGCATTCTATATCTGTGTTTGATTATTACTGTTTCTTTTCGGTCACGAAGTACACGCAGACGGCGCCGAGCACCAGCAGGATACCTGCGATTATCAGCATGTTCGCCTGGACTCCCCCGACGGCCTTCAGGACCAGTCCACCGAGGGCTGCAGCCACGATCTGCGGAAGGCAGATGGTGCAGTTGAACAGACCGAGATAGCTTCCCATGTGCTCCCCGCTCAGGGAATTGGTGAGAAGGGTGAACGGCAGTGCGAGCATCGCGGCCCAAGCGGCTCCGATCATGAAGTATGACAGGAAGAGAAGGTACTGGTTGTGGATGAAAGCTACAGACACGAAGCCGGCAGCACCGATGAGCAGGCTCACGACATAGGCAAGCTTGAGAGACTTGAACCTCGGGATCACGATTGCCCAAAGGATCGAGCCTACGGCCTGGATTGCGAATACTACTCCTACCCAGTTGCCGGCTGCCTGGTATCCAGCGGAAGCGGTGTCAGTGGCACCCCAGCAGTTGGCGGCGATGGATCCGTTCGAATATGTCCACATGTACATGAAAGCCGCCCAGCAGAAGAACTGCACCAGACCGACAGTCCAGAAAGTCTTCGGAGCGTGGAGCAGGAGCTTGAAAAGGCCCGGCTTCCCGGAAGCGGCCTCCGCCTCCTGCTGCTTCTGGAGATCGATGCCGTGGAATTCAGCATATTCCTGAGGATTCATCTCCTTCACTTTCATGAAAGTATAGAGCACGCAGAGGATCAGGATCGCAGCTCCGCAGTAGAAGCTCCAGATGACAGAAGGAGGAATCTGGCCCTTAGGAGCGGTGTTGGCTATTCCGATCCAGGTGAAGAAAATCGGGAAAAGGTAACCGACCAGGCTTCCCGCATTGCAAAGGAGCGACTGGAGGGAATATGCCTCCGCCTTCTGTTCCTCGCTCACCATATCCCCTACCATCATCTTGAACGGCTGCATCGCGACGTTGATCGATGTATCCAGGAATATCAGGGAGAACAGCCCGAACCACATTGCGCCGTTAAGGCCAAGGAGCAGCCTGCTCGAGAAGTTCAGGTTGCCCGCATTAGGCAGGAATACCATCACCAGCACCGCCACGATGGCACCGACCAGGAGGTAAGGCTTCCTGCGTCCCATCTTGCACCATGTCCTGTCGGAATACTTACCGATCAGAGGCTGCACGATCATTCCCATCAGCGGCGGGAGGATCCAGAAGAAACTGAGCTGGTGCGGATCCGCACCGAGAGTCGCGAAAATACGGCTTATGTTCGCGCTTTGGAGAGCGTATGCTATCTGGACACCGAAGAACCCGAAACTCAGGTTCCACATATCCCAAAAGGACAATTTACGTTTGTTAGACATCGTAACAGGTTAAAGTATAATGCTATCAATCATGTAAAAATCATGTAAAAGTAGCAATAATTCTATAACTATTAACGCGCGCACGACGAAAGGCGTATTTTTCGGGATGAATTGCGCGGTTTCCATGATGAATTGAAAGGATTTTTTCTTAAATTGCAATTCGACGCCAAAGGATATGAAACGACCCGGGACTTCCACGATAATCCACGTCTTCGCCCTGCTGCATTTCGCTGCGGCAGCCGTCTGCCGACTGTGCAACGTAAGCGATGAACTGGTGCTGACATCCCTGACCGTCATCCTGTCCGTCATATTGTGCCTGCGCTACCGCCAGAGCGTGGAATTCTCGGCAATAGTCATCATCATCGCCAATATATTCGGATACCTTCTGGGCAACGGCATAGCCTACCTTGTCAAACTGTTTACCAGCCACCCCGTACTCTATCCGGCGATAGCAACCTTTGCGACCACAGAGCTGATGGGATGGGCGTTGGCTGGCTTCATGAACCACTATGCCGGAAGGAACGGGTCAAGGCAGGAATCAAGCTCCCTTGAGAAGACCTGGCTCGTGGTAGCCGTCGCCCTGATCCTGCTTATCAGGGTGATAATCAGCCTCTTGAAGTCATCTTTCTTCTCCGGGGGATCCATGATGGAGACCATCGGTGAACTCTTCGGCAATTCCCTGGCCTTGTTGTTGATGGTCGGTCTGACAATCTTCTTCATCTCGTTCAGCAAGAACCATCACAGTAGCATCACCCCCACCTTCTTCATCCTTACCGCTGCCTTGTCGGCGCTTGTGGCTGGCTACAAGCTCCCCTTCCAGTTCGACAAGACTCTCACGGGCAGGCACTACCTTGAACTTCTCCTTGTTGCGATCCTTTGCGAAGCGCTGGTATATTCCGTCATCTACATGATTGAATATGCCATTACGGCGCGCCGCAACGCTGAAAGCGAGAAAGACCGTGCGGACCTTGCGAAATTCCAGTACCTCAACCTCAAGCAGCAGGTCAACCCGCACTTCCTGTTCAATTCCCTGAATATCCTGGACGCTCTCGTCCTGGACGGCAAGGACCGGGAAGCCAGCACATATATCCACAAACTGGCAGGGATCTACCGCTATATGCTGAAGAACGAGGAAGAAACGACCGTCTCGCTCAGGGATGAAATGACCTATGTGGAGATGTACTGCGACCTGCTGAAAGTGCGTTTCCAGGAAGGATTCAACCTGCTTACGGACATATCAGAAGAGGATATGGCGAGGTTCGTCATACCATGCTCGGTCCAGTTGCTGATCGAGAACGCCACCAAACACAACGCCGTCTCCCCGGAAAGGCCTCTGAATGTCAGCATAACCTCCGACGGGGATAGTATAACCGTGACCAACAACTTGATCCCCAGGATGACCAGATCGCAGTCCAGCGGCCTTGGGCTCAATTATATACGCGAACAGTACAAGGAGCGCTCCGGCAAAACGATCGTGATAGAAAAGACTGATGATTCTTACACCGTAAAACTTCCGATGTTATGAGAGTACTGATCATCGAAGACGAGGCAATGGCCCGCAGGAGCCTGGAAAAGATCCTGGAGTCCAATTTCCCTGACATCACCGTAGTCGGGGAATGCGGTTCAGTAAAGGACTCCGTGGCCTGGTTAAGGGAAAACCCAGGGAAAGCGGACGTGATATTCATGGATGTGGAACTATCTGATGGTGAATGCTTCGAGATATTCCGACAAGTGGATGTCACTTCCCATGTGGTGATGACGACAGCCTATGACAACTATGCCGTCAAAGCATTCGAAGCCGGATCCGTGGACTATCTGCTCAAGCCGATCGACCTCGGACCTCTGAAAAGGGCCGTCGACAGATGCCGGACCTCATCTTCCAGCCTGGATGTAGAAAGGATCCTGGCTGCGCTGGGAACAAGACGGCCGGAGCCGGGATACAAGGAACGTTTCCTGGTGCATTTCAATGACCGGATCGTGCCAGTAAGGACCGACCAGATAGCCTATTTCTTTTCGGAGGACAAGAACAACCACGTCGTGACTCACGACGGAACCGTATTCATAGTGGACTATACCATGGACAGCCTCATGACGGGGCTGGATCCGACGCGTTTCTTCAAGGTTTCCAGGAGTTGCATATTCTCAAAGGACGCAGTCGAGAGCGTCACGAAACTGATAGGAGGCCGCCTGAGGATCACCCCGAAAGCCAAGATATCCGGGAACCG
>ONPI01000167.1 GCA_900319685.1 uncultured Bacteroidales bacterium
TGAATACCCCGTGCGTATCGGAGATCAGACCTATATACATGGAACAAGCGATTCTATCCAGGCAATGGCATCTTCCAGTGGAGTCTCGGTATTGACATCAGGATTGACAGGGTCTTCACAGAAGACTTCACCGGTACGGGCCATATCACCGGCGATTGTGATCAAGAGCATGTAGCCATCTGCCAGGAACTTGGTGATATTGGCGCTGGCATATCCCGCCGAGGGGCTGCCGAATGTCCGCACATTGTCCAAACCGCGGAAGCATAGCAGCGTGGCCTCGCCGGAACTGCCGGTTCCTTCGTCGGTAAGTATGGCGACCGGTGTCGATGAAGGTAGTTTTTCTACGCCATCTGCAGGCAGGCCAGCCCCTCTCAAAACCGACTCCAGGGAAATGGGCGTCGTACGTGTGCGGCCTTTGAAGCGGAGTATGATTCCATCCGGCAGTAAAGGAGACACAGCGGAAATCATCGGTCCCATATTGCCACCGGTATTCCCCCGAAGATCAACGATGACACCTTTGGCATCCAGATGCTCATGAAGGAAATCCAGAACTGTGTGGATATAAAGAGAGTCCGGCACCTTTACACCCGTATGGAACGGAAGGACGACGTGCAATATGTTTCCATCGAGAGACTTTACTTCCGGCGCCACTTCCGGATAGGATGCCGTGTCCGCAACAGGAGGAACCAGAGCAGAATGCTTTCCTCCTGCCACCTTCGCCGCCCTTGATACTGCTTCATGGGCCTGATCCATTGTGGTAAACGTCTTTGCCTCAGCCAGGATGGCTGCCTTCACTTCCTGCCACTCCGGTCTGTCGGCGTACAGGCCGTTCCGGTCCAACACGGACACGGCGTAGCGTACATACCCCTTCGGTGAACGCTGGTTCATGAAGAGTGTGCACGAAACGGCCGACGATGCCAGGATCAGCAGCATTAGATATACGATAAGCTTTCTCATTATTTAATATTCTGATTTACAGGAGTAAAGACAGGTACCCAGACTTTCATCTTGCCCGCATTGCGGTTGTCCCAGGCGTAATACGGGATGAATTTGAGTTTGCCGCTCGAGTTCTCCGTGGAGATGGAGACCACGCCGCGCAGGAGTTCAGGTTCAAACGCCGTTTCGAACTGCGCTTCCTCCGTAAGCATCAGAGAATCAAAACCTTCCGCATTATCAACCTCCTCGATGCAATAGACGATAGGGCCCCGCTGCACGGCGCGCTTGCCGAGGTCCTCCTTGACCATAGGGCCGGCATCCACCAAGTACACAGGCATCTCGAAATCGAGCGATACCGTGTCGCCGTCCTTCCATTTGCGTGCGATGACGGCATAGCCCTTGTCCACCGGAGCTTCCAATTCCTCACCATTGACTGCAAGGGTATATGACGTGCACCATCCGGGGATCCTCAGGCGGATTTCCCTGTCCAGCGAGGACTTGGTGCCGACGGTCAGTTTTACGCCTCCGCTCCACGGATATTCAGTCTCCTGAGTAAGTGTGACGGACTTTCTGCCGAGCTTGAGCTCGGCGGTATTGCCCATATAGAGGTTGACCCATACCGCGTTGTCGGACACGCCATAGATATAGTTGCCAATGGACGGGAGGAAGCGGCATATCTGGCTCGGGCAGCAGGCGCAGCCGTACCAGGCCTGGCGGTGATGGTTGCCCTCCGACTCAAGCGGATTGACGTAGAAGAAGCGGTCTCCATCCAGTGAAATACCGGCCAGAGCGCCGTTGTAGAGCGAGCGCTCGAGTATGTCCACATACTTGCCATCGCCGGTGAACTGGTTCATCCTCCAGTTCCACAACACCATACCCACGGAAGCGCAGGTCTCGCAATAGGCTTCCAGGTTCGGGAGGTCGTAGTCCTCGGTGAAGCCCTCGTTGTGACGGGATGAGCCGATGCCTCCGGTGATGTACATATTCCGTAGCACCACATCGTCCCACAGCCGGTGCAAGGCGTCGATATATCCCTGGTCACCGGTGAATGCGGCCACGTCCGCCATTCCGCAGAACAGGTACATCGCACGCACGGCATGTCCCCCGATATCGGTCAGTTCGCGAACGGGAACGGCATCCTGACAATGGTCGGCGTTCCAGACTCGGTCGGCGATTCCGTTGTCGCCGTATCCGTGGCCGCGCTCGTCAAGCAGCCACTGCGCGAAATCCAAATACTTCTTCTCGCCGGTCGTCACATAGAGCTTGACCAGCGCGAGTTCTATCTCCTCGTGGCCTGGCACCCAATGGCGCTTCCCGGGACCGAATACGCTCATCATATGGTCTGCCATACGGATGCACACATCCAGGAGCTTCCTCTTCCCGGTCACGTTGTAATATGCCACGGCGGCCTCTATCATATGGCCGGCGCAGTACATTTCGTGATAGTCCATATTGGTCCAGCGCCTGTCCAGCCCCGTCAGGATATAATATGTGTTGATATATCCATCCTCCATCTGGGCGGCGGCGAACTTGTCTATCCACTCGTCGCACTTGGCCTCCAGGACAGGATCGGGATTATTCCGGAGCGAATATGCCATACCTTCCAGCGCCTTGTAAACGTCGGAATCGTCGAAGAATATTCCTGAATGGTTCCCTTCCCTCTTCGCCGCATTCTCGAAATTGCGGATGCGGCCGGTCTGGTTCTCGATCTGGTCAATGCAGACGCCCAGGGTAACGTCCTTGTGGCTCTGCAGCCGTGGTGACCAGAAGCCGTCTTCTATGTTGACCTCGGAGAAGCCAACAGGGGTTATCAGCTTCTGCGGAGCCGCCTGCCTGCTGCAGGAAGCGAGCACGAAGACCAGCGGGATGAGTCTGAATAATGCTTTCACTTACCTTTCGATTTCTACGTGTGAAGATAAGCATTATTTACGAGATTCCGTCAGGCGATTATTTCTTCCCGAAGAGAATGGCCGAACCTGACTTTTTTCATTTTACGGCTGTTACGCATAGCCAGTGCTTGGATTCGTCGCGGTGGACTGCGATGTCCCTGAATCCGGCAGCCGTAAGATGTGTCTCCAGTTCATCGGGGGTGTAGGTGTGCATACCCTCGATCATCTTCTCCCATTTTTCGTTATTGCCGGAGAGGCCGTCGTCGCATGGGAACCGCCGTTCATGTTCCCGAGGGGAATCCATGGCTATTCTTTTCCATAACTTTGACAATCT
>ONPI01000016.1 GCA_900319685.1 uncultured Bacteroidales bacterium
GGCTGACTCGATGTTAGGGAACTCGAGGCAGTCTGCGTCACCAGCGACAGGACTGACAAGCTTCTTGATCTCCACGGACTCCTGGTCGATGGCTACATCGAGAGCGAGCGGACCGTCAGCTATGCAACCCTTGATCTGGCCGCGGTCGGCCATCTTGGCAAGGGCGGCAGCCTCCATGCAGGCAGGCATGGAATCAAGCATCTGCTCGGAAGCGGCGATGAACGCAAGCTTCGGCTTGGCGATTCCGAAGGACTTGGCGACACCGATGAGATATCCAGCGATCTTGACCTTCTGGCGGAAGTCCGGAGCAGGGATCACAGCCATGTCCGAAATGAACATCAGCTTGTGGTAGTTAGGGCTCTCGATCACGCCAACGTGGCTGAGGACACCCTTAGGAGGAAGAAGACCCGTCTCCTTGTTGAGGATGGCACGGAGGAACTTGTCGGTCGAGCAGAGACCCTTCATCAGGACATCTCCTTCACCATCGTGCACGATCTGGACAGCCTTTGCGACAGCCTTGAGCTCTACAGGCTCATTGACGATCTCGAACTGACCGGCATCGATTCCGAGCTTCCCACAGGTAGCCTTGATGAGTTCCTCATCACCGACGAGGGTCACCTTGACGAAACCCATCTCCGAAGCCTTTGCACAAGCCTCGATAGTATGCTCATCTACAGCCCAGGCTGCAACCATCTTCTTGCAGACGCCCTTTTCCTTGAGCTCTGCAAACACATCAGCAAATTTCGTAATCATATTATGTGGTAGTTATTGTTAGTCTTCAAGGCTCTGGACAAGATGCATGGTGTCGCGGGCGATCACGAGTTCCTCGTCGGTGGTGACCAGGGCGACCTTGACCTTCGATTCAGGAAGGGAGATGATGGTGTCCACGCCCCAAGCGGTATTGGCCTCATAGTCGAATACAAGACCGAGGTACGTGAAGTTCTCGCAGACCCTGCGGCGCAGGCGGCTGTTGTGCTCACCGATACCACCGGTAAAGAATATGGCATCCACTCCGTTCATCTCGGCTACATAGGCTCCGATGTACTTGATCATCTGGAAAGTCAGCATCTTGAGGGTAAGCTTGGCCAGGCGGTCGCCGGAATTGGCGAGTTCATCCATCTCGCGGGCATCGGAAGTCTTCTCCGAAACACCGAGGAATCCGCTCTTCTTGTTTACCAGGTCATACATCTGGTCAGGACTCAAGCCTTCCTTCTTCATGATGTAGAGGATGGCGTTAGGGTCGATGTCACCGCACCTGGTTCCCATGATGAGGCCCTCCAGCGGAGTGAGTCCCATCGAAGTGTCGATGGACTTGCCGTTCTGGATGGCGGTGATGGAACTGCCGTTGCCGATGTGGCAGGTGATGATCTTGGAATTGGCGAGATCGATCCCGACCATCCCGGCTCCCTTGGCAGCCACGAACTGATGGCTGGTTCCGTGGGCTCCGTAACGGCGGATGTGGTATTTGTCGTAATACTTGTATGGGATTCCGTACATGTATGCCTGAGGAGGCATCGTCTGATGGAATGCGGTGTCGAAGGTCACGACCTCCGGAACGTTCGGAAGGACTTCCTGGCACGCCCTGATACCGAGCAGGTGGGCAGGGTTGTGGAGCGGAGCGAAATCGCAGCAGAACTCGATCTTGGAAAGGACGTCGTCATCCACGATGGCGCTGCCTGAGAAGAAGTCTGCACCCTGGACGATCCTGTGGCCGACAGCCTCGATGTCGTCGAACGACTCGAGTACGCCGTAGTCCTTGTCCACGAGGGCATCCAGGACCAGCTGCATTCCAACTTTATGGTCAGGTATCGGAAGGTCCTTGACAACCTTTTCCTTACCTGCAGGGGTATGCTGGAGACGTCCCGACTCCAAGCCTATCTTTTCGACTATTCCTTTAGCAAGGAGGTCATAGACATCGTCGCTTCTCATATCAAGCAACTGATACTTGATGGAGGAACTTCCGCAATTGATAACAAGAATGATCATTCGATTCGAAAAATTAAGTTTCAGCCGACAAATATAAGAAATTAATAACTATTTTTACGAATAATTGGGACATCGGTATGGCAGAGGCGAGAGACATCGGAGGGATCAGTGTTCCGTTTGCGGCAGGAGTCGCAGCGGGTGCCGCCGTATTCCCCGGAATCCTCGGGATATCCCCGTTCCTACCTTCGCTTCTCGCCCTATCGATAATCGTATCAACGGTCATCGCTTTCCGCTCTTTCGACGGGAGCACTCCCCCTTTCGCCAGAAGGCTAACATTCGCAGGTTTATTCCTCGCGGCCGGCTTTTTCTGCGCGCTGAACACCAGGCTCGCCTCCGGGATACCGGACACGGCCGGCCCCCTCTCGGAGTTCGCCTCGCGAAGCGTCAGCGCCCTCCGAGGGTGCATAGACGAAATCCCCTACCCGGACAGCGGAACTGGAGGCTTGGTCAAGGCCTTGATCACCGGAGACCGAAGCGGCCTGGACAGGCACGTCCAGGATATATTCAGAGCCAGCGGAGCATCGCACATACTCGCACTCTCCGGCCTCCACCTGGGAATCATCTACCTGATACTGATCCGTTTATGCACTCCCCTCGGCAACAGTCCGTCAGCACGGAAGGCCAAGTTCGTACTTATTCTGTCCCTGAGCGGTTTCTACTGCCTGATGACCGGGGCGCCTCCTTCCATCGTCAGGGCTTTCCTGTTCATCACCATAAACGAAACGGCGAAACTCTCCGGAAGGAAGAAGGAACCGGCGAGGATACTGCTGGCTTCCCTCACCATACAGCTCGCCCTCAAGCCGGAAGTGATCTCATCAGTCGGATTCCAGCTTTCCTATCTCGCGATGGCCGGCCTGACCATACTCTATCCTCGGCTGGAAAGACTGTATCCAGAACCGGAACGCAAGGAATGGAAGAACGTGGACCCTGTCAGGAAGGTCTGGAAACTGGCGGTGATGTCCATCTCCTGCCAGATATTCACCGCTCCCCTTGCCTGGTACCGTTTCCATTCTTTTCCGGATTATTTCCTCCTTACCAACCTGATCGCACTGCCATTGACGAGTGCGATCGTGGTCCTTTCGGTAACCACGATCGCTCTGAGTGCAATGGGATGCTGTCCCGTATTCCTTGTCACAATCAGCGACTATGCCGTGAAGCTGCTTGTCTCCTGCCTGGAAACGATCAGTTCAATGTAATCTGCGCCTTCCTGCGCAACCTGTATGAACGGATGCCGTAGCACAACACGATCACGAAGCAGAGGAGAGGAAGGATGAAGGACACGTTCACTGCAGGATGACCGAATATCTCGTGCTTGTCGATGATCATTCCCTGGAGCGGTGGCATGATCGCACCACCCACGATGGCTTCCACGAGGAAAGCGGCACCGAGACTGGCGTCCTGGTTATCCACATTCTCAAGGGCGATACCGTAGATGGTTGGGAACATCAGGGACATGAATGCGCTGATACCGATCAGGCAATACAAGCCTCCCTTCCCGACTATCAGGATGGCACCTGCGGCACACAGGGCCGCACAAGCAGCGAAGATCGCGAGCAGGCGGCTCGTATTGACATACTTCATCAAGGCCGTTGCGATGAACCTTCCGCAGAGGAAAAGCCCCATCGCTACGATGTTGTATGTCTGGGCGGTCGCCTTGTTGATGCCGAGATTGTCCGCATATTGGATGATGAACGTCCAGGTCATGATCTGGGCCGCCACATAGAACATCTGGGTCAGCACTCCCTCCCGGTAAAGCTTGTTATGCCACAGGTTGGAGAGCGTCTGGCGGGTGCTGTTGGCCTTTTCAGGCTCGACCTGGGTCTTAGGGACCCTGGTGCAAGCGATGATTATCAGTACGGCCAGCACGACCAGGCCTATGATCACGTAAGGATTGCGGATAATTGCCAGGTCATGCAGGCGGATATCCGCTTTCTCTGCCTCGGAAAGTGCCGGGAATATGATGTTTCCCGCCGCATCCCTCTTGTCTGAGAGGAGCTGCGGAAGCACGATGAACGAAGCCACGCTCATTCCCAGAAGGGATCCCATAGGGTTGAACGACTGTGAAAGGTTCAGCCTGCGGGTAGCGTTCTCCTTGGCTCCCAGGGAAAGGATGAACGGGTTTGCCGTCGTCTCGAGGAAAGCCAGGCCGAAAGTCAGGATATAGAGCGAAATACAGAAGAAAGAGAATTGCTGGAACTGCGCCGCCGGTATGAACAGGAACGCTCCGATGGCGTAAAGCGCGAGTCCCATCAGGATTCCGCTCTTGTAACTGTGCTTGCGGATGAACAGGGCCGCCGGAATGGCCATCGTGGCATAGCCGCCGTAGAAGGCGAACTGTACCAGGGAGGCCTTGGCTGCAGACAACTCCATCACCGTCTGGAAGGCCGCCACCATCGGGTTGGTGATATCGTTGGCGAACCCCCAGAGGGCGAACAAAGTCGTGATCAGGATGAAGATGAAAAGATACTTCCTTTCAACCAGCGGAGTCTTAGTCATGGCCGTTACTTGTAGATAGGGCCGAAGTTGGCGCAGGCGCGGAAGTCAGCACCTTCCTTGTCCATGCCGAATGCGTTCCAGGCAGCAGGACGGAATATCTCGGAATCAGCCACGTTGTGCATGCACACAGGGATCCTGAGCATCGATGCGAGGGTGATCATGTCGGCTCCGATATGGCCGAAGGAGATCGCACCGTGGTTGGCTCCCCAGTTGTTCATCACGCTGTAGACATCCTTGAAGGCATCCTTGGAAGGGTCGAGACGAGGAGTGAACCATGTGGTAGGCCAGGTAGGGTCCGTCCTCTTGTCCAGCACGTCGTGGATCTCAGGATCGATATTCACGACCCAGCCCTCGGCAATCTGGAGGACAGGGCCGAGTCCGTCCACGATGTTGACCCTCATCATGGTAGCAGGGAAGTCTCCCTTGGACACGAAATGGATCGAATATCCGCCGCCGCGGAAATAATCACGGTCTGCAGGCATCCACCAGCAGTTCTCGAGGCACTTCTTCTCATCCTCGTCAGTCATGTCCCAGAAGGTCTTCATGCAAGGCTTTCCTTCTGCGTCGGTACTCTGGCCGCAGCCGTCCATCGTGGTCGCTCCGGAATTGATGAGATGTATGATGCCCGGAGCAGCCGTGCCGGTAAGCTCCTTCCCGGTGACCCTCTTGACCGCCTCAGGACTCCAGTAGGTACGTACGTCGGAGAATATCTGAGGGAGATTCGTCAGCAAGTGGGCAAGCAGCATCGCGGTACCGTTCAGGGAATCGTTCTCGGTTGCGAGGACGGTAGGCTCACGGCGTCCGTTCCAGTCGAAGTTGGTATTCAGGAGAGTCTCGGTGAAGTCTCCGTTAGGCATCCAGTCGGTCCACTGGCGCTGACCCTGGAAACCTCCGGCGATTGCATTGTGGCCGAGTGCTTCTTCCTTGAATCCCATCTCCTTGAGTTTCGGGTTTCCATGCATGAGGTCCATCACGATGAGGGTCATCTTGACCACGAAGTCCCAGTCCTTGTCCTTCTCCTCACGTGTCTTCTGCTTCTCAGGGGAATTCTTGTCCCAGCCTTCGTTAGGCATGCAGTATTTCTCGACCCAGGCCTTGGCCTTCGCATATTCATCCTTGTCGTAGATGCCGAGGTCCATCCTCCTGAGGATTTCCACTTCATCCACGCTTTCGTTCCTCATTCCCAAGTACTTCTGGAAGAAGTCACAGTCCACGATGGAACCGGCGATACCCATGGTGACGCTTCCGATGGAGAGATAGGACTCTCCTCTCATCTCGCCCACTGCTACTGCAGCCTTTGCGAAACGGAGGATCTTGACTGCCACATCCTCTGGGATGGAGTTGTCCTGCAGGTCCTGGACATCATGTCCGTATATACCGAAGGCAGGAAGGCCCTTCTGGGCATGGGCTGCCAGCACGGCTGCGAGATAGACTGCTCCAGGACGCTCGGTTCCGTTGAACCCCCACACGGCCTTCGGCCAGAGCGGATGCATATCCATCGTCTCAGAACCGTAGCACCAGCAGGAAGTTACCGAAATCGTTCCCCATACACCCTCTCTCTCGAACTTTTCCGCACAAGCGGCGCTCTCGGCGACACGGCCGATGGTACTGTCAGCGATCACGCACTCGACTGGAGCGCCGTCACTGTACTTGAGATTGGAGGAAATGAGTTTCGCGACATTGGCAGCAAGGGTCATGGTCTTTTCTTCCAGACTCTCACGCACACCGCCCTGACGACCATCTATGGTCGGACGGATACCGATTTTTGGATGTTTCATATTATCAGATTCTAGTGTTGTTCAATTATCTTTTCAAAAAAAACGAGAGGATCCTGTCTCCAAGCGGCTTGTCCGGATTCTTCCAGACAGGCATGTCGATCTCGCGGCTGGTGTGGGCAAGCACTCCGGGAGCGATTACCCTGGCTATCCCTGCCTTGGCCACCTTCGCGCCGCAACCATAATCCAGGAAACGGCTGTGGATGATGTCGTAAGGATTATCCAGGCTGGATACGGCGAAGGCCGGCACCATTGTCAGGGAAAGGTCGTACAGATGGCACGGAACCGGTATGGTCGGGTCGGGCTCGATCAGCTTGCCCCTCTTGTTGCGCCCTCCGAATAGCAGGGACTTGTCGTCCCTTGCGACGGTTCCGGTTATGACAGCCTTGTGGCGGAGGAAGCCGGAATTCTCGAAGAATGCATCCAGGGCACCTTCCGACAGCTTAAGTCCATAGTCCATAAGGATATAGAAATCGAATCCCCCCTCAAGGGCCTTCGCCCAAACCGCAGGATAGCCAGACTCGCCCTCGTTGTTTATGAACATCGAGAACGAATGCTTGCCCCGGGCGGCTATCGCGTCGGTCTGCTTCTGGCACTCTTCCAGGCAGCCCGTAGTCCGGTCGTCTCCGTCGTGGATCGTTATGATTATGGCAACTGCAGACATATTCCCGTCAATCAAGTTTCAGGACCGCCATGAATGCACTCTGCGGCACCTGTACGGTTCCGATCTGGCGCATCCTCTTCTTGCCTTCCTTCTGTTTCTCAAGCAGTTTCCTCTTACGGGTGACATCACCTCCATAGCACTTGGCCGTGACGTCCTTGCGCACCTGCCGCACCGTCTCCCTTGCGATGATCTTAGCTCCGATGGCAGCCTGGATGGCTATGTCGAATTGCTGGCGTGGTATGAGTTCCTTGAGTTTCAAGCATATCTTGCGGCCGAATTCGTACGCGTGGTCCTCGTGGATCAGGGTGGACAGGGCGTCAGCAGGCTCCCCGTTCAGCAGTATGTCCAGCTTGACAAGCCTGGCAGGCCGGAAATCAATGACGTGATAATCGAAAGAAGCATAACCCTTGGAGATGGATTTCAACTTGTCATAGAAATCGAACACGATCTCCGAAAGAGGCATGTCGTAGGTCAGTTCCACCCTGTCGGCGGTTATGTAGTGCTGTCCGACCAGCGTACCCCTCTTGTCCATGCAGAGTTTCATTATCGGGCCGTAGAAATCCGTCTTGGATATGATCTGGGCCCTGATGAAAGGCTCTTCGATGTGGTCGATGAGGGTAGGAGCCGGAAGACCTGAAGGATTATGGACGTCCAACACCTCCCCTTGGGTCGTAAAGACCTTGTAGGAGACGTTCGGGACGGTGGTGATGACATCCATGTTGAATTCCCGGAAAAGACGCTCCTGGACGATTTCCAGGTGCAGCAGCCCGAGGAATCCGCAGCGGAAACCGAACCCCAGGGCAAGCGACGACTCCGGCTCATAGACGAAAGAGGCATCGTTGAGCTGGAATTTCTCGAGCGTCGCCCTGAGCTCTTCGAACTTGTCGGCCTGGACCGGATACATTCCGGCGAACACCATAGGTTTCACCTCCTCGAATCCGGCGATGGCCTTGTCGCAAGGCCTGGAAGAATTGGTGATGGTGTCACCGACCTTGACCTCCACAGCCTTCTTAATGCCTGAAATGATATATCCGACATCTCCTGTCGAAACCTTGCCTGTAGGGCACAGTTTCATCTTCAGGATGCCGACTTCTTCAGCGTCATATTCCATCCCGGTAGCGACGAACTTGACCTTGTCTCCGGTGGATATGGAGCCGTTTATAACCTTGAAATAAGCGATGATCCCGCGGAACTGATTGAATACGGAATCGAATATGAGTGCCTGGAGCGGTGCGTCAGGGTCCCCTTTCGGGGCCGGGATGCGCTCCACGATAGCATCCAGCAGAGGCGGGATTCCCTCCCCGGTACGGGCAGACACCTTGAATATGTCTTCATGGTCGCAGCCCAGAAGGTCGACTATCTGGTCCGCCACCACTTCCGGCTGGGCGGAATCCATATCTATCTTGTTCAGTACGGGGATGATCTCAAGCCCGTGGTCCACAGCAAGATAGAGGTTAGAAATGGTCTGCGCCTGTATGCCCTGGGATGCGTCCACGACCAGCAGGGCACCTTCACAGGAAGCTATGGAACGGGAGACCTCGTAGGAGAAGTCCACGTGCCCCGGAGTATCGATGAGGTTGAGGATGTATTTCTCACCCTTGTAGAGGTACTCCATCTGGATCGCGTGGCTCTTGATGGTGATCCCTTTCTCCTTCTCAAGGTCCATATCGTCCAGGACCTGGGCCTCCATATCCCTGGAAGACAGGGTTTGGGTAAGCTCGAGCAGCCTGTCGGCAAGCGTGCTCTTGCCGTGGTCGATATGGGCTATGATGCAGAAGTTCCTGATATGTTTCATAATTGCAAAAATAATCAAATTGTCGTACATTTGAAAGATTGAAGACGTTCACGAACTTGACAGACCACGAAATAATCCAGCTATTCAATGATGGGCAGCAGGACAAGGCTTTCAACGGGATCGTAGCATCTTACGGCGAAAGGTTGTACTGGCATGTCAGGCATTTCGTGTGCAGTCATGAAGACACCGATGACTTGCTCCAGGACATATTCGTGAAAATCTGGCATTCACTGCCCTCATTCCGCGGGGAGTCCCGTTTGTACACCTGGCTGTACAGGATAGCGACCAACGAGACCCTGAACTTTCTCCGCCGCCAGAAGATCCGCTCCGCGCTCCAGTTCGAAAGCCTTTCTTCGGAAATGGACAGAAGGATCGACGAAGATCCGTATCTCGATGCGGATGCATTGCAGAGGGAGCTTTCCAAAGCGGTCGCCAAGCTTCCTGACAAGCAGAGGACCGTATTCATCATGCGCTATTTCGAAGATGTTTCCTATGAGGATATATCCGAAATCCTGGGAACGTCCGTAGGTGCTTTGAAGGCCTCCTACCACTTCGCTGCGGAGAAGATCAAGGCTGAGCTGGAAAAAAATACGGGCGGGTATTAAACCCGGACACAGGATTATTGTCAAAAAGACGTAAAATGGAAAAGGATCTGATTGAAAGAGTTGGGAAACCCGCCATCAGGGTTCCTGAAGGCTATTTCGAAGGGCTCGGGGAACGCCTCGGAAGGATTCCTTCGGAAGAGACCGTCGTGAAGCCGATGGCCTGGATGAAGCTGAAGCCGTACCTCGCGCTTGCAGCATGCTTCGCCATCGCTTTCGCCATCGGAACAGCGATACTGAAGACAACCGTTTCAAAGCAGTCCCCCGACCAGCTTTACAACGAAACCGTTTTCGCTGACATGGTCTCCGTTTCTCATCCGGATCTCTTTATCCTCGGCATGGAAGACGAAGATGGATCGATTTCAGAGGAAGACATCATCAATTATCTGATAGATACCGGAGTTTCAGCGGAACAGATTGAATTTGAAAGACAAGAAGAATAACCGAATATGAAAAGAGTATTGACGGTGGCACTTGCTGCAGCTCTGCTCCTGCTCTCTGCCACGAGTACACAGGCACAGGAAAAGAAGAGCAAGAAAGATATACAGGACAGGTGGAAGATCGAGAAGATCGCTTTCCTGACCGACGCGATGGAACTTACTACGTCAGAGGCCGAGAAGTTCTGGCCGGTTTACAACAGGGCTGAGGCCGAGAAGAAAGCTTCCTGGAAATCGACCATGGATGCCTACAAGGCCCTGAATTCCGCCATCGAAGCCGGAAAGGACGACAAGGAGGTTTCAGCGTTGCTGGACAAATACCTCGAGGCTTTGGAGAGCGGGAAGACGATTGACGCAAAATACGTCTCGGAGTACCGCAAGTTCCTGTCGAGCAAGAAAGTGGCGAAGCTGTTCATTGCAGAGGAAGCGTTCAGGCGCCAGCAGATCCACCGGCTGAAAAAGTTTGAGAATAAGTAACAGATTATTAATCAGGATAAAATGGTAAGGTTAGTTTGATTACAACAGATAGTCTGTTACCAGGGAAGCATGCTGTGAAGTACGCTTCCCTTCTTCATTTGTCAGCACGAGGGATGACTCTTCGGCACAATCGGCCGGTTCGCCAGGCCTCCTGCGCCTGAACCTTACTATTATCCTTGAGTCCGGCTTGCCTTCCTTGGACCGGACCCTCATTATCCTCCACGGCGCGAATCCGCACATCCTCGCAAACCTCAGCAGCTCTGCTTCAGTTCCGGCAGGCAGGATCATCGACACCCTTCCCTCCGGAGAGAGGCTGACTGACGCGTATTCAAGTATTTCCCTGAATGAAAGATTATCTCCGGTGTGCCTGGCAGCGTTGCGTCTGGCATCCGGGGCTTTCAGGGAATTGTCGAAGAAAGGAGGATTTGAGACTATCAGGTCCGGCATCCCGGGACCGCCCATGCCGGATTGGGAATATTCATGCAAACCGGCTTTGTGAGCTGTCAGGTGCGTGTTCCATGGAGAAGAGGCAAAGTTCCGTGACGCTTCTTCCGCTGAAGGGCCGTCTATGTCGATGCCCTCTATCCGGAAGTCCTCTCCGAATCCGGCCAGCCTCTGCGCAAGCATCAAGGCCACGACTCCCGTCCCGGTACCTATGTCCAACACATAGCGGTCCTCCGGAAACACCTCGGTAACAGCACCGAGAAGCACTCCGTCGGTATTCACCTTCATCGCGGAGCGCTCGTTGAGCACATCGAACTGCTTGAAACGGAATATTCCCATCGACGGGAAAAGGTTTATTCATCCACGAACTGGCCGTCCCGCATGAACAGCGACCTGTCGCACATCCGTGCAAGGTCCGGGTCGTGGGTGACGATGACTATCGTCTGGCCGTAATTGTCGCGGAGGTCGAAGAAAAGCTTATGGATCTCGTCCTTTGTCTTCGTGTCGAGATTGCCGGACGGTTCATCGGCGAAGAGGATGGCCGGATCGTTGACAAGTGCCCTGGCTATGGCGACTCTCTGCTGCTCTCCGCCGGAGAGTTCGGATGGCTTGTGGTCCATCCTTTCGGAAAGCCCCATGTCCGCAAGCAGCCTGGCAGCAGCGGCATGCGCGTCCTTGTCGGAACGGCCCGCGATGAATGCGGGGATCATCACGTTTTCGAGGGCAGTGAACTCAGGCAGAAGGTGATGGAACTGGAATACGAAACCGATCTTGCGGTTCCTGAAGGAAGAAAGCTCCTTGCCGGCGAGCTCAAGGACAGGAGTGCCGTCGATTTCCAAAGTCCCGGCATCAGGGGTCGAGAGTGTACCGAGGATCTGCAGCAAGGTGGATTTCCCGGCTCCTGAAGCACCCATGATAGACACCACTTCGGATTTCCCGACTTCGAAATCAATCCCCTTGAGGACCTTCAAGTCCCCGAAACTCTTTTCTATGCCCTTTGCCTGAATGATCATAACCCGAAATTTGCACAAATATAAACAAAAAAGGGGATGATTCTGTTAGATCATCCCCTTAATGTCGGGGTACAGTGACTCGAACACTGGACCCTCTGGTCCCAAACCAGATGCGCTAGCCAACTGCGCCACACCCCGAATGCTTTCCCGTAAGAAAGGACTGCAAAGATATCCTTTTTTTCGGAAAAAGCAAAATTATTTTCAAAAAATCATCGGCCGCCTCCTCCGAAGCCACCGCCGGAGAAACCGCCTCCGCCGCCCCAGGAAGCCATTCCGCCTCCGCCGCCCCAGCGCATTCCACCGCCGCCGGAACCGGAACCAACAGGATAGGATGAAGCAGCCCCGTTGAAAGAACGGGAAGTACTGTTGATCATATCCCACAGCACGACCGGAGTCACTTCCTGTGTCTGAGTGGCAATGGTCTGGGACAGGGTGAAGTATTCAGGACATACCTTCTTGAAATCCTTGATGACCTGGTCGGCGATGCCGTAGAGAGAAGCGAATATCAGGTAATTGTTCCAAAGTCCCACTTCCACCACACCGCGGTCCTGGATAAGGGTGAAGTCCTTGAGGAATCTCCGGAGTCCGAAGACTTCCCTCACATCCTTGGCTTCGAGGCCGTAAGGAGATGTCAGCTTAGGAAGCTTCTGCTGCCAGGCATACAGCTTCTCCGAATGGGCATAAGCCCATCTTTTCAACTCGTTCTGCTGGAGGATGGAATCCTTGCCTGCAGCTTCCTTTATGAAACCGAACACCTCGGATTCCAGCTCCGAATCGACATTGTGGACTGCATCGTCAGGTGCCTTGTATTCCTTGATCCTGAATGCAGGTTTCTTGAGGTTCTGAGGCACTATCTCGAATGCACCTTTGTAGAAAAGACGCATTATGTAGGCCGCGGTCAGATTCTTCCTTTCTTCCTCGATCTTGCCCGAATATACCTCGAGGATGCTGCATGCCTTCCTCAGATCCCCGTCGACCGGTACCCCGCGGAACCACTCGACATCCTTCATCTTTCCTCCCAGGAGCTCTTCCTTTTTCTTCCGGGCCTTACGTGCCGCACGGACGGTACCGACACCGAAAAGGACGAATATTCCTACCAGGAGAAGGTTGAAGATATTGAAGAAGAAGGCTATGAGCCTGTCTTTGAAAGACTTGTGCTGTTCGCTTTCAGGATCGGTGTAGTCACTGCCTTCCATCGCAGTCTCGCGCATCTGGTCAAAAGTCCTTTCTTCGGTAACGGCAGGAGTGAACATTCCCTTCTCGAAACCGGCCATCACGATCATCGCGCTCTGCCTGGAGAACTTCTCGGAAGTCCAGGCTTTGACAGCACCTTCGAGCAGGTTGACCTCTCCCTTGTAACCGAAAGCCCAGACCCTGGTATTGTCCGAGGTCAGGATGGTGCCAGGCTTCCATATCCTGAGGCTTACCTGCCTCGGAGGAGAGCCCTGTCCCCTGGTTACGAACATATGGTTGAAACCGTCAAGGTCGCTGTGCCCCTTGACAAGGTTCGTGAGCAGGTATTCGACGGTATAGACATGAGGACCGCTGCTTCCTACTCCCCAGCAGACCTCGTAGCCGTCGGACTTCGTCACCAGGCCGCATCTGCGTGCCTTAGCCTGGCGGGAACGGTCCACATCCCACTCTCCTTCGTTTACGAACCTGGCACCGGTCTCGTCGACAACCTTAAGTCCGCTGATATCCATATCATTGGAGAAAAGGTTGTCCTTGACCAGGTACCATTCGGTGATATTGTCCGAGACGTCTATATGCCAGACCTCCGTCACTTCAGCGGAACCGTTGTCCAGAAGCTTCACATCGATTCTCAGGGAATCAACGTCGCTCTGGGCGAAGGATTCGGCGGCGGAAAACAGCAGGAAGACGCTCAGGAGTGCCTGAAGACGCCTCATCTTACTTGTTGTTGAATATGTCCGATACTGAAGGAGCCTCTGACTTTGCAGGATCCTCAGGAAGCAGTTCGTGGGTGGTGAATCCGAGCATGTTGGCGACGAGGTTCGATGGGAACTGGCGTACCATCATGTTCATCTTGGTAACCGAGTCGTTATAGACCATCCTGCTGAGACGGACATTCTCCTCGTACTGGCGGATGCTTGCCATCGTGTCGGCGAACATCTGGTTGGCCTTAAGGTCAGGATATGCCTCGGCTACGGCATTCAGCCTGCTCAGGACTGACTGGATTGCGTTCTCCTGGTCAGCGATCTGCTCAGGGGAAGCATTGTCTATCCTTCTCTTGGAGATTACGTCGGTGAGGGTGTCATGCTCATGCTTTGCATACTGCTTGGTCATTTCCACAAGGTTCGTGACCGCATCCCACCTGGTCTTCAGCTGGACGTTGATCTGACCGAAGGCATTCTTCATTTTCTCATCGAGACTGACGAGATTGCGCTGGGTACTCCAGACATAAAGTCCGACCAGCACCAGCAAGGCGATTATGACTATAAGGGCTGTCATGGCGTTAATTGATTATGTTGTTCTTGTTGGTTGCGATTAACCTACCACCCAGACAAGCACATGGTTGTCGAAGGTGATATATTCAAGTTCGAATTCTTCTTCGTAGCCGTCCTTGTGGACGAATGTGGCGTCCAGCTCTCCCTCGTCCCTCAGGCGGAAGCGGTCCACCTCGATCTGCTCGGCAAAATCCACATGGTATGCAGAGACTCTCTTGAATATGGCTTCCTTTGCGCACCAGTAGATGGCAAGCTGCTCATTCTTCTTCTCGTCGTCCAGGTCGTCGATCTCATCCTCCGACAGAGCCTTCTTCTCGACCGAGGAGAAATCCCTGTCCAGCGACTCGATGTCGATGCCCACGTCCTCGATGTCATCAAGGATCACTGCGACGTACTTGCGTGTATGGGAGATGCTGATGTTGGTGACCATGTTCTCGAGGTACGGCTTGCCATTGTCATGATGGCTGAGATATACCTTCTCGCCGAACAGCTCGCAAAGGAGCGCCCTCACCGCCAGCCTCTGCTTGCGGAGGGATTCGTTGCTGATGAATGATATCTCCTCCATCTCGTCGTTGGGTACGGAGGCAAGCTCCCGAAGTTCTTCTTCAGTTTCGGTTATCTGCCATACTCCGATGACAGACCTGGTTTCTTCCAATTCTTTCTTAAGATATAGTGCCATGTCGTATTTTGGGTTCAGTTAACGGAAACAGATACCTCCCCGCCAGGAAAACCCTGCGGGCGGTTGAAAAGCCAGTTTAAGATTGTACACGGCAACGGATCCTCAGATCGGGGGTCCGCCTTAGATTTGCCGTCGGTAACTATAGAACTGGGAGGTTCCATCTGAATCAGTAGTTCTTAACTCCGCAAATATAATCATTTTTTGAATATCAACGAAAATACCGGGGAATTTGTTATCTTTGCCCTGCTATAAACGAAACGAATCGCAAACACATAAACATTATTCTGAAATGGGATTTTTGACAAATGACAAACTGGTCATCGTCGGCGCCGCCGGAATGATCGGATCCAACATGGCCCAGACGGCGATGATGCTCAAGCTCACACCGAACATCTGCCTTTATGACGTTTATGAACCTGGTCTGAAGGGTGTCGTGGCCGAGATGGCCCATTGCGCTTTCGAAGGCGCCAACATCACTTGGACCACAGACCCTAAGGTAGCTTTCAAGGGTGCCAAGTACATTATCTCTTCCGGAGGAGCCCCTCGCAAGGAAGGCATGACCCGCGAGGACCTGCTCAAGGGTAACTGCCAGATCGCGGAGGATTTCGGCAAGAATGTCAAGAAATACTGCCCAGATGTCAAGCACATCGTAGTTATCTTCAACCCTGCCGACCTTACCGGTCTCGTGGTACTGCTCCACTCAGGACTGAAGCCTTCACAGGTCACTACCCTGGCAGCCCTCGACTCCACCCGTCTGCAGACCGAACTCGCAGCAGAGTTCAAGGTCCCTCAGTACAAGGTTACCGGTGCCCGCACCTACGGAGGACACGGCGAAGCCATGGCCGTATTCGCATCCAAGGTCAAGATCGACGGAGTTCCTCTTTCCAAGAAGAAACTCTCAGCAAAGAAGTTCGAGGAGATCAAGCAGGCTACCATCCAGGGTGGATCCAACATCATCAAGCTCCGCGGACGCAGCTCCTTCCAGAGCCCTGCCTACAACGCCGTGAAGATGATCGAGGCTTCCATGGGCGGCAAGAAGTTCACCTGGCCGGCCGGAACCTATGTCAACGACGAGAAGTTCCAGAACGTCATGATGGCGATGCCTACCGTCATCGACGCCAACGGTGTCAGCTTCAAGGAGCCTAAGGGTACCGCAGCCGAGATGAAAGCTCTCCAGGCTTCATACGAGCATCTCTGCAAGATGCGCGATGAGATTATCGACCTGGGAATCATCCCTGCCGTAAAGGACTGGAAGAAAGTCAACAAGAACCTCTAGGCTATCGCCCGGAAGGTAAGACCCACAAAGAAGGCCGGCTCAGAAATGGGTCGGCCTTAAAATGTAAAGTCCTTTTCATCTTCCTCGTTCAGCTTGTTCAACTGATAGGCCTGGATCAGAGCAGAAATCTCGGGATCCAGGTTACCCCGATGTACGAACAGGCGATTCTGCTTGCATGACTTGACATAGCATTCGACCGCGTCGTGCGTCTTGCCCATACGGGCATAGATGATGGCGAGCAGGTAGTTGACCTCTGCCGTGCGATCCATTTTGGAGAGTATGGCCAACGCATTGGTGTTGCGGTTCAAGCCCACGTATGCAACGGCCGTATTGAAGTCCTCGTAAGGCTTAAGCCGGATAAGCGCCAGGTCGTACTCCATATTCCGGAGCGACTCGACACCCATCATATAGGCAGTATCCAGGACGGTGGTATGCACCGTATCCTTCACCAAACCCTTGCGGTGCAGGTGGAATACAAACTTGACTGTCCTAAGCCGTGGATAGTAGGTGTCGCGCAGGTACTTGTAGAAGCTTTCGCGTGACAGAGCCAATTCACGGGCATCCTCGTTTTCCGTCCTGAATTTGTCGAAGAAGGTTTCTTTCTGAGCTTCCGTAAGGACGGTGTCGTTGACTACAAACTCCCGCAAGTCTTCCCAGTTCTCCGGGATGCTGCGCGGCATGAAGTTGATCCGCTGGCGTTTCTTCCGAATGACGGTATATTCGGAATCCATATTGTACTGAACAGCCTCCTCGTGGCGGAGAGAATCCTGAAGATAGTCCACGTAGTCGCCGAAATACTTCGAGACCGACTTGGATCGTCTCTGGGACAGCGCCTTGTTAGATGCATAGCTGCCTTCCGGTGACGCCGTCGCACTCACGACGATGGAATCCAAGTCAAAGACAGCATCATCTGCGAGCGACTCCAAAATGTTCTTGATGCGGTTCATCTCAAGCGCGTTGTTACCCAATCCCGGCTTGATGTCAGCTTTGCCGACTTCGAAGTCTATCCGGCACTCTGTGTCTGCGGCAAGGCGGCGTTCGACCACCTGTGTCAGATAGCGTTCGTGGTTGTCTGCAAAGGAGGAAATGGAGCTGATATAAAAAGTAAGCGGCTCAGTCCGGGGAACGTTGTAAAGACTCTTGTCCTGCTCGAAGATTTCGCCGGAAAGTACTACATCCACTTTTCGAAGCTTAGGCCTGGCGTTGATGGTCTGTACGTAATCGTATACGAAGTCCCCATCGCTGGACTGGATGACGGTATCCAGCCGGATTCCCTCCGAAACGATCGGAGCTTTGACATATTTCTTATACATCTTGCCGATCCGGGACTTGCGCCACTCGTTGCGACGTTTTAGGAACTTGTTAGTGTAATGGTCGACAGCCTGCTGTTCGGATACACCGTAATAGGAGTAGAATACCTCGTCGGAAACTTCGGTGGAGTCATTGCGGAAGGCATAGATCTGAGGGATATTCCGCTTGAGGAAAAGTTCCAGCTGGCCGATGTTGATGAATCTCGTGGTATCGGAGACAATACGTGACAGGAAGCGCTCATACTGTTGATAGCCCTTCAGCTGCGCCTTCCGGTAGCCGGTACCAGTGATGATTACGGGCTCCAGACGGATGCTGTCGCCCAGGATGAACATATCAGGATAGAACCGCAACTGCCACTTGCTGTCCTGCATGGACTTTGGTACGGTAACATTGAATGAGAGGTTCACTTTACCCTGACGTTCAGCCACGTTGCGGAACCGGACCGTGATTACTGCTGCTTGGATCACATCGCTGGCGACCATTTCGCCAGTCTCCTCGTCCCTGATGGTGTTCATAAGCATCACGCGCCGGCCATCGAAGTCTTCAACGGCTACAGTGTCCCGCTTGGTCACGCCGAAGCCCAGGTCGGGGAACTCTTCAGCACTGTTGTCAAGGGAGAGGGAGGCGCTAACCGCGTTCTTGTTCAGATAGTTGACTTTGCGGCTCGTCCCGCAGGCATAAGCCAGCAGCATAATCAATACTGCTACGAATAAGGAACCGTATTTATTAGAAGACATAGAACAGCTGCAAAAGTAATACTTCTTTCGCAATTACTAATAATAAAATGCCGTCTAAAGTGACCATATCCTTCCCTGGTCGGACTCTTTCGGCCTTATATTCTTAAATTATTGCCATAAAAGTACTATTTTTGCATAGACAACTCCGGTTAACGCACTGATATGAGAATTAGACTATCTATAGCGGCGATCCTGGTCGCCCTCCTGATTCCTGCAGGCCAGGTTTTCAGCCAGACAGCCGCAAGCACGAGACCGGATGATGGCAGGATAATCGATGCCGTGTCCAAGATGAACGAAGGACAGTTCCAGAAGGCAGGGACCGAACTTGGAAAGATCGTAACGGAAAGCCCTTCGAACGACGCTGCCTGGTATTACCTTGGCCTGTGCCATCTCTATACCCGCAAACTTGACGAGGCGGTCAAATGCCTGAAAAAGGCCAGTGAGCTCGATCCGTCGAATTACTGGTACAAGGAAAGGCTTGCTTTCGTGTATTCCTTTTCAGGTGAAGACGATCTCACGATAGCAACCTACGAAGACTTGCTGAAGGAATTCCCCAAGAAAGACGACCTCCATTTCAACCTTGTCAACCTGTATCTCAAGCATAATCAGTACGATAAGGCACTCTCTGCGATGGACCAGATCGAAGCGGTATTCGGGAAAAACGAACAGGTGACTTCCACCAGATACGACATCCTGCTCCGCCAGAACAAGCCAGACGAGGCGCTGAAGGCCTTGCAGGAATATAACAAGGAGTATTCTTCCCCGTTCGTCCTCACCAAGCTCGGGGACCATTCCATTGCCGAATACAAGGATACGGCCGCCCTTGGGTACTACCAGGAAGCCCTGGACCTCCAGAGCGATTACATGCCGGCCCTGCTTGGGGTTGCGGAAGTCTATCGCATAAGGCGTGATTATCCGTCGTTCTTCTACACCCTCGACCGGTTCATCCGGGACGAAGGGACAGATGTCCAAGCCAAATCCCAGTTCCTGAATATGCTGGTGGCGCGCTCAGAGCACAGGTTCTTCCAGAACAACAAGCCTCAGCTCGACTCTCTCTACGACAAGATGGTCATGGTCCATCCTGCTGACACCTCGGCTCTCAGTTCCGCAGCCATGTACTATTATGCCACCGATCGCAAGGACAAGGGCATGAGCCTGATGCACAGGAACATGAACGTCAATCCCGATAATCTTGCGGCCGCAGCCACATACGTCCAGATGCTTACTGACAGGAAAGACTGGGATGCCGTGAAGGCAGCCTGCGACAGTTGTATCGCCCGCTTCCCCAAGGAGACAGATTTCCTGGAGCTCAAGAATTTCGCCTCCTACAACAAGGAAGAATGGCAGGAAATCATAGACAACAGCCGGAGGATCATCGAGATTGCACAGGGAGATACTTCCAAGACCATTCCGGCCCTTTCCAACATCGGCGACATGCAATACCAGCTGGGCAATTCCAAGGAAGCTTTCAAGACCTACGAAAAAGTCCTGAAGCAGGATCCGGGATATTCCCCTGCCCTGAACAATTACGCCTGGTATCTCGCTATCCAGGGAAAGAAGCTCAAGAAGGCCTGTGCGATGAGCCGGAAGACCATCGAGAAGGAGCCGGACAACGTGACATACCTGGATACCTACGGATGGATACTCCACCTGTTGGGCAAGGACAAGGAGGCCAAGTCCTATTTCAAGCATGCGATGCTCTACGGTGGGAAGGAGAGCGCAAATATTTTGAGACATTACGCCACGGTCCTCGAAGCGCTCGGGGAAACAGACCTGGCAAAGGTTTACAAGACACAGGCAGCGAACAAAGCTGCTGAAGGGAAAGAATGATGAAACACCTGGCCGGAATAATCGCAGTCATCCTCCTCGCCATGACGGTGGGGGGTCTTCCGGCATCTTCCCAGAATACCAAGAAGCAAGAAGCCAAGCGCGAGAAACTCCAGAGGGAGATCGCCATCCTCGACGGACAGATCAAGGCCAACGCCACCAAGAGCGCGAACGCCCTCAACCAGCTTGCACTCATACGCAAGAAAGTCGACTCGCGCAAGGAACTGGTAGCCGAAAGCGACAGGGAGATATCCGAATTCGCCGCGACCATCCAGGCAAAGGAACGCCAGATCGCCATCGCACAAGCCCGTCTGGACACATTGTCAGACTATTACGACCGCCTGGTCCGGGGAGCTTACAAGAACCGCAATGCCAAAGTCTGGTACATGTACATCATTGCCAGCGACAACCTTGGGCAGGCTTTCCGCCGCTACGGATACCTCAGGGACCTGTCGAAGCAGATGAGCATACAGGCCGGAAAGATCCGCGCGGCGCAG
>ONPI01000154.1 GCA_900319685.1 uncultured Bacteroidales bacterium
TTGAAAGCAGTGACAATACAGGCAAGGTGGGCCGTTTCATCGGCAATATCCAGTTTGATTACAGAGTTCATGGTTTCGAAGCGCTCCGCCTCAACCTTAACATGGGTACGGACTATTCCTATAGCCATGGTGAGTCTGTCACCATTCCCGGATCGTTCAATGCCATCAAAGACACGGAGAATCCCCGCGTCGGTCAGTATACCGACTGGCGGCATATCCGCCGCAATATGGTCTTGGAGACCTATGCCAATTACAACAAAGAATTCGGCATCCATCACGTGGACGCCATGGCGGGTTACTCCTATCAGAAGGTTTATTCCTACGACCGTGACATCTCTTATTTCAATGTCACCCGCAAGCCCAAGCTCAATGAAGGGGAGACGATTGACTCCCGCTACCTTCCCAATCAGCAGCAGTCTGTACTCATCTCCTTCTACGGACGTGTGAACTATTCCCTGGCCTCCAAATATCTCTTCACTTTCACGATTCGTGACGATATGTCGTCCCGTTTCGCCGCGAAGAACCGCGCTGGTATCTTCCCTTCCGCCGCTTTTGCATGGAATGTCAAGGAAGAGGATTTCCTGAAGAACACCAGCGCCTTATCTCAGTTGAAATTGCGTCTTTCCTGGGGTCAGACCGGTCAGCAGGAGATTGGAGCGAATTATCCTTACTTGTCTCGTTACGTCGAGTCGGTCAATCCATACCGCCGTTACTACATGGGCAGCGCCGGTTTCATGGATTACCTCACGCCGGGTGCCTATGATCCGGACATCAAGTGGGAAACGACCACGACATATAATATCGGTATCGACTACGGTCTGAAAGGAGACCGCATCACCGGAACCCTTGATGTCTATCGCAGGGATACAAAAGATCTGCTGAACTACGTAATCACTCCGATGGGCGCCAATTTCGGTAACACGCTCCTGACCAACATCGGTTCCATGAGGAACCAGGGTGTCGAGTTCGCCATCAACACCATCCCCGTCGAGACGAAGGATCAGTCTCTGACCATCGGTTTCAACGGTACCTTCCAACGAACGAAGTTCACCAAACTCGCCGCCTATGACAACGAGAGTTACTTCATCGATGAAGGTGGCATTTCAGGCGGTACCGGCAATACCATCCAGCGTCAGATGGTTGGCTATAAGCCTTATACTTTCTACGCCTATCAGCAGATTTATGACGAGAACGGCAAACCTATCCAGGGCGCCCTGGTGGACCGCAACAAGAACGGAAAGCTGGACACCGGTGACAAATACATGACCGGAAAAAGTCCCTCTCCCGACTTCTACTACGGTTTGTATCTCAAGTATAGTTACAAGAACTTCGACTTCGGGTTCAATGGCCATGGAAGCGTCGGCAACTGGGTTTACAACAATGTCCGCGCAGGCAACTCCACGACCAACCAGAACTTCTCCAACATCAATCTGTCCAACTATCTGAGGGTCGTCAAGGAGACCGGTTTCACCGGAGCCAACGTCAATGAACAGTACGCCTCCGATTATTTCCTGGAGGACGCTTCCTTCTTCCGCCTGGATGATATCAACTTCGGTTACACCTTCGGCAAGCTGGGCCATTGGGCCAACGCCAACCTTCGTCTGGGCTTCACTGTGCAGAACGTGTTCGTGATCACCGGCTATTCCGGTCTCGATCCTGAAATTGGAGGCATCGACAATTCCATGTGGCCCCGCCCGAGGACTTTCTCCCTCCGTGCAAACCTTAACTTCTAAAGAGCGTGAGATATGAATAGATATTTGAAACTGACCGGCGCCTTCTGTGTCGCCCTGACTTTGGGCACGTCCTGTCTGAAGGACTTGAACCAACTGCCGCTCAATAAGACCGACATGACTTCTGAAGCTGTTTATGGCGCCAATGAAACCGCTTACCTGCAGGGGCTTGCAAAAGTCTATTTCGAACTGCTTTCCTGCGACCTTACCGACCTGGATATCGGTGATGCCGGCGCTTCGGAATTGATTCGGGCATATTGGTCCCTCAATGAGAATTCCACCGACGAGGCAAAGTGTTCATGGGGTAATGATGCTTGGGTACGTGCCATTAACACGAACACCTGGTCTGATGCCGCTAACGACGCATCGCTCGCCGTGTACGCCCGTACCATCCATGGCGTAACATTCGCCAACGAGTATCTCAAGCAAACGGATGAGAAGAACCTTGACGCCCGGGGATGCTCTGACGAACTCAAGGCAAGAATCCGGCAGTATCGCGCCGAGGTCCGCTTTCTCCGTGCGTTCTACTATTTCGTGGCCATGGATGTATTCGGATCTCCTGCCTTTGTGACGGAGGATTCTCCTTTCGGTGCCGTCAATCCTTCGCAGGGTACCCGTGAGCAGGTGTTTGAATACATCGAAAGCGAGCTCAAAGACCTGGTCAAGGATGATAGCGCGATGCCCGCAGCCCGCAGCAATTATCCCAGAGTGGACAAGGGGTCCTGTTACGGCCTCCTGGCCCGCCTGTACCTGAATGCCGAAGTCTATACGGGTACCCCGCGCTGGGCTGACGCAAAAGCCGCATGCGAAGCTGTCGTAGGCCTGGGCTACGGTCTTGCCTCCAATTACGCGGACCTTTTCCGTGGCGACAACGGCGAGAATCCCGATGTCCTGAAGGAAATCCTCTTCGCCGCATCCTACAATGCCGAGCAGTCCCAGAGCTGGGGCGGAACCGGTTTCCTGACCCATGCTGCGGTTGGTGAAAAGGATGTCACGTCCAAGGCTCATCCCAACGGAGTCAACGGCGGCTGGGGCGGTCTCCGCACGACCATCGAATTCGTCAACAAGTATTTCTCTCCGACCAGGATTCCGGATAAGGATGAGGAGGGAAGGTATACTTCCAACGAATATGTCATTGCTGACAAGCGCGGCCAGTTCTTCTTCCTGGGCGAAGGAGACCAGCTCCGCTACGAGGATATTCCCAACGAGGAGGCCATCTACCAGTTCCTGTATGGATGGAGTTGCCTCAAGTTCAATAACATCCCTCACAACATGACGGAGGAGGAGTTCAACGAGACGGCCAAGGTCAAGGAATACAGCGACATTGATTTCCCTGTCATCCGGCTTGCCGAGATCTATCTCATCTATGCGGAAGCCTGCCTGAATCTCAATGACGCGAACAATGCCACCGCGCTCGGCTATTTGAAACAGCTTTCCGACCGTGCGGGTGTCGCCGCCCCCAAGACCATTACCAAGGATTTCCTCGTGGCCGAGCGCGCGCGCGAGCTTATGTGGGAAGGCCATCGCCGTACGGACCTCATCCGCTGGGGACTCTTCAATTCGGATTCATTCGTCTGGCCCTGGAAGGGCGGCGTGAAGTCTGGAAAGGGATTCCCTGAATATATGAATGTCTTCGCTCTTCCTCCTCAAGAGATGTCCGCCAACCCGGAATTGGTACAGAATCCCGGTTACACAGACTAACAACCTTTTTCATTCAGGAGTATTATGAAATTCAACAGAATACTGATTGCCTTCTTCGCCGGCGCCGCCGTTCTGGCAGGATGCCAGCCCATTGAGAAGGTTACCTTGAACCTCGCTGATTCCACGGCTCCCGCCATGACGAGCTTCGACATGGATTCAGATGTGATTACCGCCTCGTATTCGCCCGCTGTCA
>ONPI01000024.1 GCA_900319685.1 uncultured Bacteroidales bacterium
CTGAGGGACACTCCGTCTTCGGTCGGACTTCCGGAGTTGCCTGACACCAAGACCGAGCTGGACGAGGATGAATCCAAGGAAGCCTTCCGCAAGTTCATCCGCGAGAAAGTCTTGAAGAACAAGATAGTATGGATCCTGGCGGTGACCGACATATTCGTATATATCGTCCGCTTCGCCGTCCTGGATTGGGGCCCGAAGTTCCTGCAGATGGGCGAGAACCACCTTTCCCCGATGTGGGCGGGCGCTACCATCGGAATATTCGAACTCTTCGGATGCCTGGGTATGCTTTCCGCAGGATGGATCACCGACCACCTGTTCGGCAGCAAGGCCCAGAGGGTATGTGCGATAGAAATGGCCCTCACGGCCCTGTGCCTTGTGGTCCTGCATCTGCTGCCGGCCGGCACCAGCCCTGTGCTGATGCTCTTCCTGCTGGCCTTCGCAGGTTTCTTCCTCTACGGACCCCAGGCCCTGCTCGGAGTAACGGCTTCCAACCAGGTCACCAAGAAAGGAGCCTCTTCCGCCGTCGGTA
The DNA here is from genome assembly GCA_900319685.1 of uncultured Bacteroidales bacterium. Lineage (GTDB taxonomy): Bacteria > Bacteroidota > Bacteroidia > Bacteroidales > UBA932 > Cryptobacteroides. Next base: position 530 of record ONPI01000024.1, read on the forward strand.
TCATCGGACTTATGAGCTATTTGAGCGTACTGTTCACCGGAATCGGTATAGGAGTCCTTTCCGACAGGTTCGGAGATTCATTCTGGAACAACCTTTACCTGATCATGGCCGGTATCGCTATCGTCGGAGGTTTGGTTGTAGCCACCCTCTGGAATATCAAAGACGATGGCTACATCCACGAAGAGTCTTGATGTAATAGTTCTACCGTACGACCACAGGAGGGTTTGAATACCCAAATTTGCGCTCCGGAGCTGCCGCGGCCTTGAGCGGCGGCTTTGCTGCTGCCGAAGCGGAAGCGCGGTTCACGGCGTCATATTCGAGGAACTTCTCGAAGGAAGCGGTCTCGCCGCTGAGCTCCATTATCCTCTTGTAGATCGCCCAGCGCGAAGGTGCGTTGAAACGCTCCAGATTCATGTTCATCATACTGTTCTGGGACGGACGGTATACGCCGTTAGAGAAGGTGGCGCCTCCCTCGAAGATGCCGACTTCGTCCTTGTAGCGGTCATCGTTCAGGAATGCACTCCACTTGACATTAGCCGGATTGTTGGTGAAGTCGACATTGGAATACCAGCCATAATCACGATATAGCATATTGAATTCATCAATTACAGCCTGGCTTGGGCTTCCGGTCTGGGTGCTGTATTCGTCAGATAGGAAGGCGAAGCCATGGCCACCGGCTTCGTGGCGTACCAGGACTCCGAAAACATCACGAATGTTGCTTCCGGATGCGCAGTACGCTACTCCGGATTGCAACGACTTACTCATTGAAGTAATGCCCGTCATACCATCGGAATTGATCAGCACACATATCAGCAGGTTCTTCTTGTCATTGATGCCAGGCACCTTGAGGGCATATTCGTAACACTTGTCGGTCCCGGCGTCACTGATGGCAGTAGAGGTTCCTGTTGCTTGGGTTCCAAGGGCAGTGGAATAACCGGCTCCAGTCTTACCATTCTTGGAGACAACCCTTACTGCGTACACGTTGAACCTGTCCCTGAAAGTCTTGTAAGGCTCAATGCTGAAGAATTCTTCATTAGCCTGCCACATCAGACTCTCATACAGTTCATTCATATCCCTGTCGGTGTAGGCGTCACCCATAAACACGATGTTGATTCCCTTGCCGACAGAGGCTTTCTGAAGAGTTACAACTGTTCCGTCCAAGGAGTAATCAGTAGAAGAGTACGCTTCCTCGTCCTCAAGAGGGCCGAAGATATCCTCCAGGAATGGAATAAGGCTGTTGAAAGCGACGTGTCCGAACCTGCCGCGGGAAGGATCGCTGACATTCGGAGCGCAACTGAAAATGACATTACCCTTGTTGTCAATCACAGTGGCGAAAGGTGTTCCAAAAGCTCCAAGCGCGCCTTCCTCTGACAGAGAGATATCATTGGAAGAGAAATTATACCAGATATCGTAACCGTGTTCCAATATATAATTCTTAAGGATTCTCTCCCCCTCATCGTCGCCCCAAGCCGGTCGTAGTATCACCTCAAGACCATCTTTGTGATACTTCTCGTGCATCTTTTTAAGCCGCGGTAACAGAGCAGCCGAATAAGTGCACCAAGAAGCCCACTTGAACACAACCGTAGCCTTGTTGCAGGCAATGATATCGTCATATGGAATTGGCTTCCCAGTAATTACATCTTTGATATCTCTCTTGGGCCAATATCCCGGTATGTCGCGGTCCGGGATAGAAAAAGGATCGGTTTTCCTATATTCTTCATTATGCTGTCCATTATCGATGTACATATTGATCCAATAGCCAGGATCCTTCGCGGTATATAAATAGTCCGGAATCTGCCCGGAGAATTTATGATTGTAAATATTCAATTTTAAGCCCAGACGAAGCCAGGATTCAGGGATTGTCCCCGTAAAGCCATTATTAATCACCTCCAGCCCAGGGAAATGAACACCATTGACACTCTCTTCTCCCATCAGGAGATCGCTCGCGCCGAGGGACTCTGGAACCGGACCTGCCATCGATAAATTGTTAGTGATTGAAACATACCACAGAGGCAAGCCACTGAAAATGTCCGGGAGACTTGTCATGGAAGTATTATCTATAACAAGCAAACCAAGGTGGTTCAACTTGGCGAAACTTGCAGGCAGGGTGCCGGTGATTCCGGGTTCATTTTGAATCCATAACTTGACACAGGAAGACAAGCCATCAAAACAATCAAGGAACTGGCCTTTGAGGCCGAAATTCTGGAACATCAATCGTAGCTCACCTGTTTCAGGTATCCATTCCACTCCGGACCACTGACGGAGGTCTTTGTCAAGGTCCCATTTGCCCGAGATATTCCAATTCGGTCCGTCCATAGATTGATAAATCTGCATAAGGGAGCTTTTGATTCTAATCTCCTCCTGCGCGATTTTATTCTCTGCCTGGACGAAGGTGAGTGTTATCGGACTCACCTTGCCGTTCTTGTCCTTGACTGTAACCTTGCCCTGACGAGGGTCCGGATTCGGATTGGCGTCGAAACTGAACTCCAGTTTTCCACTGGTTAGCGCCCTGACGGCCACGAAGTGGATCCAGGATTGAGCAGCTGACTCGACCTCGACAACCACGTCGGTGTTGTACTGGACATCTACAGAGAAGGTTCCGCCTTCCACAGGAATCTCCATCACATCTCCGACCTGTATGACCTTCTTTTCCTCCTGGACAAACGTGAGTGTTATCTCCCTTACCTTGCCGTTCTTGTCCTTGACTGTAACCTTGCCCTGACGAGGGTCCGGATTCGGGTTTGCATCGAAACTGAACTCCAGTTTTCCACTGGTTAGCGCCCTGACGGCCACGAAGTGGATCCAGGACTGAGCTGCTGACTCGACTTCGACAACCACGTCGGTGTTGTACTGGACATCCACCGCAAAAGTGCCTCCCTCTGCAGGAATCTTCATAACATCACCTACTGCGATGACTATCTTCTCTTCTTGGACGAACTTGAGGGTTATTGGCTCGACTTTCCCTGATTTATCCTTTACGGTTACAGTTCCCTGGCGAGGGTCCGGATCCGGGTTGGCTCCGAACCGGAACTCGAGCTTGCCACTCTTGAGGGCACGTGTGGCCACGAAGGTGATCCAGGACTGTGCCCCGGACTCCACGACCACGTCGAAGTCGGTGTTGTACTGGATGTCGACGGCGAATGTACCACCCTCAGCAGGGATAGTCATAACGTCTCCTACTGTAATTACCTTCTTCTCCTCCTGTACGAAGGTCAGGGTGATGTCCGATACCTTACCTGACTTGTCCTTGACGGTCACCTTGCCCTGGCGCGGATCGGTGTTCTGGTTCTCAGCGAACTGGAACTCGAGCTTCCCGCTCTGCAGCGCCCTGGTGCCCAGGAAAGATATCCAGGACTTGGCAGAAGCCTCTACCTCGACTGTATATTCAGTGTTGTACTGTATGTCAACCGCGAAAAGACCTCCTTCTGCAGGAATGACCATAACGTCTCCGACCTGGATTACTTTCCTTTCGTCCTGAGTTACGGACACCGTGGCGGTCAGTCCTTCGCTGCGGAAAGAAACCGTACCCGAAAGCGGATTGGTTGAATTGGTGGCTGTTGCCGTAACAGTCACCGTGGCGTCACCTTCTCCAGAAGACGGGTTGACGGATATTCCCGAACCGCTGGCTGAGGCGGTCCAAGGGTTGTTGGCCTTGACCTGGACAGTCTGGGCCCCTCCTTCGGCGGAGAATGCGAGGTTCTCTGGAGTGACGGTCAGGACCGGGTCCGGAGTCGTGTTGCATCCGAAGAGCAGGGATGCCATTCCACAAAGCAGGATGGGGAAGAGGCGTTTCATAAGCGGTTGATGGTTTAGTATTCAGGTGTAATTGTTTAAAGGTAAGCAATTTCCGTTAGAAATGCAAAATATGACACAAAAAGGGAATTTTACTATCTTTGCACCACGAATAACTCAAGAAGAATTATTACATAAATTATCATGGGATTATTGGAAGGAAAAACCGCCCTTGTTACGGGCGCAGCGAGAGGAATCGGAAAAGCGATCGCTCTCAAGTTTGCTTCGGAAGGAGCAGGAGACTATCAAGGAGCTTGAAGCTTTCGGCCACAAAGTCAAGGGATATGCATCCAACGCAGCAGATTTCGAGCAGACTCACGAGGTCGTAGGCCAGATCCTGGCTGATTTCGGTAGGATAGACATCCTGGTCAACAACGCCGGCATCACGAAGGACGGCCTTATGCTCAGGATGAGCGAGGCTCAGTGGGATGCAGTAATCAACGTGAATCTCAAGTCAGCATTCAATTTCATCCACGCAGTCACTCCGGTTATGGCTCGCCAGAGAGGAGGAAGCATCATCAACATGTCTTCAGTTGTCGGAGTTTCCGGCAATGCAGGCCAATGCAACTATTCGGCTTCCAAAGCCGGTATGATTGGACTTGCCAAGTCCATCGCTAAGGAAATGGGTCCTCGCGGCATCAGGGCAAACTGCATCGCCCCGGGATTCATTGTCTCGGACATGACGAACGCCCTTCCTGAGGACGTACGCGACGCTTGGATCAAGCAGATTCCCCTTCGTCGCGGAGGCACGCCGGAAGATGTCGCTTCCGTGGCACTCTTCCTTGCCAGCGACCTTTCATCCTATGTCAGCGGACAGGTCATCCACTGCTGCGGAGCGATGAATTGCTAAGATTACTTGATCCCGTATTTTTTCAGGATCTTGACAATAGGCTTCCTTACGGACTCCGCCCAGAGGGTGTAGCCATGGTTCGTAGGATGCACACCGTCCACCGACGAGTCGTGACTCTTCATCGACGCGTCGGTGTTCGTTATCCAGTAGACGTCCTTGTATTTCTTGCAGGCGATCTTCATAAGGCTGTCTGCCATCGCCATCTTGGCCGCTTCGTTTTTATCTGCGGCCAGGCTGAAACTGCGGCTTTCCCGCCAGATCGTTTTCTGGAATATGAGCGGGACTCCCGGATGGGCAGCCTGTATCTTCTCGATGAACGGGAAGAGCCTCTCCTTGATCAGCTGCGCGGAAGGATTTGAAAATCCGTCGAATACGAAAGCATCTGCATCAACAGCGGCGAGGACGTCGGCGAAATATGGCTGGAGTTTGGAGTTGCCGCTGCATCCCAGGCTGAGGAACTGCAGGCCGGTCATCCTGGAAAGCTGCGCCGGATAAGTCATCCCTGGCCTGGACGTGCTGGAGCCGTGGGTGTAGCTGGATCCGAATATCGCTATCCTGTGCCGGAACGGTACCGGAATGGCCTCGATCGTAGCACCTTCTTCGATACCGATTCCCACCGAATAGAGTTCCGAATACAGCGGCAGGTATAGCAGGCACTCCTTTTCGGAGTGGTCCATGTCGGAAATGAGGCTGACATCCTTGTCTATATATTCAGGAGACCTGGCGGCCGCGGCTGCGAATATCCACTGTCCGTCCTTCTTGATATAGAGGTCGAAGCCGTGTCCTGCTATTCCGTTGGAGTTCTGGGGATATTGGACCTCGCCGAATTTCGGCCTGATGGTGATGATGCTGGAATTGGTCTTGAAGGCAACCGACATGCCGGAAGTCATCCTGACCTGGGCGTTCTCCCCCTTAGTGAACCCCTTGAATATCACGGTGTCAACCCGGTGGTACGGGTTCGGCGTGTCGGGCATCAGGTTCCCGACGAGCGTGAGGTCGGATCCTTCGACGAAACGGAGTTTGACACCCTTTGGAGTCTGTGCCATCAGGGACAGGGCACAAAGTGCGGCTGCGAAAGCCAGAACGGTTCTTTTCATCTTATGTGGATTTAGAGTTTCCTTTACAAATATATTCAATTAACAGGTCAAATTGTCTATCTTTGCCCCGTAAATTCAAGTGGAAAATGAAAAAGGCGATTCAGTTTGGAGCAGGTAACATCGGCCGTGGTTTCATCGGGGCCGTCCTGGCTCAGGCGGGTTATCAGGTTACGTTCGCCGACGTGGTCGAAAGCCTGCTGGAACAGATCAACGAAAGGAAAGGATATACCGTACACGTAACTGACACGAACAGCTACGATATCGAGATTTCAGGTATCAAGGCCGTCCATTCCGGAAGCGAGGATGTGGTTTCTGAAATCGTGGATGCTGACATTATCACCACCGCCGTCGGAATCAGGATCCTCAAGTTCGTGGCTCCTTCCATTGCCAAGGGCCTCGAGGCCAGGATGGCTGCCGGGGTTGAGAAACCTCTGAACGTGATGTGCTGCGAGAACGGCTTGAAAGCTACCTCCCAGCTGAAGGAACTGGTTTTCACCCAGCTCGATGACGCTACGAAGGAGTGGACCCTCACCCATGTCGGATTCCCTGACGCCGCCGTTGACAGGATAGTCCCTCCGGTGCATTGCGAAGTGCCCCTTGATGTTGCCGTCGAAGAATTCTTCGAATGGGATGCCGAGAGGGCGGATTTCATCGGAGGTGTTCCGGATATTCCGGGAATGGTTCCGGTGGACAATCTCCTTGCTTACGTTGAGCGGAAGCTTTTCACTCTGAATACAGGACATGCAACGCTTGCATATCTTGGCAAGATGAAGGGATATGAAACCATAGGCCAGAGCATCGAGGATGAGAAGATAAAGGGTTTGGTGCGCCAGGCGATGCAGCAGAGCGGAGAGGCGCTGGTCAAGAAATTCGGATTCGACCATACCAAGCATTTCGAATATATCGAAAGCATCTTGGTGCGTTTCCATAATCCATACCTCAAGGACGACTGCAACCGTGTCGGGCGCGACCCTCTGAGGAAACTCGCCGCCAACGACCGCCTGATCCTCCCTATGCTGACCGCGCGGGGATACGGCCTGCCTTATGACAAGCTGCTGCTTGCCATCGGAGCCTGCCTGCATTTCGACAACCCGGACGATCCGCAGAGCGTGGAGATGATAGGCAGCATCAAGGAAAGAGGAGTCGAAGGCACTATAGTCAAGTATTCCGGAATCCTTCCTGGCGATCCTGTACTTGATGAGATTGCAGCCGCCTACAGGGAAGTGGAGGTTTTTTAAACAGTAAATATTCCAAAATGAGCGAAATACGTAACGAAGGACTCTGGGAGAGCGGAGAACTTAAGATCGACTGGGTAAGGCATCACATGCCTTTGCTGGAGGGGCTTGAAAGGGATTTCAAGCGGACGAAACCGTTCAGCGGACTCAGGATCGCCCTGTCGGTCCATCTTGAAGCCAAGACAGCCCACCTATGCGAAGTACTCGCAGAAGGCGGTGCGGAGATGTACATAACCGGAAGCAATCCGCTTTCGACCCAGGATGACGTTGCCGCCGCCCTGGTACATGAAGGCCTCAATGTATTCGCAGTGCATGGTGCTACTCCGGAGGAATATGAGAGCGGGATCAGGAGGGTGATTGAAGCCGGGCCGAACATCATCATCGATGACGGAGGCGACCTTGTCACCATGATCCACGAGAATTATCCGGAACTTATCGGGAATGTCATCGGAGGCTGTGAGGAAACCACCACCGGAATCCTCAGGCTCCAGACGATGAACAGGGAAAAGAGGCTTCTCTTCCCGATGATGCTGGTCAACGACGCTGCTTGCAAGCACTTTTTCGACAACCGTTACGGTACCGGCCAGTCTGTCTGGGACGGCATCAACCGTACCACAAACCTGATCGTGGCCGGGAAGTATGTGGTGGTCGCCGGATACGGATGGTGCGGAAAGGGCGTTGCCATGAGGGCGAAGGGACTGGGAGCCAAGGTGATAGTCACAGAGGTGGATCCAGTCAAGGCCATGGAAGCGGTGATGGACGGATTCTCCGTGATGCCGATGTCGGAAGCCGCGGAAACCGGAGACATATTCGTAACGGTCACTGGTTGCGAAGATGTCATCACAAGGGAGCATTTCATGAAGATGAAGGATGGAGCGATCTGCTGCAACGCGGGTCATTTCGACTGCGAGGTAAGCGTTGCCGACCTCCGGGAAATAGCTGTGAGCGAGTTACCAGCAAGGCAGAATATCAAGCAGTATCTCCTCCCGAACGGCAGGAAGGTATATGTCATAGCGGAAGGACGGCTCGTGAATCTGGCTGCAGGAGACGGCCATCCGGCCGAAATAATGGACATGAGCTTCGCCATCCAGGCACTGAGTGCCAAATACCTTGTTGATCACAAGGATACCATATCCCGTGAGAGAGGAGAGATGCTCCATGCCGTTCCCGAGTCCATAGACAGGGAAGTCGCCCTGCGCAAGCTTGAGGATTGGGGAATCGGTATCGACACCCTTACGGAAAAACAGAGGGTTTATTTATACGGTAACTTATGAGACTGTTTCCGATCTATACCTGGAACAAAGGTATCAGGAATTTCGACCATCGCCGCCGCAAGTTTTCAAAACAGCCATGGGCCCAGGGAGTGATACTCCTTGCGTGCGTCGTAGTGGCGATGCTGCTCGCTAACCTTCCTTTCACCAAGGAATTCTACCATAACCTACTGGAGACAGACCTGTCAATCTATCTCAAGACTCCGAACGGAGATGGGATCATGTTCCCGAAGAACATGACCATCGAGAGCTTCATCAATGACATCCTGATGACGGTGTTCTTCTTCACCGTAGGCCTTGAAATCAGGCGGGAGATGAAGAACGGTGAGCTCTCCAGCATGAAGAAGGCCTTGATGCCGGTGGTGGCCGCATTCGGCGGCGTCCTTGTGCCGGCTTTGATCTATACCGTCATCAACCACGGTTCCGCAGCCGCATCCGGCTGGGGTATCCCTACAGCCACTGACATCGCATTCGCAGTAGGTATCCTTTCGATCCTTGGAGACAAGGTTCCTGTGTCCCTCAAGGTGTTCCTGACCGCTCTGGCGATCGCAGACGACCTGATCGCCATACTGGTGGTGGCGATATTCTACGGCGGAGCCATCAACTTCGGACTGCTCAGCATCGCCATCGTGCTGATCCTTCTGGTCCTGGTAATGAACAGGCTTGGAGAGAAGCGCAGCTGGTTCTATTTCATCCCTGCGATGGTGATATGGGCGCTGTTCTACTATTCGGGCATCCACTCCACGATGTCGGGAGTGGTGATGGCTTTCCTGGTGCCGATGACCCCTCGTTACAACGAGGCTTATTTCCACAGGAAGAGGCTCCAGTACATAAAGAGGCTCAACGATTACAAGTCTATCGAAACGACGGCCCTCGAATTCCCTAACGGCCCGCAGAGGCATTGCCTCAGGAGGATCGCCACGGTTTCGAGTGGCGCCATCCCTATGAGCCACCGTCTGGAACATGCTCTCGGACCTTGGGTCAACTTCCTGATCATGCCGTTGTTCGCCCTTGCGAACGCAGGAGTCGAGATTCCGGATGTTTCCTATTTCAACGTGTTCCATATCGACCCGACCCTCGGCAGCGTCAGCATGGGGATATTCCTCGGACTGCTGGTGGGTAAGCCGCTGGGCATTTCGCTGGCAAGCTTCATCGCCGTGAAGCTCCATCTCGGAGAGATGCCGGCAAGGGCGAGCTGGAAGATGCTCATCGCCGTCGCATGCCTCGGAGGTATCGGATTCACCATGTCCATATTCGTGGATACACTCTCGTTCGGTGAACAAGCTCCGGAGGTGATGTCCAAGCTCCGCGACATGGGTAAGGTCGCCGTGCTGATGGGCTCGCTGTGTGCCGGAGTCCTCGGAAGCCTGCTTATCGGTTTTGTTCACAAGATAGAGAGGGGAAAGGCCGAAGCATAGCGAAATATTCTTATATTTGTGATGATATGGTCATCACAAAGGACACAGATTTGCGCCGTTTCAACACGTTCGGTATGGACGTGAAAGCGGCGTGTTTCATTGAATATGGTTCCCTGGAAGAGCTGGAGTCCATATTCGCCTGCCCCGGAGACTATCCGCAGCCTTTCTTCCACATCGGCGGCGGCAGCAACCTGCTATTCACCGGAGACTTTCCGGGAACCATCCTGCATTCCGGTATAAAGTTCATCCGGATCCTTGGAGAAAGGGAGCCTGATGGCGGAGTCGTTGTCCGCGTCGGATCGGGAGTGGTATTCGATGAATTCTGCCGGTGGTGTGCTGAGACAGGATTCTGGGGTCCCGAAAACCTGTCCCTGATTCCCGGGGAGGTCGGAGCTTCCGCTGTCCAGAACATCGGAGCCTACGGCCGTGAGGTTGGGGATATCATTCTCTGCGTGGAGTGTTTCGATACCGTGGAGCGCTGTGTGACAAGGATACCCGTATCGGATTGCAACTACGCCTACCGTGATTCTTTCTTCAAGCACGAGGGCAAAGGGCGCTACATCGTGACGGCCGTGGAATTCCTCCTTACGAAGGAATACTCCCCACTCCTCGGTTACGGCCATGTCCGCGAATCCGCGGTCGCAGCATTCGGAACAGAGGTGGTGGACGGAGGCCGGCTGACTCCGGGAATGATGCGTGACCTGGTGATATCCATCCGCGGCGGCAAGCTTCCTGATCCGAAGGAAACCGGAAGCGCGGGAAGTTTCTTCCGGAATCCGTTTGTGAGCGAAGAGGAATATTCCTACGTGGAAAAGGTGGCAGAAAGGGACGGCCTCGGGCCGGTACCGCACTTCCCTGCCGGAGGACGGGTGAAGATTCCGGCGGCGTGGCTTATCGACAAATGCGGATGGAAGGGCAAGTCGGAAGGCAATGCAGGAGTATGGCATAACCAGCCACTGGTGCTTGTCAACCTTACCGGCAAGGCTACGCCGGAAGAGATAATGACACTTGAAAACAAGATAATCAGTTCGGTCAGGGAGCGGTTCGGAGTGGAACTGAGCCCGGAGGTCGAACACGTACCTGATACAAAATGAGTTCATTCATCATAGAAGGGGGTCATCCCCTGAGCGGATCGATCAAGCCGCAGGGTGCCAAGAACGAAGCCCTGGAAGTGATCAGCGCGGTCCTTCTTACCGAGGAGAAGGTCACGATTTCGAATATTCCGGACATCCTGGATGTCAAGAACCTCCTGGATCTGTTCGCCAGCATGGGCGTTAAAGTCGCGCGGCTGGAAAAAGGTACATATTCATTCCAGGCGGACAGCCTCGACCGGCAATTCATATTCAGTGAGGATTTCGTAAGGAAGTGCTCGAGGCTCAGGGGTTCCGTGATGGTGGCAGGACCTCTGCTCGCCCGTTTCGGGGAAGTCTATTTCCCTAAGCCGGGCGGCGACAAGATCGGCCGCCGGAGGGTTGACACCCATATCGCTGGCCTGATGAATCTCGGGGCGCAGCTCGCCTATGACGAGAAACTGCGGGCCTTCCATCTTTCTCTCCCTGCCGGCAAGCGCCTGGAAGGAAAATATATGCTCCTGGACGAGGCGTCCGTGACCGGAACCGCGAACATCCTGATGGCGGCTTCGCTGGCGTCCGGAAAGACGACGATCTACAATGCGGCCTGCGAGCCTTATATCCAGCAGCTCTGCCGCCTGCTCGTGGGCATGGGAGCCGACATCGAAGGGATAGGGTCGAACCTGCTGACCGTCCATGGTGTCGATCGCCTGCACGGTGCGAGCCACAAGATACTTCCGGACATGATCGAAGTGGGCAGTTTCATCGGGATGGCAGCCATCACCCGCAGTGAGATAACGATCAAGGACACTTCATATTCCAACCTGGGCATCATACCCGAGAGCTTCAGGAGGATCGGAGTCAAGCTTGAGCAGCATGGCGACGATATCCTGGTGCCGAGGCAGGACAGCTACGAGATCGAATCCTTCATGGACGGTTCCATCATGACCATCGCCGATGCGCCTTGGCCGGGTCTTACGCCTGACTTGCTCAGCGTCTTCCTGGTGGTTGCCACGCAATGCAAGGGAAGTGTCCTGATCCACCAGAAGATGTTTGAAAGCAGGCTGTTCTTCGTGGACCGCCTGATCGATATGGGTGCCCAGATCATCCTCTGCGACCCTCACAGGGCGGTGGTTATCGGGCATGACCACAATTTCCGCCTGCGTGCCGGGAACATGCTGTCGCCTGACATCCGTGCCGGTATCGCCCTGCTTCTTGCAGCCATGTCCGCCAAGGGAACCAGCGTGATAGGCAACATAGAACAGATCGACCGGGGCTACGAGGACATCGACGGGCGTCTCAACGCCCTGGGCGCGAGCATCACAAGGAATATCTGATCATTTTTATTATCTTTGCCGCCCTATGCTTTTGAATATATTCGGCTTCCTGAACCTTTCCTTCGCCGACATCATCGACATACTGATGGTGGCGGCTCTGATCTACTTGGTTTTCAGGTGGATCAGAGGTTCTTCGGCAATGAACATATTCCTGGCTATCATCCTGCTGTTCGTGCTCAGGGTTGTGGTGGCTGCGTTCAACATGAAACTCATGAGCGCCATACTCGGCACCTTCATAGATGTCGGAGTTCTTGCGCTCATCATCATATTCCAGCCAGAAGTCAGGCACTTCCTGATGAGGCTGGGGTCTCGTTATGGAGTGGCGCGCAAGGGGAAGGCATTCCTGGGCAGGCTTTTCGGAACCCAGGAGAAGAAGATGGACAATGAGACGATGAACGAGATCGCGGAAGCCTGCAGGGCCATGTCCGCGGCGAGGACCGGCGCCCTCATCGTACTTCCGGGCAAGGATTCCCTCGAATATATCGCCGAGACCGGCGACGAAGTAGATGCCAAGGTTTCCAGGCGCCTGATAATGAACATATTCTTCAAGAATTCGCCGCTTCACGACGGGGCGATGATCATAGATGGCGACCGTATCGTGGCAGCAAGGTGCACTCTGCCGATAACCCAGCGTACGGACATACCGGCCAGTTTCGGAATGCGCCACAAAGCAGCAATCGGTATCACCGAGGAGAGCGACTCGGACGTGATCGTGGTGTCTGAAGAGACGGGAGGAATTTCCTTCGTGCGCGGCGGCGAACTCACCGGAATCAGCAATATCAACGAGCTGAAGCTTCAGCTTGGTTCCGGCATTGAATCCCAGGAAGAGAAGGCTTAGGAAATGGAGCGGCCAGGCACAGACACAAGGCTTGAGAGCAAGTTGGGATTCGACCGCATCCGGTCGATGATATCCGACAAATGTTCCACCGAATATGCCGTAGGCCGCGTTGCGGATGAGGTTTTCAGCACCGATGCCAAGGAAATATCGAAGCGCCTTGCCCTTACGGACGAGATGCGCCTCGTGATGATGTTCGAGGAGAGTTTCCCGACCAACGGATACATCGACTGCCTTCCTTTCCTCAAGCCGCTTGAGAATACCGGGTACAACATAGACTTGCTTTCCCTCGGGAAGCTCCGCACCATGGTGGAGACGGTCAGGCGTCTGACCAATTTCTTCCTGGCCACGAAGGATGGAGTATATCCGAACCTGAAGAGGTTTTCGGCTCCGGTCAAGAACTATCCGGAAGTCCAACGCAGGATAGACTTGATCCTGGACAAATACGGAGACGTGAAGGACACTGCTTCGGACGCGCTCCTGCAGATCCGCCGCAGCCTCAAGTCGAAGGAAGGGTCCATCTCCAAGAAAGCCAATGCAATCCTGAAACAAGCGCAGCTGGACGGTATCGCCGATGCCGACACAGGTCTGGCTGTCCGCGACGGCAAGCTGCTCATCCCTGTAAACAGCACGGCAAAGAAGAAGCTCCCGGGCCTTGTATATGATACTTCTTCGACGGGAAAGACGGCATTCGTGGAGCCGGCCGAGATCGTTGAACTGGAGAATGAGATATTCGCTCTCCGGGCCGAAGAGGCCATGGAAATCCAGCGCATTCTGGCTGCTTTCAGTGACTTCGTCCGCCCATATGTACCGGACCTCATCGTTTCGGCTGAATATATCGGAGAAATCGACTTCCTGGTTGCCAAGGCACAGGTTTCACTGGACTTCAAGGCTGGAATGCCGATTATCTCGGAAGGCGGGGAGATGAACCTCAGGAAAGCCCGCCATCCTCTTCTTGAAAAGGCCCTTGCAAGGGAAAAGAGGAGCATAGTCCCGATAACCGTACGGCTCACGCCGGCGAAACATATCCTTTTGATTTCAGGGCCTAATGCCGGAGGAAAGTCCGTCTGCCTGAAGACTACCGGACTGTTGCAGTATATGTTCCAGTGGGGCATGCTGGTCCCGACGTCGGAGACTTCGGAACTGCCGGTGTTCGACCGGATAATGGTCAGCATAGGTGACGACCAGAGTATCGAGAACGATCTGTCCACATACAGTTCCTTCCTTGAGGATATGAAATCCATGCTCAAGGAAGCCGACGGCAAGACGCTCATCCTGATCGATGAGTTCGGGTCCGGAACGGAACCCGCAGCGGGAGGTGCGATAGCTGAAGCCATACTCAGTGAGATGGACAAGCGCGGTGTCTATGGAGTGATTACGACGCACTACACAAACCTCAAACTGTACGCTTCTGGCTCGGATACCGGCGTGATAAACGGAGCGATGCAGTTCGATGCGTCCCGTATCCAGCCTTTGTTCCAGCTTGACATCGGGTTGCCTGGCAATTCCTTCGCATTCGAACTGGCCAGGAAGATGGGCTTGCCGGAGAATATTGTCAAGGATGCGGAAACACGCGTAGGTGAGGAATTCGTCGGAATGGAGCGTAACCTGCGCAAGATAGTCCGCAGCCGCCGTGCCCTGGACGAGAAACTCCAGAAGATCCGTAACACCGACAAGACCCTCGACAGCATCACCGACCGCTACCAGAAAGAGCTGGAAGGCATAAAGAAGACCAGGAAGGAAATCCTTGACGAGGCTAAGAAACAGGCGGAGGAGATAGTCCTTGGTGCCAACAAGACGGTCGAGAACACGATCCGGACCATCAAGGAATCCCAGGCGGACAAGGAGAAGACATCGGATGCCAGGAAGAACCTCCAGGACTTCGTGTCCGCTCTCCAGGCCAAGAAGGAAAACGAGCAGAAGAACCACGACGACTACATAGACAGGAAACTCAAGCAGCTTTCAGACAGGAAGGCCCGCCAGGAGGCCAGAAGGGGCAAGAAACCTTCGGCCGAGGTGGATGACGGCCTTGTCCAGGAAGTATTCCGTGGAGGCCCGCTGAAGGTTGGGGAAAAAGTGCGCGTCAAGGACAACGGAATGGTGGGTGAAGTGGTCCGCGTATCCAACAAGGCGGTTACCGTCGCCATCGGGAACATAACTAGCAAAATGGCCCTGGACAAGGTGGAGCGCATATCCTCAAATGAATACAAGGCAGCGCAGAAAAAGACAGTGCAGCCGCGTCCGATGAGGGATGATTCAGGCCTTCGGGAGCGCAGGCTGAGGTTCTCTCCTGAACTCGACGTACGCGGGGAAAGGGTCTCCGACGCCCTGGATATAGTCATCCATTATATCGACGACGCGATGATGCTTTCCGTGGGGTCGGTGAGGATTATCCACGGAAAGGGCACGGGAGCCTTGAGGGACGAACTGCAGAAGTATCTCAGGACCATACCTGGAATCAAGTCCGTGCAGGACGAACACATACAGTTCGGAGGAAGCGGTGTGACCATCGTTACCTTCGAATGACCGCGGCATCTGCCGCATAACCGGACATAGACTATGGAAGAAAAGCGGAAGAACCCTTCGGCCAGGATGCTCACCGGCCGTCGCGGAGAAGAGGTGGCTTGCAGCTACCTCGTGGGGAAAGGGCACCAGGTCATCGGAAGGAATCTCCGGTGCGGGCACCTGGAAATCGACATCATAACCCTTGACGGAGATGGTGTACATTTTGTGGAAGTAAAAAGCCGTGTCGCACCTGTTGCCGCTGCCCCGGAGGAGAACGTGACGCCAGCCAAGCAGAAAAAGGTCGCAGCCGCTGCGCTGAGATATCTCAACGGAACGCGTGACCCACGGTTGAGGGGAAACCTGGAAGTCAGTTTCGACGTTGTCGCGGTGACTTTCGACGGCGGGGAGGAAAAGGTGGAATGGTTCCCTAACGCCTTCTACCCGATGTATTTGTGATAGATGAAAACCATATGACACTATATGAACGATAACCGATATTGCGTGATAATGGCCGGAGGTACGACAAACCATTTCTGGCCCGTCAGCAGGGAATCCCGCCCGAAGCAGTTCCTGGATATTTCCGGCTCCGGGAAGTCCTTCATCAGGCTGACATACGAAAGATTCTCCAAAGTGGTTCCCAGGGAGAACATCCTCGTGGTGACCCTTTCCAGGTTCGGGGAGATCGTCCGGGAACAGATTCCCGAGCTACCTGCCGAAAACCTGCTCCTGGAACCATATAGCCGCAACACCGCACCTTGTATCGCATATTCAACCTATGAAGTGCTCAGGCGGAATCCTGAAGCCACGATAGTGGCTACACCGGCGGACCACATCATCCGGGACGTGGACCTTTTCTGCAAGGTGATGGAGAATGTCGTGGAATATGCCGAGAGCAACGACGTGCTTATGACGGTCGGAATCCTTCCCGACAAGCCTGACACCAACTACGGCTACATCCAGGTGAAGGGAGGCAAGGCAACTGCGGACTCGGACAAACCACTCCAGGTGAAGACCTTCGTGGAAAAGCCCGACCGGGCTCTTGCGGAGGTGTTCTGCAACAGCGAGGAGTTCTACTGGAATTCAGGAATATTCGTCTGGAAGGCAGCGATCATCAAGGAGGAAATGGAGAAATACATCCCCGATGTCACGGCGCTCTTCCGCGGGTGGGAGACTATCCTTGGAACTCCGGGGGAGAAAGAGTTCCTGGAGAAGGCATATTCAGACTGCCAGAAGATTTCCATCGACTATGCCGTGATGGAGAAGACTGACAAGGCATGGCTGTATCCGGGCAACTTCGGATGGTTCGACATCGATACATGGGACACGCTCTTCCGCATGATCGAAAGGAAGGACCGGGAAGGCAACGCCCTGAACACCATCAACAGCCTCCTGAGAGAGGACAAGGACAATCTGGTGATCACAGAAAACAAAAAGAAAATCTACGCCATCAAGGGCTTGAAGGACTATCTTGTCATAGACACCGAGGATGCCCTTCTCATCTGCCCGAGGGAAGACAAGCAGTTCAAGGATTTCATCTCGGGTCTCGGGATGCCCGGGTACGAAGACTTCCGCTAACCTTTATTGCTGATTATTAGGCATTAGGCTTGTTGAAAACTTTGTTAATTGAAATTATTTTCGTACATTTGCAGCCCGCAAAATTGTGCGGAATAATGTAAATTATTAAGTTACAATTAATTAATCAAACCAATGCCTGGATTAATTGGAAAGAAAATCGGAATGACTTCCGTTTTCGGTGCTGATGGAAAAAATATTCCATGCACCGTCATCGAGGCTGGTCCGTGTGTTGTCACGCAACTGCGCACCGTTGAAAAGGATGGCTATGAAGCCGTGCAGCTTGCCTATGACGAAATCAAGGAGATACACGCCAGCGCGCCTCAGTTGGGGCATTTCAAAAAGGCAGGAACTACTCCTAAGCGCAAGCTTGTCGAATTCCCGGCAAACTTCGATGGAGAGCTCAAGCTTGGAGACACCATCTCCGTGGACGTCCTGAACGACGTCAAGTTCGTAGATGTTGTCGGTACTTCTAAAGGTAGGGGCTTCCAGGGCGTTGTCCACCGTTATCATTTCGCCGGTGTCGGCGGAGCGACCCACGGTCAGCACAACCGTCTGCGCAAGCCAGGTTCCCTGGGTGCATCTTCATGGCCATCCCGCGTATTCCCTGGAATGAGGATGGGCGGCCATATGGGCAATGAGAGGGTGAAGGTATTCAACCTCGAGGTTGTTAAGGTCATCCCTGAGAACAATCTTCTCGTCGTTAAGGGTTCCGTTCCTGGAGCCAAGGGTTCTTATGTAACATTGGAGTTTTAGTTATGGAATTACCAGTATTGAAAATTGACGGATCCGAATCCGGAAAGAAGGTGGTCCTTGACGAGAAGGTCTTCGGCATCGAGCCTAATGATCACGCTATTTATCTTGACGTCGTACAGTATCTCGCCAACCAGCGCCAGGGTACTGCAAAGACCAAGGATCGCAGTGAAATCGCACATTCGACCAAGAAGCTTGGTCGCCAGAAAGGTGGCGGCGGTGCTCGTCACGGTAGCTTGAAAGCCAATATCTTCGTTGGTGGTGGCCGCGTATTCGGCCCTAAGCCTCGTCTTTACAGGACTAAGCTGAACAAGAAGGTCAAGGCTCTTGCACGCCACTCTGCTCTTACATACAAGGCACAGGAAAACGCTATCGTTTTCGTCGAGCCTTTCACCATGGACGCTCCTAAGACGAAGGAATTCAAGAACATCGTCGAAGCCCTCAAGGCTGGTGACCGCAAGGTTCTCTTCGTTCTCCCGGAGAATTCCACCAACATTTTCCTTTCATCACGTAACCTCCCTGAGGTTAAGGTCATCACTGTCAACGAAATCAACACCTACGCCATCATGAACGCCAATACGATGGTCCTGATGGACGGTGTGCAGGATGTCCTCTCGGAAAGGGCTAACCGTTAAAAGAGCAAAGAGATGGGTATCATTATCAAGCCAATCGTCACCGAGAAGATGACGGCTGAGACTGAAAAGAACAACCGTTACGGCTTCATCGTTGACAGGAAAGCCAACAAGCTTCAGATAAAGGCTGCCGTCGAGCAGTTCTACAACGTCACTGTAAAGGACGTCAACACTATCAACTATCACGGTAAGAGAAAATCCCGCTACAGCAAGACGGGTATGCTCCGCGGCCGCATGAATCACTTCAAGAAGGCTTATGTCACTCTTGCCGGTGATGACAAGATCGATTTCTACGCTAATATTTAAGGAGGGACAAGGCAATGGCAATCAGAAAATTCAAGCCTACGACTCCTGGATCCAGGAACAGGGCAATCAGTGCATTCGACGAAATCACTGCTAAGAAGCCATACAAGGCTTTGTTGGAACCTCTCAAGAGCACTGGCGGTAGAAACAATACCGGTCAGATGACCGTCCGCTATCGCGGCGGCGGCCACAAGAGGATGTACCGTATCATCGACTTCCTCCGCGACAAGGACAACATGGCAGCAACGGTAAAGACCATCGAATACGATCCTAACCGCAGTGCCCGTATCGCCCTCGTCGAATATGAAGACGGAGTCAAGAAGTACATCATCGCTCCTGCAGGAATCAAGGTCGGTCAGACGATCGAATCCGGTTCCGGTGTATCTCCAGACCTTGGCAACTGCCTCCCACTTGCAGAAATTCCTGTAGGTACGCTCGTCCACAACATCGAGCTTCGTCCTGGACAGGGTGCTGCAATGGCCCGTTCCGCAGGAACCTTCGCACAGCTCGCAGCTCGTGAAGGCAACTACGCCATCCTCCGTCTGCCTTCGGGTGAGACCAGAATGGTGCTCGTTTCCTGCCGTGCAACGGTTGGTACCGTTTCCAACGCCGACCATAATCTTGAATCTGACGGAAAAGCCGGCCGCAGGCGCTGGCAGGGCCGCAGGCCTCACAACCGTGGTGTCGTCATGAACCCGGTAGATCACCCTATGGGTGGTGGTGAAGGTCGTGCCTCCGGTGGACACCCTCGCTCCCGCAAGGGTCTCCCTGCAAAGGGTTACAAGACACGTAATCCTAAGGCTACTTCCAACAAGTTCATCATCGAAAGAAGAAAGAAGAAGTAATTAAACAGGAAAAAAGATTATGAGTCGTTCATTAAGAAAAGGTCCATACATCCAGGAAGCACTGGAGAAGAGAATTCTTGCTATGAATGATGGTAGCAAGAAGAAGGAGGTCGTCAAGACCTGGTCTCGCGCCAGTATGATCTCCCCTGATTTCGTCGGCCACACCGTAGCTGTCCATAATGGAAACAAGTTCATCCCTGTTTACATTACTGAGAACATGGTCGGTCACAAGCTCGGCGAATTCGCACCTACCAGAACATTCAAGGGCCACTCAGGCAACAATAAGTAATGATTGAGGAGAATTAAGTTATGGGATCTCGTAAACACATAATGGCTGAAAAGATCAAGGAAGCCAAAAAGAATACAGCTATCGCAAAGCTCAACGATGTGCCTACTTCTCCTCGCAAGATGCGTCTGGTAGCAGACACAGTCAGAGGCGTGGAAGTCAACCGTGCTCTCGACCTTCTTCACTTTTCGAAGAAGCAGCCTTCCATCCGTCTTGAGAAGCTTCTCCGCAGCGCTATCGCTAACTGGGAAGCCAAGAATCCGGACAGGAGCAACGAGCTGGACAACGGCAACGTCTATATCAAGACTATCATGGTTGATGAAGGTCGTACGCTCAAGCGTATCCGTCCTTGCCCTCAGGGCCGCGCCGGAAGGATCCGCAAGCGTTCCAACCACGTCACCATCATTCTCGACGTCAAGCAACCAACAACAGTAGAGGAGAACAAGTAATATGGGACAGAAAACAAATCCTATTTCTAACAGAATCGGTATCACCCGTGGTTGGGACTCTAACTGGTGTGGTGGTAACTATGCTGAGAAGATCGCCGAGGATTATGAAATCCGCAAGTATCTGACCAACCGTCTTTCCAAGGCCAGCATCTCCAAGATTGTCATCGAAAGGACTCTTAAGCTCATTACCGTGACCATCCACGCCGCAAGGCCTGGTTTCATCATCGGAAAGGGCGGATCGGAAGTTGACAAACTCAAGGAAGAGCTCAAGAAGGTCACCAAGAAGGACGTTCAGATCAACATCTTCGAAGTCAAGAGGCCTGAGTTGGATGCACACATCGTCGCTGACAGCATCGCTCGTCAGATCGAGGGTCGTGTTTCCTACAGAAGGGCTATCAAGATGGCGATCGCCTCTACCATGAGGGTTGGCGCCGAAGGCATCAAGGTCCAGATCAGCGGCCGCGTAGGCGGTGCTGAAATGGCTCGCAGCGAAATGTTCAAGGAAGGCCGTACACCTCTGCACACTTTCCGTGCAGACATCGACTATGCACTTGCAGTTGCAAGCACGAAGGTCGGTGCCCTCGGAATCAAGGTGTGGATCTGCAACGGCGAGCGTTATGGCAAGCAGGATCTTACTCCTAATGCAGCCACTGCAGCAGGCACCCAGGGAGCTCGTTCTCCTCGTGGCGACCGCGGTGACCGCAGGGGTGACCGTGGCGACCGCAGGGGCGGCAACCGCGGAGGTCGTGCTCCTCGCCGCAACGATCGCGCAGCCGAGTAATCACTTGACGCGAATATCCAAAGAGGCCGACTCATCCGAGCCGGCCTCTTTTTTTGTCATCCCAACTTGTTCTGGAATCTCGTCATTCCCGGCCTGTTCGGGAATCTCCCTTTGCGTCAGTGGCTGCAACACCGGGCGCTTGCTGCTTCGCAGCCCTGTACGGGTAAATGCGCCCTAACATTGCAGCCTACTGCCGCCGAGTAAAGAGTCTATTTATCGAAATTCCTGGAGGCGAATGGGAGGGCGAGGCGGAGGGAGCCGTGCCAGTATTCCCAGTTGTGGACTCCGTTACGGACGCGGAGCTCCGAACCTTGGCCTCCTTCATTTTCATGTGCAGCTGGAAGGAAAGGGCGACCAGGAAGTCGTCGTCACCGCAGTCGATGAACCATTTGACGGTCCTTAGCTTTTCCAGGGTCGCCTCATCGGCATTGTCCATGAAATCCAGGGCCGAATGCTCCCTTACTGATTGACATACATAGTACAATTTGTCCTTGGCCTGTTCGCTTTCTCCGACTTGGCCGGTCTCGTAGTCGAGCCAGGCGCTCATCGCATAGCAGCTGGAGAACATGTCCGGATGGCGCTGGCAGTAAACGGTGCTGCCTCCACCGCCCATAGAGAGGCCCATCACGGCGCGGTGACCCTTGTCGCCGACAGCCCGGTATTTATCCTCTACGGCAGGGACGAATTCCTGGAAGAAGAAGTCTTCGTAATTCCAACCTGGCATGTTGAAATACCCGTTCCAGACGTTGTGACGGTCGGCGCCGCCGGCATTCGGCATAACGATGATCATTTCCACAGCTTCGCCCGTGCCTATGAGTTCATCGGCGATGGCCTTGGCTGATGCTTTCTTGGCCCAGTCGGTGTAATTTCCGCCGAGGCCGTGAAGGAGATAGACGACGGGATAAGTCTTCGCAGACTCTTCAAAGCCGTCCGGAAGATATACATTGTACTTGACGGATGCCTTCAGGATATTGCTGTAAAGGCTGTCGGTCACTATTTTCCCGGCATTTGCGGAAACCGCCGCAAGCAGAAGGATCGATAAAGTGAGGAATCGTTTCATATCCAGTAACATTTCTTTCCCCAAATATACTCAATTATCAGGTATCTCTTGTAAGGTATCTTCCAGGTGAAGGACCTCGTTCCTCCTGAAATAAGGTTTCCAAAGTCACCCAAGGGTGCACCGGGATGGACCCTTGCGCGAGAAAAGGGGCTGAAATCGTGCTCAAGGGTGCATCGGGATGGACCCTTGCGCGTGAAATGAAGGTGAAAGAGAGGGGAAAAAAAGGTGAAAGAGAGGGAGATACTCCTGTTGCCGGCAAGGTGTAGCCATTTTCGAGGGATTTTCTTAACTTAGCAAGTCGTTGCCTCCGGAATACGACAGAAGTCGCCTCGGGGATAAGGGGTGGGCTCATTTTATAGATTGATTTCAAAGTATGGACACTAAAACCTTCCTTGTCTGGATAGTTGCTGCCGTTTGCCTCTGTGGATGTTCGGGCAATGAACCGGAAAGCGTAAAAAGCGCCGAAGCGCTCGCCAAGAGACTTATTCCGGCACAAGCTTCACGTATAGAATTCCGCGAAATCCCATCTGACAGCACAGATGTCTTCGAACTTTGCTCGGAAGGGCGGAAGATAGTCATTTCCGCCAACAACGCCGGAACAATGGCCGTGGGTCTCAACTACTACCTGAACAATTATTGCAAGACCACGGTATCGGAATATGCCGCACATCCCGTCGAGATGCCTGAAACCCTTCCTTCGGTTCCGGAAAAAGTGCGTGTGACGGCACGGGTGCCTTGGAGGTTCTACCTTAACTATTGCACTTTCGGCTACACGATGCCTTGGTGGGGATGGAAGGAGTGGGAACGCTTCATAGACTGGATGGCGCTGAATGGAGTCAACATACCCCTTGCCACCACCGGTGAGGAGGCTGTCTGGCAGAGAGTCTGGAGACGTTTCGGCCTCAGTGACGAACAGATACGTGCACATTTCACCGGCCCGGCGCATCTCGCCTGGCACAGGATGGTGAACATCAATTCCTTCCAGGGACCTCTCCCGCAGGATTGGATTGACGCACAGGCTGATTTGCAGAAAAAGATTCTCAAGCGCGAACGCGAACTATCTATGAAGCCGGTACTGCACGCATTCAGCGGAAGTGTTCCCGCCGTTTTCAAGGATATGCATCCGGAGGCTCAGATAAGTAAAGTAAGCAACTGGGGTAATTTCGGCGACCCATATCGCTGCTGGTTCCTTTCTCCGACCGATCCCCTTTATGCCGAAATCCAGAAAGCCTGCGTGGAAGAAACCGAAGCTCTCTTCGGAACGGACCACATATGGGGACTGGATCCCTTCAACGAAGTGGATGCCCCGTCTTGGGATCCGGAAACGCTTGCAGGTATGGGCAAGGCGTTCAGTGAATCCCTCAGCGCTGCGGACCCCGATGCGGTGTGGCTGCAGATGGGATGGTTCCTCATCAACGACCGCGATCACTGGACCCCGGAGAATATGGAAGCCTTCCTGGGCAGTGTCCCTCAAGGGAAACTGATAATGCTTGACTATCACGACGATTGGGTGCTTGGATGGAAACTCACCGAACGCTTCTATGGTCACGACTACATTGCCTGCGCGCTGTTGAATTTCGGCGGGAACACCCTTCTCAACGGCAACTTTCCCACCCTTATTCCATTTTACGAAGAAACCTTGCGGAACGGCGGACATAACCTCAAAGGCATAGGATCCACTCTGGAAGGATTCGGCACCAATCCATATTACTACGAGTTCGTGCTGAGCCAGGGTTGGAATTATCCTTTTTCCGCAGAGGAATGGATAGACAGGCTTGCCGACCGTCACTTAGGACGTGAAGATGCTGCCGCCAGAGCCTTGTGGAAAAAGATAATAATGGAGATCGCGCCTCAGTACACCGGTACCGGAGTCTCGATGAACGCCCATCCGAAGTTCGGAGAGAGGTACAACTGGACAGTGAAGTATCCCGACATCAAGGGCCGCACTCCTGTGATGGACTATGCCTGGAGGCAGATGCTTGAGATAGGATCCGACCGTTATGAATATCACTATGACCTCGTGAATCTGGGCCGGCAGGCTCTCGGGGATTATTTCGATATCCTGAAAGACAGCCTGGAAGCCACCTGGAACAGGAACGACGTTGCCGGAGCGAAGGCGGTCAAGTCGCAGATGGAAGAAGTGATGGACGATTGCGACGCCCTGCTGGCCTGCGCTCCTGAACTCAGCCTGCAGTCTTGGAACGAAGCCGCCCGGAGTTGGGGAAATACCCCTGAAGAAAAAGAATACTACGAGCGCTGCGCACGGACCATACTCTCAGTCTGGGGCAACAACAGGGGGCTCACGGACTACGCCAACCGGCAGTGGTCAGGTCTTGTGGGGAGTTATTACAAGACGCGTTGGATGTTGTTCTGCGACGACATCATCGCCGCAATGGAAGACGGTCGCAGCTTCAACGAAAAAGCGTTCGATGAGAAACTGCGCTATTTCGAAGTACGCTGGACCGAGCCTTCAGACGTCGAAATAGAATACAGACAGCCGCAGGACGCAGTGGAACTGTCGCGAAGGCTGATAGAAAAATACGGATTCTGATTGGTTTTTATTAAATTAGCAAGTCATTGCATAATTAATTAACTACATATTCTAATATGGCACAATCCAGAAGAGAATTCATCAAGAAGGCTGGACTTGGAGTGGCTGCGGCCACTATCCTGCCTCGCAACGTGCTGGGAGCGATGAACGGTGACAAACGATTTGTCGCCCCGAGCGACCGGATGACCCGCGGAATCATCGGAGTGGGAGGTATCGGAATGAGCAACCTCCACTTCGTCAGCGACGAGCGCTGCCGCCTGGTAGCCGTTTGTGATGTGGACAAGAACCATCTCGACAACGCCCTGGCCAAGGGACAGGAAAAGTTCGGAGAGAAACTCCAGGCCTACAGCGACTGGCGCGACCTTGTCCATGACCCTAACGTGGACATAGTCCATATCGCCACTCCTTCGCACTGGCACGGACTGATGGCGGTGGAAGCCGCCAAGGCCGGCAAGGATATATTCTGCGAAAAGCCGATGACCAGGACCATCGGGGAAGGTCAGAAGGTAGTCGAAGCGGTACACAAGTACGGAAGGATATTCAGGCTTGATACCTGGTTCCGCTTCAAGGACACTTTCTACGGCCTCGGAACTACGGTAGAGCCACTCAAGAAGCTTGTTGACAGCGGACTCCTGGGCTGGCCTCTGACGGTCAGGATCTCCGGAGCGACTGGTTTCGCATGGAAGTTCTACTGGACGGGCAAAACCAACCTCGAGCCGCAGCCGGTTCCGAAGGAGCTCGACTACGACATGTGGCTCGGACCTGCCCCCTACAAGCCATATCACCCGCACAGGGTCCATTCCTCTTTCCGCGGCTACTGGGACTATGAGTCCGGCGGCCTCGGCGACATGGGCCAGCACTACATCGACCCG
>ONPI01000189.1 GCA_900319685.1 uncultured Bacteroidales bacterium
TGAACGTGGTCGCGGAAGTCTCCGTCATGAACCTGCGGAGGGGATCGTTCAGGACTTCGTCCAGGGACTCTATCTCCTTGATCCGCGACTCCGAGGATATTACGCTCCTGTTCCAGAGATACTCTGCCATGGCATGGAAGTCAGTACCGAACCTGTCCCATATCTTGGACTGGTATTCTCCGAAATAATATGTGTCCAGATTGGAGAAATACTCCTCCAGGGCGCACGCAAGCAGGTCTTTCTCCACCCTGGCATCAGTATTTGCCAGGCCCTCGAGGAGACTCTGCCGGGCTTTGTCCACTTCCTTGGAGTTGCCGGCCCTGAGGAGATACCGGGCTATGTTCGTACCCCTGAGCATCGTTTCCCGGAAATATATCTTGTCACGTTCGATCTCCGCGCAGTCTGAATATGCCTTCTCAAGGTCAGGGATCAGGGTCCCCCATTTCTCACGGCGGTCATGGGCGGATTCTATCCATTTACCCAGCTTGCGCTCCTGTGCGAGCTTCTCGTCGCGGACATGGAAACGCTTGTAGCACTTCTCCATCCCGGCACCGTTCTCCTGCACGTTGCTCAGGCTGAAATACCAGTCCGAATACTTCATCCTGACCTTCGGGTCGGCATCCATCCACCTGCTGACGATGGACATCTGCTTCGCACGGATATCATTGGAGACCGGCAGGTTGACTTCTTCCTGATAGCCGATTTCGGCCGGTGACGCATAGCGGTCCGTCCGGCCCGGATATCCGATCACCATCGCAAAGGATCCCTCCTTGTAGCCGGCCAGGGACACCCTGAGGCTCTTTTCCCTGGTCACCGGCTTGCCGTTCTCATAGATCCTGTACATTGCGAAGTCGCAATTGTGGCGAGGCCATTCCCAGTTGTCCTCATCGCCCCCGAAATAGCCGATGCAGAGCGGCGGGGCAGCCACCAGGCGGACATCGTCGTAAACCTTGTAAACGGACATGTAGTACTTCTCCCCGGCCCACATGCTCGAAAGGATGCATTCCAGGCCGGTGCCTTCCTTGTAACGGGTCTCCAGTATATGGCTGATCTTGCGCATTCCGGCCGGCTGGCCCCTCCTGGAAAGGTCCCTGGCCACTTGATCCACCTCATCGGTGACATCGAACACCCGCTTCAGGAAATACACCTTCTCCCCTTCGATCTTGATCTCGTCCTTGGTGTTCATCGCCCAGAAACCGTCCTCCAGGTAGTTGTGCTCCGGAGTGCTAAGTTTGGCGATATTCGCATAGGCGCAGTGATGGTTGGTGATTATGAGGCCCCAGTTGGAGATCACGCTTCCGGTGCAGTAGAATCCGAGCGAGACCACGGCGTCTGAAATCGCGGTCCCCGGAGCATCGGCATTGTAGATCTCATTGGAGGAGAGTTTCAGGCCGCGGGCCTTCATGTTCTTTTCCAAGGCGGCGTTGATGTCCTGTATCATCCACATTCCTTCATCGGCGTAGACCGAAACGGATGCGAAGACCAGAAACGCACTCAAAAAGTATCGGAGATGTTTCATCTGGGAAATGATTAGCGTTTGCGTACGACGTCACCGTGATCCTTCACTACGGCTTCCTTCCACTTCTCGGTGTAACCCGGCTGGGTAAGCTTGAAAGTCCCGTCCTCATTGATGGTCTTGACGTTCCCGTCGATGAACCGGACGGTGATGTCTTCCTCGAGCGCGACCCACTTCTCGAACTGGGCCTGGGCCGTGTTCACCGAATATTCAGTCAGCATCTGCCTGACTTTCTTTTCGCTCTTGAGGCTGCCGGTGTATGCAGCGAGAGCCTTGGCGTCCATTTCTGCAAGCTTGCCGTTCATCTGAGCATTCTCGAACTCGTCCACTGCCGCGCGGACTACCGGAGCCATCATGTCATAGGCCCTGTAGCACGTGTTCGTGATGCGGTTGTTGATCCAGAACGAAGAGGTCGGCGAATATTTGATCAGTGTTCCGTTGCCTTCCCTGAAGCACTCCGGAACCTTGTCGGTATTCGTGTAGATAGGTGTCAGATAGGAAGTTGCGGCATCGTCGGTACCGAACCAGATGACTCCGCCCACGATATCCGGAAGGTCATGCCTGGCCTGGCCCACGAACCAGAATCCGGTCTGCTGCGTGGCGATTGCCCTTTCGTTGGTGTATTCCCATCCCTCGTACTTGAATCCCATCGGACGCCACCTGTACGGAAGGGCGTTTCCGCCCGCACCGATGTCGTTGGTCATATCCAATGGAGTACCCTCGAAATGGTCACGCATCACGTCGGCCACATCCTTGACGGTGATCTTCCGCGCAGGCTTGACGAACAGAGGCATGCGGTGGGAAAGGTTCTTCCCGGTGATGTAGTCGTAATAGTCGGAAGCCGCCTCGGTGACGGTCTTTCCGTCCTTCTCGTAGGTGAACTTGCCGTCGCACAGGATGTTGAACGCACTCCATGCCCTGGCGTCGCAGCCTCTTGCCCCGCCGAAATCGACAGGATTGAAAGCAGCGCTGAAATCGAAGTCCTCGTC
>ONPI01000079.1 GCA_900319685.1 uncultured Bacteroidales bacterium
AAGGATCTTTCGGGCATGGATTCGTTCCTCGTGGTGATGTGCGTCGGAGGCAAGGGTACCCTCATCGATTCAGAGCCGAACGGCCTGGATTATGCCGTAGATCTGCGCCAGGGAGAGACCGTCCTGATCCCGGCCACCTCCACCGGCATATCCCTGCGGCCTGACGGTTCGATGACCTGCCTCACCAGCTGCATCCAGTAACCTTCCCCCATCATCCGTCATTCCCGGCATGACCGGGAATCCCCCGGCTATCTCAGCACGAAGGTGTGTGAGATGTCCCGGGAGTCGCCGGCGTGGAATTCGATGGTGACGTGCTTGCGGGAGACGTTCAGCTTGTAGGAACCTGCGGCGCGGGACAGTGAATATGCCCTCAGTCCCGGCTTATATTCGTTGAACAGCTCCACGTCGTCGGCAGGGAACTCCTTGCCGCCAGCCTCCGCCTGTTTCTGCCGGATCGACCCATAACTCCCAGGGCCCTCGGACACGATATCGTATTTCCCGAGTTCGTCCTTCGACCACACGCTGTTCATCGTCATCTGCGTGATCCTGCCACCGTCGCCGAACCAATCATAGAACTCGGTCGTATGGATATGCCCGCAGAGCGCTATTGCGTTGCGTTTTGCGAACTCTGCACGGAAATGACGCCTTTCGTCGGTGTGCTTCCTGTACCCGTGGAAGAACCAGCGGGAATCTCCCCCGTCATAAGGGAATATCGGTCCGTGCGAGACCACGAAGGTATGCCTCGCCCCTTCTGTCTCCTTCAGCAGTTTCTCGATCTCATCGTTGTCCGGTTTATTGAAGTCGATGAATATGAAAGCATCGTCTCCTATGTTGAACCCGAAGGTGGTCTTGGCGATCTCCTTCCCGAGCTCCTTCGACATCCGCGCAGGCATGTATTCCTTGTAAGCCTTCTCCGCATCAACTCCCCTGATGTCGTGATTCCCCACGACCGTGACGAATGGGATATCCCCGAAAGCGCTCTTTACCGTGTTGACAGCATCGTCCAGCATCTTGGTGTGCATCTCGCCGCTGCCGCAGTCCCCCTGGATCAGGTCCCCCATCTGGAACACCATCTTCGTATCCCTGGAAACCAGGCTTGCAGCCCTGTCAAGCAGCTTCGGGCACCTCTCCCTCCACATTTCTCCGTTCCTGAGGAACTCTGCATAATGCACTTTGTAGCGGCGCTCGTTCGGCTCGACATAAAGCGAATGATACACCGAGGTCGGCTCGGCGTCGAAATGGGTGTCACCGAGGATGACTATCGAATACCTGCCCGGATCCTTTATGCAAGCGTCAAGCAATGACAACTCACCGCTGAGGGCGAGCCCGGCAAGTCCTGCCGAAGAAAGACGGATGAATTTCCTCCTGTCCATATCGAGAATATATCTTTCAGTAAAGATACGAAAAATACAGTTATCTTTGCGGTACGGAAAGATGTGGACTATGGATAGGGAAAGGCAGATTTACAATGTTACACTTATCGGAAGTGCGGGGAACGTCCTTCTGGTAATAGCCAAGTTCATTGCCGGCATACTGGGACACAGCTCCGCGATGATAGCGGATGCTGTCCACTCCCTGTCGGATTTCGTAACCGACATCGTTGTCCTGATATTCGTCGGAATCAGCGCCCGTCCGCAGGATCCGACACATGACTACGGGCACGGGAAGTTCGAAACCCTGGCCTCCCTGCTCATCAGCCTGGCACTCGTTGCAGCCGCCATAGGCATCATCGTTTCCGGAGCCTTGAAGTTCGCCTCCTGGCTTAAAGGAGAGGACCTTACGCCTCCCGGCACCCTGGCCCTGTGGGTGGCCATCCTGTCCATTGCGGTAAAGGAAACCATGTACCAGTACACGGCATTCAAGGGACGGAAACTGTCCTCGACAGCATTGACAGCCAATGCCTGGCATCATAGGAGTGACGCCTTATCCTCCATCGGAGCAACTATCGGAATAGGTGGAGCGATCCTCCTGGGAGGACGCTGGGCGGTACTCGACCCCCTGGCCTCGATCGTAGTAGGAGCGATGCTCCTTGGGGTGGCCTGGAAGATACTGCGCCCGAGTCTTGGAGAACTCACGGATGAATCCCTTTCCGAAGAGACGGAAAAGGATATCCTCGACATCATCCACTCCTGCGACGGAGTATCAGAACCTCACAACCTGCGCACCCGCAGAGTCGGCAACCGCGTGGCCATCGAAGCCCACATCAGGATGGACGGGTCCCTGCCGCTTTCAGAGGCTCACGATCTCACTACGGACATCGAGCGCCGTCTGAAAGCCCGCTTCGGGACCGACACCCTCGTGACCTTGCACATGGAGCCGGTAAAAAGTCAATCTCCCCGGGACTAGAAAGCGAATCCGACTCCGAAGCAGAAGGAATTGCGCTTCACGTTGAGGTCGTTGAATCCTAGGGCGCTGTTGTCCTTGATGCACTTGGTAATGCCGAGGTCGTACCCGGCCCGGAAGACTATCGCATCCTGGATGATGGCCGATATTCCGAAACCCCACTGCGCATCAGGTCTCATCAGGCCCATGTAGGTAACGCCCGTGCTGAACATGTTCCCGGCAAGTCCTAGATTGAACCTCGGGCCTGTGTAGGCCGCCAAGGCAAATCCGTCTGTATCCATCGGAATCTCGTACTTCAGGTTGATCGGAATCCGGAGATAGTTGGCGTGATATGACTTGGCTTCAGCTTTATTGAAGGAGAAGGCCTTGCCGTAATGCATGATGTAGCCACCCGTTTCGACCGAAAGGCCTTCTATGGTAGAAAAGGCATAATCGATGTCGGCTCCGAAATAGAAGCCAGGGAGGATTTCATCCATGACACGCTCACTGTCACTTCCGGTAAGCGAAAACATCGTGAAGCCGCCTCCGGCGGTCATACGGTATTCTCCCTGTGCCATCTGGGCGAAAGCGCTCGTTCCGAGCAGCGACAACATCGCCGCAAGGATCAATGTGAACAATCTTTTCATATTCCAAAACTAATCAATTATTCCGGAAGGCCCAAATCCTTGAAGGTTCGTGGGGCCGGTACGCCCGGCAGATCCTTCCTGGATTTTGTGGTCTTTATCTGCTCAAGAGCGACTTCGATGGCCTTGAGGAGCTGCTGGTCCACGCCGGCATATTCCTTCACCGGGTCATTGTCCAGGAGGATATCCGGATCCACTCCATGGTTCTCCACTATCCACTGTCCTGTCTTGGCATCGTAGTTCGTGAAGAACGGAACCCTGACGTCCGTACCGTCCATGTAAGGCAGAGGGCCGCTGATGCCGACGATGCCTCCCCATGTACGCGTACCGATGACCGTTCCCAGATTGTTGGCCTTGAAGCTCCAAGGGAAGAGGTCCCCGTCGGAAGCCGAATACTTGTTGATAAGGAGCACCTTCGGGCCGGTGTGCGTGCCCTCCGGAACAGTCCCAATCATACTCGAGCCACGACGCATCGTAAGCCGGTAAGCTTCCCTTTGGAGACGCTCGATCACCATCGGGGAAATGTTTCCGCCACCGTTCTCACGGTCGTCGATGATGAGGGCTTCCTTGTCCAGCTGAGGATACCAGTAGCGGGCGAATTCATTGAGTCCTTCGGCGCCCATGTCTGGAATATAGATATACCCGACCTTGCCGCCGGACTTCTCTTCAACGGTCTTGATGTTGTTCTGCACCCACTCGTAGTGCTCCAGCGGATACTCGTCCCCGATCGGCCTTACCACGACCTTGCGGCCGCCCTCGGAAGCCGACTTGGAGACAGTCAGTTCGGTCAGCTTGTCAGCCTTGCCGACAAGGAGCTTGTAGATGTTGTCCACTCCCTTCAGGGACTTGCCGTCGATGGCGGTGATGTAGTCACCTTCGGAGATATTCATTCCCGGTTCTGTGAGAGGACTGCGCAGTTCGCTCCTGTAGGTCGCCCCGGAATAGATATGGTCGATGCGGTAATAGCCGCTCTTATCCTTGCTGAGCTTCGCTCCGAGCAAGCCCATAGGGATGCGCTCAGGCTTCGGATAGTCGCCAGGAGAGACATAAGCGTGGCCGCTGGCCAGCTCGGCAATCATTCCGCCGATTACGTAATTCAGGTCGAGACGGGTCTTGACGTAAGGAAGGAATACGGCATATTTATCCTTGATGGCCTTCCAGTCGCGACCATGCATGTTCTCGAGGTAATACCCGTCGCGGAATGCCCTCCAGACTTCGTCGAAGACCTGAGGCCATTCCTTGGAATAATCGACTGTGGTGTACATGTTGTCCACATCCACCGGGTCGCCGCCGCCTACCTTCGGAGCCGGGAAGCCGACCACGGTCCACTTGCCCTTGCTGCTCAGGATGGCCTTCTTGTCACCAGGGCGGTACATTACCATCCCGTCGGTGCAGAGGTCCGTCTTGCCGGTCTCGAAGTCGAGCACCTGGGTACCCTTCTGGTCCCTGAACCACAGCTTCTTGCCATCGCTGAAGTACATCCTCGTCCCTCCAACAGGAAGCTTTATGACACGGTCGAGGATACCGTCCGGATCCACCTTGACGGTCACTTCCTTCTTCTTGTCGGCAGGCTTCCCGTCAGGGCCCGGCCTTCCTTCCGGTTTCTCATCCTTCTTGTCCACTCCGGCAGATTCGCTGTCGGACGGGAGCATCGGTGAAGGAGTATCCTTGGCAAGCATCGTCATATAGACCCCGGACATATCCCCGTAGGCATAGTTCCACTCGATGCGGCTGTATATAGGACGCAGGTCGCGGTCGGAAGAATAGATCAGGTACTTTCCGTCGGAAGAGAACACCGGCTGGGAAGAATTGTACCATTTCTCCGTGACCGGATATTCCTTCCCGGTAGTGAGGTTGTACAGATAGACGATGTCCATCTGGTTGGCTGCAGGCTTGGTGTAGGTGAGCCACTTGCTGTCAGGTGAATATTCCACACCCCTGAACTCCGCCTCAGGGCAGGTCATCACGGTCCTGGAAGTCTTGGCGGCAGGATCCACCTCCACGATGCGGTTCTTGCGGTCGGTATAGAGGATATGCTTGCTGTCAGGGCTCCACTTGAGGCCCCTGATATAGGTGTCGTTGTCCTTCGTCAGCTGCACCGGAGCACCTCCGGCGGCGACTTCGTAGAGATACACCTCGGTCTCGCCGGTCACATCGCTGATGTAGGCGATGTACTTCCCGTCAGGACTCCAGACTGCGCTCCTTTCGTTGGCTCCAGGGGTCTGGGAGATGTTCCTGGTTATACCCTTGCCCACCGGGACGTCGAAGAGCTCGCCGCGTGCGGTAACGGCCACACGCTTCCCGTCAGGGGACAGGCTGAAGCTGTTGCGGCCCTTCTTGCCCACGTTCATCCTCTCCGGACGGGCATATACGAGGTCTGAAGAGAGGGTGATGTGAACCTGAGTTGAGGCCTTCGTAGCCGGGTCGAGGATGTAGATGTATCCGCCTTTCTCGAACACCACCTTCTTTCCGTCGGTGCTCGGGAACTTGACGTCATAGTCGGTGAAGGAAGTCACCTTCGAAGTAGTCTTCTTCTTGGTGTCATAGACGAATATGTTCATCGTCATGTCCCTGTCGGAAGCGAAATAAATCTCGTCTCCGACCCACATCGGGAATATGTCCTGGGCGACGTTGTCGGTAATCTTCTCGACCTTCTTGCCGTCATATACCCATACTTCGTCGGCCATTCCGCCGCGATAGTACTTCCAGGTGCGGAACTCCCTCATCACCCGGTTGTAGGCCAGCTTCTTCCCGTCCGGGGAATAGCTGCAGAAACCACCCTCCGGGAGAGGTATCTGCTCCGGCATGCCTCCATTCACGGACACCTTCCAGAGCTTGCCCGGGAAGCCGTCTCCGGTCCTGTTTCGGTACACGATGTACTTGCCGTCAGGGGTCCAGCCCATCACGATGTTGTTCGGACCCATCCTGTCGCCAAGGTCATCGCGGCCGTTGGTAGATGTGTAAGTAAGGCGCACAGGCTCGCCTCCGGTGGAAGGGATCCTGTACACTTCGCGGTTGCCGTCATATTCACCGGTGAAGGCGATAGTCTTGCCGTCCGGGGAATAACGGGCGAACATCTCGTAACCGATGTGCGAGGTAAGCCGGGTAGCCTGGCCTCCAGTCACCGGGACGGTGAAAAGGTCACCGGCATAGGAGAATACTATCTCGGTCCCGTTGGTCGCAGGGAACCTGAGGAGCCTCGCCTCATCTGACTGTGCAGAGGCGGACAGATACAATGAAGCCGCCAGTGCAATCAAAAAGAATCTTTTCATATTATGTTCGTTCTATGACAATTCCTATTCAAGACCGCGGGCTTTCAGGAGGGCACCCGGATCAGGCTCGGCACCGCGGAACCTCATATAGAGTACCATCGGCTCTTCGCTTCCTCCGCGCTCCATCAGGTTCTTGCGGAAGCTGGCGGCCACCTCTGGATTGTATATTCCCTGCTGCTTGAAATACTCGAAGGCGTCCTTGTCCAGGACCTCCGCCCACAGGTAGCTGTAGTAGCCGGCGCTGTAGCCGCTGTTGAAGATATGGTTGAAATAGGTCGTGCGGTAGCGTGGGATTATCTGCTCAGGCAGGCCCATCTCCTTGCAAACCTTGTCCTCGAAAGCAGCCACGTTGGCGGCCTGGTCGCCCTCGGACATTGCAGCGAGGTCTTCCTCGTTGAGAAGATGCCACTTCATATCCAGTATCGAAGCTGCACAAAGCTCGGAGGTCATGAAACCTTGGTTGAACTTGTGTGCGGAATTGATCTTGGCGACGAGGGAATCAGGGATTACCTCTCCGGTCTTGTAGTGCTTGGCGTACAGCTCAAGTATCTCAGGCTGGAATGCCCAGTTCTCGTTGAACTGCGAGAATGTCTCCACGAAATCCCTTGCCACGCTCGTTCCGCTGACCGAAGGATAGGTGCACTTCGTAACAAGGCCGTGGAGTGCATGTCCGAACTCGTGGAAGGCAGTCTCCACCTCGTCTATGGTGAAGAGTCCCGGAGTCGAATCGGTAGGAGCAGTCAGGTTGCCCACATTGATAATCACAGGGCGGACATCGTTGCCGTCCTTGTCGATGTACTGAGGGCGGAATTCCGTCATCCAGGCACCGCCTCTCTTCGAAGCGCGAGGGAAATAGTCGGTCATAAATATTCCGAGCAGGGATCCGTCGGCGTCTGTCACCTTGAACGCATCAACCGCAGGATTATATACAGGAACACCGTCAAGAGGTTCCACGTTGATGCCGTAAATCTTGTTGGCTGCGGCGAAAACTCCTCCGCGGACATTCTCCATCGCGAAATATGGCTTGGTGAGGTTCTCGTCCAAGGCATATTTGCGCTGGCGCACCTTCTCGGCATAGTAGAACCAGTCCCAAGGCTGGATCTTTGCTCCAGCCTCAACCTT
This sequence comes from uncultured Bacteroidales bacterium, assembly GCA_900319685.1. Lineage (GTDB taxonomy): Bacteria > Bacteroidota > Bacteroidia > Bacteroidales > UBA932 > Cryptobacteroides. Next base: position 7,361 of record ONPI01000079.1, read on the forward strand.
TCCGGCAGCGATATCCTCATCCAGGATCTTCTGCATCTCTGCCACTTCCTCCAGGGCCTTGGCGTTGGCCGCCTTCTGGATGCGGTCGAGGAAATCCTCCACGGTCTGCGGGTCGCGGGCCATCTTGTTGTCCAGCTGGTAGGCGGCGAAGGTGTCGAATCCGAGCATCCTGGCCTTCTCAGCGCGGAGCTTCAGGATCTCCAGACAGAGGGCTTTGTTGTCATATTCATTACCGTTGTTGCCCCTGGAAGAATATGCCTTGAACATCTCCTCGCGGCGGGCCCTGTCTTCGCAGGAAGTCATCTCGGAGGTATAGGAAGAAACCGGCACTCCGAACTTTTCCTTGAAGGCATTGTTCTCGGCCAGCAGGTTGGTTCCGAACTTCTGCTGGGCGGCTGCGATCTTCTGGTTGATTTCCTTCAGGCGGGCCTGGGACTCCTCGTCCAGGTCCACACCGTTGCGGGTAAAGCTCTGGTACAGATTCTTCAGGACCATCTGCTGCTCACGGGTCAACCCGCTCTGGTCGGCGTCATAGACGGCCTTCACC
>ONPI01000021.1 GCA_900319685.1 uncultured Bacteroidales bacterium
GGCTGTAGACAAGATGGTAAGACCTGCTGCATACAGCGACCTGGATACGGTTCTCTGGCTTTTCTCCGAGGCCAGGGAGATAATGCGTGCGGACGGGAATATACATCAATGGGAGGGCCCGTATCCCGGGGAAGAGCAAGTACGTTCGGATATCGAGCTGGGAGTTGGCCGGGTGGTTGTCCACGACGGAGAGGTTGTGGCATATTTCGCGATAATCCCTTCACCTGAGCCGACTTATGCCTATATCGACGGGAAGTGGCTCGACGATGATCTGCCATACATGGTCATCCACAGGATCGCAAGCTCCAGGGATTCCTATGGCGTATTCAGGGAAATAATGGATTATTCATTCTCCCTATGCGGCAATATCAGGATCGACACGCACCGCGACAACCATATCATGCAGCACGTTATAGCCAAGGCCGGCTTCAAGTATTGCGGCATCATCTATCTGGCTGACGGAGCGGAAAGGCTGGCCTACCAGAAACTCGCATGAATCACTTTATCACCATGTCGAACTGGTCGTAACTGGCGGTACGGTGTGCCAGGTGGCGGGTCGATGGGGATATTCCGAATAGTGGGGAATAGGTGCGGACCTTGATGGTCTTTCCGTCAGGCATGAACTCGAGGATGCGGAGCCATCCGTCTCCGCCGTTGCCTTCCCAGCCGCCTCCGACAGTCTGCACGTTGAACATCATCTGGTGGACCTCCTTGCCGGACCTGTTCTTGTCCACCCGGTAAGCCGTACTCAGGCGGAAATCATCCTCCACGTTGCCGGTCTTGGCCGGACGTCCGGTGTGGCCGCAAATCACCAGCCGGATGTTGTCGACCTGGCTGAACAGGTTGTCCCACAGCATCTTCCCGGAATGGTTGCCTTCCTGCTTGGTGACCCAGTAACCCTCATGGTCGGTGTATTCGGCGGTGTCCTCCTTGAGGCAGGAATGGGTAAGGTAGATCACATAGTGGTCCTTGTATTTGTCTGAAGTCACGAGTTTCCTGGCCCATTCCACAGCCCCGGCAGAAGGTGCGAATTCCGAGCTGATCACCAGTATCTTGTGGCTCCATCCAGGCATCTCGAACTCGAAGGCGGCATTCTCCAGGGAAGCATGTCCGAGGCGGTTCGGATATTCTTCCTTCAGGCAATCCACGTAGCACCCGTTGCGCTCGAAGGTTATGTACTTTGGATAGTTGGTGTTATAATTCTCGCTGTGCTTGAATCCGTAGTCGTGATTGCCCCCGCAACTGATGAAGGGGACCTTCCCGTCTATCCTTGAAAGCGAGCGGCTGATGCTCTCCCACATCTGGGTACTGCTCTGGTTGAGCATATTGCGGTTGAGGGCGTTGTTCTCGTTCTGTTCCACGAGGTCTCCGGTGCACAGTACTGCCTTGATGTTCAGATGCTCCACGTTGTCCGAGACCCAGAGGGTGGTCAACTCGAAGATGGGCTGGTTGATGTCATACTTCACATATCCCTGCGGATCCCCGAACAGGATCATCGTCGAGGAGGCCGGATCGGTCAAGTCCTGCCTGTCCGCCCGATGCTGCGCGAAGGACAACGTCGCTGCCAGACCCAGGAGGACTGCTGCTGATATCAGTTTCTTCAAATCCATGGTAATCGGTTTTCACAAAGATAAGCTTTTTGCGCGCATTACTATACAATAACAATTTACTCCTCATTTCGGCTGGAACGGAAAGTGCTTATATTCAATTTGTTAATTGATCTGATGGTGTTGATTTCAAGACCATTTGATATATTAAATCATTAACAATCAATTATTTCTATACCAGGTGACATTATGGCATTCCGGTAAACATAAGTCGGGACGAGGAATTGTAAAGTCGGCATCAGCCGACCGGCCGGGCCGGGACTTTGCGAAAGGCGACTCCCCTAGCGGAGAGGCAGGGAGTCTGAGGGGAACGCTCCTCAGTCCCCCATAGGGGGTGCAGGGGGGTAAGATGGTATATCTCACGAAGGGAGGGATGCCAGTTTCGGCATCCCTCCCTTCGTGGAGATGGGCGGAGTCGAACCGCCGTCCAAACAACGTTCCCAACAGCTTTCTACACGCTTATCCTTCCTTTGGTTGTCGGCCGCGGCCTGCCGGAAGGCGGGCTAACCGAAGCTTATCCTTTGAATCTTAGCCGGCATTAAAGGAATCCGCCGGAGCGTCCTTCTTGAATGATACCCTGTACTCGGAACATAGAAGGCGTAAAGTCCGCAGGATACTCGTCGGAACCGCAGCCTAGGCGGTTCGGATTAAGCTAAACGACTTGGTCGATTAGGCAGCGAGTGCGTAGTTGTTATCAGCAACTAAATTTATGGAAGAACGGTTTTTACGGGCAGATCTTCCGGAAGCCCGGCGTGCTTACCATCCGGAATCGATGCTGTCAAAACCAGAACATCCCCAGACAGTTGTAAAAAATATACGGACGATAATTGTGATTTGTTTCATCAAAATGAGTACTTTTGCCCGATTTGTGCATATCCCTCTAACCTGAATATGACAAAGATCAAGTTTTCAAGATATATAATACCGCTCCTCTTGACCTTTTTCGGTATGGCTGCCCGCTTGTCCGCACAGCCCGCTTCCGGGGGAGAGGTGACATTCACGATAGTGGGCAAGATTGCCCTTTCTGCCGACAGGGAACTTTCGGATAAGGAGACAAAGGCCTTGTTCTCAGGAGCTTCCACATATCTCTCAGGTTCAAACCTTACCTACGGAAGCATAGATTCCACGGCCCTGTACAGGACGGATGTCCTGAAGGATGCCGGATTCGACGTCCTGGGCTATGGGGACCAGTGCTTGTTCGAGACAAGGGAGATCGGAGGCAGGAAGGTGAAGATTGGATTCTGTTCGTTCTCGGAGATGCCGACAGACCTTGGTGGAGACGAGGAGATAGTATCGGAACTCATCAGAGGCTATATCCGTTCGGTCAAGGATTCATGTGACATACTGGTGGTATCATTCGAGAGCCCGTACGACGGCCCTAATTCCGAGCATTTCAACATTGCCGAGGACCTCTTCCCGAGAGTCTGCATAGATGCTGGAGCGGACATGGTGATAGGCCAGGGAGGAGGTGTCGCCAGGGGAGTCGAGCTCTACCACCACAGGCTGATAGCATACAGTCTCGGAAAGTTCTGCACACCGTTCGGATCCAATGTCAAGAGTTACAGCGGCTTGGCTCCCGTCCTGCAGGTGACCGTCACCGACCAGGGCAGGTTCGTGGGTGGAAAGATCGTATCGATGCTGCAGAATCCAGGCAAGGGCCCGACGGCCGATCCGAAGGACAAGGCTGCGAATATGATCAAGTACGTCTCGGAAACGGATTTTCCGGACAGCGGGATCGATGTAGGAGCTGACGGAGTCCTGGCCATCAAGACCACGACCATAAGGGACAATTTCGTGGATTCGCTGCTGGCTTACGGGACCAGATACCTCGGTCGTCCGTATTCCCTCGGCAAGACGGGGCCGTCGGCTTTCGACTGCTCCGGCCTGGTGTATTCACTGTATTCCAAGTTCGGCATAAAGCTTGGCCGAACGGCCCGCGAACAGTTCAAGAACGGACGCTCGGTCAACCGGCTCGAACTCCGGAAGGGCGACCTGATATTCTTCAATACTCAGAAGAATGTCTATCCTGGCCATGTGGCCATCGTCTATGAGGTCATGCCGGACGGCAACTTCCGGTTCCTTCACTCTTGCAGCAGCAAGGGAGTCGTCATCCAGACCTTCAATGGCAGTTATTACTACTTTTCCAGGTATGTCGGCGCCAGAAGAGTGATCGATGATGACCGATAGAAGCGGAAATATTCCTATTTTTGCAATATGGACTCCTTCGGCAAGGAAATATATGGCAGGACGAGGCTCCTGCTGGGAGAAGATGTGACCTCCGCACTCGGGCGGACGAGGGTCATAATCTTCGGTGTGGGAGGAGTCGGCAGCTGGTGCGCGGAGGGCCTGTTGAGGAGCGGGATCACCGACCTTACCCTGGTGGACCCGGATACGGTGAGCGTCACCAACGTCAACCGCCAGCTGATGGCTACCACCAGGACGGTGGGGCAGGTGAAGGTGGATGCCCTGAGGGAGCGTCTGCTGGATATTGACCCCCAGGCTCGGATCACTGCACTCCGGAAAACATATTCCGAAGAAACCGCCGGAGAGTTCGACCTGGACGGCTATGACTATGTGATCGATGCCGTGGATTCGCTCAAGCACAAGACATTGCTGATACTCAACGCTTCAGCCAGCAAGGCGAAGTTCTTTTGCTCGCTTGGCGCGGCGTTGAAGGTGGATCCCCGGAGGATCAAGGTCGCCGAGTTCTGGAGCGTGAGGGGATGCCCTCTGGGAGCTGCCCTCCGAAAGCGGATGAAGAAGGCCGGGACGCTGCCTTCAAGCAGATTCCTGTGCGTGTATGACGATGAAGTCCTCCCTAACAGGGGAGCCGCCGGAAACTGCCTCGCGGAAGAAAGCTCCTTTGGAAAGGCGCAGGTCAACGGATCCCTGGTGCATATCACCTCCATGTTCGGGATGACGCTTGCCGGACTTGTCGTCGAGGACATCTACAATGCAGTAGTGAAATGAAACGGATCTGGGACCCGCTGAGGAAGAAGATGGTTGCACTGACGCCCGAGGAAAGGGTGCGGCAGTGGTTCATCGGTGTTCTGAAGGAGAGCATGAAGGTCCCGGAATATATGATGATGAGCGAGGTATCGCTGAAACTCGGGGACAAGCCTTTCAGGGCCGATATACTGGTTTACGGGAGGGATACGGCTCCGTTGATGGTGGTGGAATGCAAGAGGCCGGAAACCGCCATGGACAGGGAAGTGCTGGAACAGGCGCTGAAATACAATCTCGTGCTGGGTGTCAGGTACATAGCCATAACCAACGGAGAAAGGACATTCGGATTCAGGAGCACCGGAGATTCCCAGGTACCGTTCGAACAGATAACCTCTTTCCCGGATTGGGAGACGATGCAGGTATGAACATGAATGCGACCATAACCGAAGGATTTCTCGACAAGCCGATATTCGGGATCGTGTCTGATGCAGCAAGGAAGCTGGGAGTCAGGGCGTTCGTCATCGGCGGATATGTCCGTGACTGCTTCCTCGGCCGCCGGAACGATGACATCGACATTGTCGTGGAAGGCAGCGGGATAGAGCTTGCGACGGAGGTGGCGAAAACGATCGGAAAGAAGACCGGGCGCCATTGCAATGTCAGCATATTCAGGAACTTCGGGACTGCTATGCTGAAGTTCGAAGGAGCTGAAATCGAGTTCGTCGGGGCGCGCAGGGAGTCGTACCGCCACGATTCCCGCAAACCGATCGTGGAAGACGGGACCCTGGAAGAAGACCAGATGCGCAGGGATTTCACCATCAATGCGATGGCATTCAGCCTCCAGGAGGAGGACTACGGTGCCCTGGTGGATCCGTTCGGCGGAATCAGGGACCTTTCCGCTGGAATAATACGGACTCCGCTGGAGCCCGAGCAGACTTACAGCGACGATCCCCTGAGGATGCTGAGAGCCATCCGTTTCGCTACCAAGCTGAGCACGCCGGAGCACAGGTTCACCATTGTCCCTGAATCGATCGAGGCGATGAAGGCGATGAAGGACAGGATGGCGATCCTGTCGAAGGAGCGTATCGTAGAAGAGCTTGACAAGATCCTTGTGACCCCTCATCCATCTATGGGATTCCGGCTGGCCGACGAAACTGGACTGCTCGGATACATCCTTCCGGAACTCTTGAAACTCAAGGGGATAGAGACTGTTGAAGGGAAGGGCCACAAGGAAATATTCTCCCATACCCTGCAGGTGGTGGACAATGTGGCTGCCGCAGAAGCCGCGGCCATCGCGGAAGGCCGACTGAAAGACTATTTCCCACAGGAAGACGGCAGCGGCTTCGTGGAAACCATGCGCACCGAGCCTAACGTCTGGCTCAGGTGGGCAGCGTTGCTCCATGATATCGGCAAGCCTGCAAGCAAGCGTTTCGATCCTGCCTGCGGATGGACTTTCCACGGCCACGAAGTGGTCGGAGCCAAGATGGTTCCGAAGATATTCGGCAGGTTGAAGATGCCTCTGAACGAAAAGATGAAATACGTGAGCAAGCTGGTGGGACTCCATCATCGTCCTATAGCGCTTGTGGACGATGAGGTCACTGACTCGGCAGTAAGGCGTCTTCTGTTCGATGCGGGGAACGAAATCGATGACCTGATGCTCCTGTGCAATGCCGACATAACCTCCAAGAATCCGGTAAAGGTCGCACGCATCAAGGATAATTTCGAGCTGGTGCGAAGGAAACTGGTCGAAGTCGAGGAGAAGGATGCCATCCGGAACTGGAAGAATCCTATCACAGGGGAATACGTGATGCAACTCTACGGCATTCCTCCTTGCAAGGAGATAGGTGTCTTGAAAGAATATGTCAAGGATGCCATCCTGGACGGAAAGATTGGCAACAATTTTGAGGAAGCGGATGCTTTGATGAGGGCAAAGGCCTCTGAAATGGGTCTCGTGGAATGTCATTGACGGAAGACTACATAGCCTATATCGGTTCGGTCCGTCGGTATTCGGATCGGACACAGGCGATCTATACGGAGGTCCTGGAGCGGTTCCGGGAGTTCTCCGGAGCGGCTTCGGACGAAGATTTCCTGGATTGCCTGAAGCCTTCCCTGATACGTTCCTATGAAGTGTTCCTGCTGGACGGCAAGTCTTTGGACCCGAGGACGGTGAACCTCCATCTCTCGGTCCTGTCGGGTTTCTGCAAATGGCTGATGAAAGAACGGCGGCTGGATTCCGATCCGGTTCGCTCGGTCTCCCGTCCGAAGATGGAAAAACGCCTGCCGGTATTCTACCGCGAGGAATCGATGAAGGAATATTTCACCTCGACCGCGAGCGACGCTTCCGAAGAGAACCTGGACCTGATCAGGGGCAAGGACAAGGTATCCCTGGACATATATTCCCGCAGGCTTAACCGCCTGATAGTCTCCATCCTGTATTCAACGGGAATACGCCGTTCGGAACTGATCTCCCTCAGGGTGGGTGACGTGGACTTTTCGAGAAGGGTCGCCAAGGTCAGGGGAAAAGGCGACAAGATGCGCGAAATTCCTCTGGTACCTTCTCTTTGTAAGGAAATTTCATTATATTTGAAATCAGTTGAGTTGACGGAAGGATGCAGCAGGTCTGCAGGCGATCCCCTTCTGGTGACCGGCAAGGGAGGAAAACTCTATCCGGTCTTCGTGGACAGGGTGATCAAGAGCGAGCTGGGGCAGGTCGGGAGCATTACCGGGAGGAAATCTCCACACGTATTGAGACATTCATTGGCTACGGAACTCCTCAATGAAGGAGCCGATCTCAATTCAATAAAGGAGCTTCTAGGACATTCCTCGCTGGCAGCGACGCAGGTCTATACACACAATTCCGTCGAAAAACTCAAGAAAGTTTATGTTAACGCCCATCCAAGGGCAAAAAGCGGAGGTAAAAATGGAGATTAGAGTAAAATCCCTGAAGTTCGATGCGGACCAGAAACTGCTCGACTACGTAGAAAAGAAGGTCTCGAAGCTTTCCCGTTTCAGCGACCATCTTGATGATGTTGAGGTGACTTTATCTTTGCTCAAGGAGCCGGACAACAAGAACGTAAAGATCCAGACCAGGGTCTATGGCCAGGATCTCCTCATCGAAAGGAATGCTGACACTTTCGAGGATGCTGTCAGCGTCGCCGTCGATTTGATGAAGGAGAAGGTGGTAAGAACCAAGGAAAAGAAATTCGAAGCATAAACAAATGAAGACTAGACTGATTCTCAGCCTGATGCTCGTGGTGGCATGGGTCACCGCCTGCGGTCAGTCGGGTCAGAGGGGGAAACAGGCCGCCGGAAACGACGTGCCTGTTTTTCTTGATGATACAAAAACGATAGAGGAAAGGGTGGAGGATGCCCTTTCGAGGATGACCGTGGAGGAAAAGACCGCTATCCTGCATGCGCAGTCCAAGTTCAGCTCAGCTGGTGTACCGCGTCTGGGCATCCCTGAGTTATGGACGAGCGACGGCCCTCACGGTATCCGTCCTGAAGTCCTCTGGGACAAATGGAGCCAGGCTGGCTGGACAAGCGATTCCTGTACTGCTTTCCCTGCATTGACTGCTCTCGCGGCGAGTTGGGACCCTGATCTGGCAAAGCTCTACGGAGTGAGCATCGGCCAGGAGGCTCGCTACCGGAAGAAGGATATGCTCCTGGGTCCCGGCGTCAACATATGCAGGACTCCGCTTAACGGCCGCAGTTTCGAGTATTTCGGTGAGGATCCTTTCTTGTCTTCGACCATGGTCGTACCTTACGTGCAGGGCGTCCAGAGCAACGGAGTGGCTGCGTGCGTCAAGCACTACGCTCTCAACAATCAGGAAACCAATCGTTTCCTGACTAACGTGAAAGTGGACGACCGTACCCTTTATGAAATATACCTTCCTGCCTTCAAGGCGGCCGTCCAGAAAGGAGGCGCCTGGGCGATCATGGGCTCGTACAACCTTTACAAGGATCAGTGGTGCTGCCAGAATGAATATACCCTGAACGGTATCCTGAAGGGGGAATGGGGTTTCGACGGAGTGGTGGTAAGTGACTGGGGTGGCGCACATGACACCGATCAGTGCGTCAACCACGGACTCGACATGGAGTTCGGCTCATTCACCGACGGCCTGACTTCCGGTCCTTCCAATGTGTATGCCAGCTATTATCTTGCGAATCCTTACGTGGAAGGCATAAAGTCCGGCAAGTACGATATGGAGACTCTTGACGGCAAGGCCCGCAGGGTGCTCAGGCTCATCTTCCGGACCGTGATGGACAGGAACCGCCCTTATGGCTCGTTCGTTTCGCCTGAACACATCGCAGCTGCCAGGAAGATCGGTGCCGAGTCCATAGTCCTCCTCAAGAACGATGGCGGAGTACTGCCTCTCAAGGATGAAGGCAAGATACTCGTAGTCGGAGAGAACGCGATCAAGATGATGACCGTCGGAGGCGGAAGTTCCTCCCTGAAGGTCAAGAAGGAATATTCCCCGCTCGAGGGTATCAGGGAGCGGTTTGCCAATGCTGAGGTCGTTTTCGAGCGCGGTTATGTGGGTGATACGGGCGGTCAGTTCGACGGGGTCGTCACCGGCCAGGATCTCAATGAGAACCGTTCCGCCGGCCAGATGGTTGCAGATGCCGTCGAAGCAGCCCGAGATGCGGACTGCGTCATATTCATCGGAGGATTGAACAAGAGCAACTTCCAGGATTCAGAAGGTGCCGACAGGCAATCGTATGAGCTGCCTTACGGCCAGGATGCCGTGATCGAGGCTCTTGCCGCTGTCGCCAGGAAAATGGTAGTAATCAACATTTCCGGCAATGCAGTGGCTATGCCTTGGGTTGACAAGGTCCCTGCCATCGTGCAGGGCTGGTATCTCGGAAGCGAAGCCGGCCATTCGCTTGCAGACGTTCTCTCAGGTGACGTCAACCCTTCCGGGAAGCTTCCGTTCACCATCGGTAGGCAGCTCTCGGATTATCCTGTCCAGACCGAAGCCCAGTATCCTGGCATAGCACGGACGGAAGCCATCAAGATGGGGCCGATGGAAGCGACGATCTTCGATGCTGAGTACAGCGAGGGACTCTATGTGGGCTACAGGTGGTTCGACCATGAAAGCATAGTCCCGACCTTCGCGTTCGGACACGGTTTGAGCTATACCAGCTTCGAGATCGGAGAACCGAAGGTCTCCGGCTCGGTTGAGAAAGGGCTGACATTCAGCATTCCGGTCAAGAACACCGGCGATGTTGCTGGAGCCGAGGTCGTACAGTTGTACGTGACAGCCAGGAACAGTTCCGTGGAACGTGTTCCGAAAGAGTTGAAAGGCTTTTCCAAAGTCTATCTGGAGCCTGGAAAGACGGCGACCGTCAAGATAACCATCGGCAAGGATGCGGTCAGCTATTTCGATGCCGGTAAACACGAGTGGGTCGCGGAGAGGGGAGACTATTCAGCATTGATAGGAACTTCCTCCGACGTCCTGCCGAAGACTGTGGATTTCAAGTATTGATTTGTACCCATGGCGAAGAGTCAGGTCGATGTCGGTGCACAGTGCCGTGAAATAGTCGAGAAAGCCAAGGCTGGCGAATTCTCCCCCGTCTATCTTCTGATGGGGGATGAGCCGTATTATACGGACATGGTCTGTAATGCGGTGATGGAATATTCGCTGGACGAGTTTTCCCGGGATTTCAACGAGACTGTATGCTATGGAGCCGATGTCGATGCCGACACCGTCATCACGGCAGCGAGGCGTTTCCCGATGATGGCGGAAAGGCAGCTGGTGGTGGTCAAGGAGGCCCAGGCGATGCGGGACCTGGAGCAGCTTGCGGTGTATTGCGAGAATCCTCTCGATTCCACTGTCCTGGTCCTGCTGATGCGCGGTTCCTCGGCTGACAAACGCAAAGCACTTTACAAGCAGTGCGTCAAGAACGGTGTCGTGGTTGAATCTAACGCCTTGAGGGATTATGAGATGGCTTCCTGGATAAGCCGCTATTATTCCTCGAGAGGGCTCGAGATAGCCCCTGACGCTGCGGCGTTGCTGGCTGAATATGCCGGAACGGACATGAGCAAGATCGTGCTCGAGACCGACAAGTTGCTCAAGAACCTTCCGGAGGGAGCGGTTTCTGTCTCAGCATCCGACATCGAGAAAAATGTCGGAATAAGCAGGGAATACAGCGTTTTCGAACTTACCAAGGAACTCTCGGGCCGTAACGGAGCCAAGGCGCTCGACGTCGCAGTGCATCTGGGCCTGTCCGTGCGCTTCGCCATGCCGATGGCTGTCAGCGCCCTGTATACCCATTTCGTGAGGATCCTCAAGTACGGAGCCCTCAAGGAGAAGAACCGTTATCCCGACAAGACCGAGATTGCAGCTGCCCTCCAGGGAGTCAATCCGTTTTTCTGGAGGGAATATGACGTCGCGGTTGCGAACTATCCTGTGCGCAAGGCTATGGAAGTCATTTCCTTGCTCTGTGACTATGACTACAAAAGCAAGGGTGGAGACGCCGGTGAGGCTGCGCCGGGGGATCTTCTGGTTGAATTAACGAACAAGATTTTGAATATATGACAAGTACGGAAAACATTATCGAATGCCGGGAAGTCAGCAAGAATTTCGGAGCCAAGGTCGCCCTGGACAGGGTGAGCATCAATATCCCCGAAGGTGGGATATTCGGACTCCTGGGGCCTAACGGTGCCGGAAAGACGACGCTGATCCGCATCATCAACCGGATTACGATTCCTAACGGAGGCGAGGTGCTCTTCAAGGGCCGTCCTATAACCCAGGGCGACGTCGAGAAGATCGGCTACCTGCCTGAGGAAAGGGGACTATACCGCAAGATGGAAGTCGGGGACCAGGCCATGTATCTCGCACAACTGAAGGGAATGAGCGCCAACGATGCGCGAAAGGAACTGAAGCAGTGGTTCGTCCGTTTCGGAATCCAGGACTGGTGGAAGAAGAAGGTCGAAGAACTCTCCAAGGGTATGGCGCAGAAGGTCCAGTTCATCACGACAGTAGTCCACAAACCTTCTCTCATGATCCTGGACGAGCCTTTCTCAGGCTTCGATCCGGTCAATGCCGAGCTCATCCGCAAGGAGATCCTGAGGCTCAAGGACGAAGGGGCTACCGTCATACTCTCCACCCACAACATGGAGTCGGTCGAAGAACTATGCGACAACATAGCCCTTATCAACAAGTCCCGTCTGGTTATCGAGGGCGGTGTGGATGAGATACGCCGCAAGTACGGCAACAACAATATCGAACTGGTCTATACCTCCGGCGAGGCTGTCGCGTCGTCGGAAGGACGGTTCAAGGTACTTTCAGACGCGGATAATGCGGGGCGCCATACCGCCGTCCTTTCGCTGGAAGAGGGTGTATCCACCAACGAGGCTCTATCCGCCCTGCTGGAGCAGGGTGTCCCTGTGAATTCATTCAAGGAACTCATTCCGAGGATGAACGACATTTTCATCAAACTTGTAACGGAGGAATAGATTATGGATTTCAGAATTATCAAGACAGTGATCGCACGCGAGTATTCCACCCGCGTGAAGAAGAAGTCGTTCCTGGTAACCACCTTCCTGGTGCCTATCCTCTTTGCCGCGATGATGGTCGTCGTTATGTACATCATGGGCAACACCAAGGAAAGGAAGCAGGATGTCGCCGTAGTGGACCAGTCTGGGATCGTGATGCCTCATCTGACCGATACTGAAAGGATTACCTACGAAGATTATTCCTCGGAGGCTCCGGACGACCTCAAGGGGCGTCTCGCTTCGATAGGGAAGGATGTCCTGGTGGTCATTTCTTCTTTGGATACCGTTGCGAAGACCGTTACCGTCCAGACGTATTCCAAGGACCCTCTCGGGGTCGAGTTCACATCCGGCCTCCGCAACAAGGTAGATGACGCCGTCGAGGAATACAGGGTACGCCAGTATGGTATCGAGAACCTCTCCCAGATAATGGAGGAGGTGAAGTCGCACGTTTCGGTGACGGAATATACCCTCGATGAGTCAGGAAAGGAAACTCTCTCTGAATCAAGTATCTATATGATAGTCTCGATGGTGCTCGGAATCATAATCTGGATGTTCATCACGATGTTCGGGGCGCAGGTCATGTCCAGCGTCATCGAAGAGAAGTCCAGCAGGGTGGTCGAGGTTCTCATATCTTCAGTGAAGGCTGTCGACCTGATGTTCGGCAAGATCATCGGCGTCGCCCTGGTCGCCCTGACCCAGTTCCTGCTGTGGATCGTGCTCACAGTCATCCTGACGGGAGTCGCCAGCGCGTTCATGGGTAAGGATATGCTCAAGGACCTTCAGAACAATCCTCAGATGATGGGCCAGACTGTAAACATGCCTGGAGGTACCGACCTTGGCACAGTTGCCCTGGGGGAAGCAGTCGATACTGCCGAAGTCGTTCCAGGTCAGATCAACCAGATGCAGAAAGTGGTAGGCACCCTGGCCAACATTCCTTGGGTCAAGCTTATCGTATCCTTCCTGGTATTCTTCATCCTGGGATACCTGTTGTACGCTTCGATGTATGCGGCCGTCGGTTCCGCAGTCGAGAACGAGGGCGATGCCAGCCAGTTGCAGCTGCCGCTGACCATACCGCTGATGATAGCGTATTTCATCATCCTTATGGCTTTCCAGAATCCGGACAGCCCGGTGGTAGTGTGGGGTTCGATCATCCCGTTCACTTCTCCTATCGTGATGCTGGCCAGGATTCCTTACGGAGTACCTGCCTGGCAGCTGATCCTGTCGGTAGTACTGTTGTTCCTGACTTTCCTCGGATGTGCATGGGCTTCGGCAAAGATCTACAAGGCCGGTATCCTGATGTTCGGCAAGAAATCCACATTCAAGGATCTTTGGAAATGGCTCAAACAAAGCTGATTGTAATATGAAGGGGTATTGTTTGAAATCATTGCTGGCTGCTGCGGCCATCCTGGCTGCGGCCAGTTCATATGCCCAGGGTCCGGTCATCAGCTGGTCCACGGACCCGATCGACGGGCACAGGACGGGTGTGACCGCTTCCACGGCAGACAACGTGGAAGAGGCCATGGGTTATGTCAAGGGGCGCACATACTATGCCCCTAACGGGAAGAAGTTCCGCAAAGGAACGGTCAGGAAGGTTGCGAGCCTCATGCTCGGTGCCCAGCCTGCCATGGCCGACGTAAAGAAAGTCGTCGGCTATTCCACAAGGGTGATGGTCAGGAAGAAGCCGGAATGTGAACTGTACGACTGGTTCATCGATGAATTGATGAGGGCTACGGCTGACAGCACCGGGAAGAAGATAGATATCGGAATATCCAACAGGGGAGGGATAAGGATAGACATGCCGGCCGGGGAAATACTCTGCGATGACATCCAGTCCATGTTCCCGTTCAAGAACAACCTATGCTATGTCGCCCTTCATGGAAGGGACGTCAGGGCCATACTGGACCAGATGGCTGCTACTTCCTTCCAGATACTCGGCGGAGTCAAGGTGGTGGCCAAGAACGGCAAGATCGTGTCGGCGACCGTCAATGGCGAGCCGCTGGACGACGACAAGGTTTACGGCGTCGCGACCATCAATTTCCTCCTGGACGGAGGCGATGGATATTCAATCGGGAAGAACGCCGTTGAAACCATCTTCTGCAACGGATGGCTATATGATACGATGATAGCTTACGTAAAGAGCCTGACCGCTGCCGGGAAACCTGTGGAATTCGAAAACCAGCACTGGATCACTATCCTCAAGGAGGGGGACGGAAAATGAGAATGAAAGGATTCATTGCGGGGATATGCATCCTCGCGGTATTGGCAGCTACCGATGCGGCAGCCCAGAAGAGGCTAACTATCATTCACGTCAACGACACCCACAGCCACCTTGAGCCTGAAAGGGCGGGAGAGGAAGCCGGACTCGGAGGAGTGATCGAGCGCGCCGCCTACCGTGACAGCGTGGTCAAAGCAGACGGAAAGCGTAATGTCCTGATGCTGCATGCTGGGGATTTCAATCAGGGAACTTCCTATTATTCAGTACTTAACGGGGACCTGGAAGTCGAACTGATTAATGCGATGGGATATGACTGCATAACTCTAGGCAACCATGAGTTCGACAACGGTGTCGAGGACCTTGCGAGACGCCTTGCAAAGATAAAGTGCCCGGTGGTCTGTGCGAATTACGATTTCTCGAATCTGGAGGCAGGCCGCTACATCAGGCCGTACACCATAATCAAGAAGGCGGGGATGAAGATCGGCATCATAGGCTTGATGCCGGATATCACCATCCTCGTCTCGAGGGAGGTCTCCAGCCAGATTCCGGCATTCAACAACGCTGAGGTCGTCAACAGATGGGCGTCCTTCCTCAAGGACGAGAAGGGATGCGACCTGGTTATCGCCCTGACTCATATCGGTTTCGAAGGAGAACCCTATACCGATCCGATGCTCGTGGGCAGGGTACGCAACGTCGATATCGTGGTCGGCGGACATTCACATACTTTCCTTTCCGAGCCTGCATTCATCAGCGACCTGGACGGGAAGAGAGTCCCTGTCGTGCAGGATGGCTGCTGGGGACTCAATGTAGGTAACATGAAGGTGATGCGCTAGTTATTCCTGATCCTAGAAACCATTAGACAAATGAAGAAACAATTCAAACTCGCCCTGCTGGCACTGGTCATATGCTTTCCTCTCGGGGCCCAGATACGGGGCACTCATCAGGAAGAGTTGAGGAAATGGGAATTCAGCAAGGATGGGAACACCTGGCAGACGGTTACCCTTCCTCATTCGTACAATGCGATAGACGGACATTCTCCGGCATATTACAGGGGGGATGCGACTTATCGTTGCGACTTCAAGGTCCGCGACCCTAAGAAGTCTCACTTCCTTTTGTTCGAAGGAGCCGCCCAAGCTGCTGTTGTCAAGGTTAACGGTGAGCAGGTGGCTGCCCACAAGGGTGGATATACACCTTTCGTGGTGGACATCGGAGAAGTTTTGGACAGAGGCACCAACAGGTTGGAGGTCATCTGCAACAATTCGGAGGATATCAACATGGCTCCTGTCTCTTCCGATTTCAACAAGAACGGAGGACTCCACGGCAGGGTCTGGCTCCTGGGTATGGACGATGTATATTTCTCCCCGGAGAAGTACGGCATGTACAGGCTCAGGGTGGAGACGCCGGTGGTCAGCAGGAGGAAGATATCCACGGATGTAAAGACGAGGATCGTCAACTCGGGGAACAAGGCGGCTGACATCCTGGTCAGGGTTGAACTGCTGGAAGCGGATGGAACGCTAGGTTATGAAGCTGACCGTGAGATCCGCGTCAAGGCTTTCTCCGAATATGAATTCAGCCACGATTTCCATGTCACCGGCATCCGCTTCTGGGATGGTGTCAACGATCCGTATCTCTACACGATGCGTGTCACGATATTCAGGGGTGAACATGTCGTCGATGTCGCCGAGACCAAGGTCGGATACCGTTCCATGGAGATGGACCCTGATAGGGGATTCCTCCTCAACGGCAGGCCATACAAGCTTCGCGGCGTCGCTATGCACCAGGATATGGACGGAAAGGCTTCCGCCCTTACAAAGGAAGATTACCGGCGGGATTACAGGATGGTCAAGGAACTGGGAGCCAATTTCCTGCGCCTTGCCCACTATCCTCACAACGACTATGCATTCCGCCTTTGCGATTCCCTGGGCATCATAGTCCAGACGGAGGTGCCGTGGGTCAATGTTTGTGGAGCTAAGGCAAAGCAGCTGTACTTCAACAATATCCAGCACCAGATGAAGGAGATGGTCACCAATCTGTTCAACCATCCTAGCATCGCGTTCTGGGGAATGTGGAACGAATTGGACACCTGGGGGAACAGCAATGAGTTCCAGGGTGAATTCGATCCTGACAAGGTCCTCTACCAGACCAAGAAACTTTACAAGATGGCGAAGCATCTCGATCCGTACCGTTTCATCGGCTTCACGGACGATTCCCGTCTTGCCCGTGAAGGTTATCCTATGCTGGCCGGTGATTTCTGTTCCCAGAACATCTACTTCGGTTGGTATTACACCCCTAACGACTTCTCGACCATTGTCAGCGAGATGGAAAAGGTCAAGGGGAAATGGAAAGGACCTGTCAACGTGAGCGAGTACGGTGTAGGAAACAATCCTTTCTGCCATGTCTGGGACCAGGATGAGGCCGTGCGTGACCAGGACAACGATTCCCGTCATTATGAGGAATATGCCAACAAGTTCCACGAGGCATATGCCCGCAAGCTCGCCCAGATGCCATGGCTTAATTTCACCTCTCTCTGGGTGATGTTCGATTTCCCTGTCGCCAACCGCCAGGAGGGCTACATGGACTCTGACGATGGTGTCAGATTCACCCGCAACAACGACCGGAAGTATATGAACGACAAAGGCTTGGTTACCCGTGACAGGAAGACCAGGAAAGACGTCTTCTATCTATACAAGTCGTTGTGGAACAACAGCGAGACCACCGTCTGCATCACATCCAAGAGGCTGAGGTACTATCCGGCAGGGGAGCCGCTCAGGATCAAGGTTTACAGCAACGCCAAGTCACTGACATTGTACCAGAATGATAAAGAAGTAGGTAAACTGACCCGCCCGGATGATTCTCTGGGTGTCGTCTGGACTTTCCCTTCCCTTTATTTGGATACGTACCAGGATACGTTCAGGGTAGTTGCCGACGACGGCACTTCGGATTCGGTTACTTATTACCGGAAATAGAAATATTCCTGCGGACGGGGATCAGGGCGATCAGGTAACCTATGATTGCCACCCCGGCCACGGTGACAAGGACATCGCCCCACTGGAGGATTACCGGGTAGGCGCTGACCAGGAAGTTCCCCGGCATCTTGATGAAGCCGAATTTCTGTTGCAGGAGTGCGAATCCGATTCCTGCAACCAGGCCTGCGGCGAGTCCGAGCAGTGAGATCAGCCATCCTTCCAGGGTGAAGGTCTTCCGGAGCATCCTGTCCGTGGCGCCCAGGCTGCGGAACGTCTCGATATCCTCCTTTTTCTCGATAATGAGCATCGTCAGGCTTCCGAAAATGTTGGAAGCTATGATGATTATGATGAATATAAGGATGAGGTAGATGGCTGCCTTCTCGTAGCGCATCATCTTGTACAGGGAAGGATTCTGGCGATACCTGTCTAGGACTTTGAAGTCGGGACCCACCATTTTCCGGACGGACTTTATGGTATTCTTCAGGGCCTTATTGGAAGATGGGTCCGTCAGGCGAATCTCGATTCCGGAGACTTCGTCTTCGTAGCCCAGTAGCTGCCTCATCTTGTCCAGCGGAAGGATCATCAGTTCTTCATCGATCTGCTGGTTGACCGTGAATACTCCTGAAGGCCTGGCGCGGACCGATTCGATGGATGCAGCCGGATTGGCGAGTGAGAAGTTCCTGTCCCTCCTTGGAAAATATATTTCGGCAGAGGACAGGAATGCAGGATTCATTCCCATCTTGTAGGCGAGTCCCGCCCCGACTACCACCTGCGGGAGGTCTCCCTTGTGGAGGGAGAATGTACCGCTCGTGATATGGTCTGCGAGAGGAGACTCTTTTTCATAGTTCCCATCGACTCCCTTCGCCTTGGCTATTCCCTGGTGTTCTTCATAATCCACGAATACGTTTTCCTGGAGGACGAGATAGCATTCCTTGATGGAAGGATCGCTCCTGAGGCTCTGCAGCATGGACTCTTCGGGAGTGAATACCTTGCCTTTGGCGGGGCATACGAGGATATCCGGCTCAACATTGCTTAGGGTTGATTTCACCAGCTCGTCGAACCCGTTGTACACCGACAGGATTATGATCAGGGCAGCCGTGCCTATGGCCATGCCGATGGCACTGATCGCGGAGATTATGTTGATCACGTTGTGTGATTTCTTCGCGAACAGGTACCTCCCGGCTATGAACCAAGGCAAGTTCACCGTTATTCAGGTTTGTAGGAATCCTTCAAGGCCGTAGTCTTGTTGAATACGGCCTTCTCCGTAGTGCTGTCCGGATCCTTGAAATAATAACCGGTACGCTCGAACTGTACGGCTATTCCGGAATTGTCCTCCAGGAGGGCCGGCTCGGCCAGTCCGCCGATGACGGTGAGTGATTCCGGATTGAGGTAGTCCTTGTAGTCCTTGCCTTCTTCGATGGAGTTCATGTCCTCCTTGAGGAAAAGACGGTCGTAGTTCCGGATTTCGATTTCGCGTGCGTAGTCTTCGGAAACCCAGTGGATCGTGCCCTTCACGGAACGCCATTCGCCGCCTCCTGGCTTTGTGGAAGGGTCATAGGTGCATTTCAACTCCACGACGTTGCCTTCGGCATCCTTCACGACCTCTTCGCACTTGATGATGTAGGTGTACTTGAGGCGGACCTCTCCGTCCGGCTTGAGACGGAAGAACTTCTTCGGCGCATCCTCCATGAAGTCGTCACGTTCGATGTAGATCACCTTTGTGAGCGGAACCTTCCGGGTGGCTCCCTCCGGTTCGCCAGGGTTGAGCGGGCAGTCGAACCATTCGACCTTGCCTTCTTCCCAGTTCGTGAG
>ONPI01000059.1 GCA_900319685.1 uncultured Bacteroidales bacterium
CAAGGTGTTCATCACCGCCATATCTGGCAAGGCGCAGATCGTCTTCGTCAGGCTCCTCGCTGCAATCGTCTTCAATGGTCTCTGCTTTCGGCTGTGTTTCTATAAATTCATCAAGGGTCATCTGATCTATGTAGTCCTCATTCTTCCGTATATAGAATATGATCGTCAGCCACTTGCCGCCTTTCCCGACCTTACCGCGCTCATAGGTATAGCATATATCCGTCGTCTCCTTTAGTGCCTGCTGGCAGCTGTCGATGACACGGACCTTAAAGTTTTGCCAATACATATATTCGTTATTGGCAATGCCGAGCAATTCCCGCAATTCCTGTACAGTAAGTTCCCTGCGCCCAATCTTCTCATATTGCTTTAATATCTCATACATACGCACTTGATTAGTGCTTTTAAGGCGCAGAGCGTTCCACAACTCATACTTGAAATATCGGTTCTTGAAATCGAACATAAGGGGTAAAGCATCGTCATGAGCATCAAACTCGACATACCATTCGTTTTGCTTGTTCTTTTCTATTTTTGCTCTCTTGAATAGCTGAAATGCGGTATATCCCGAACCACTTTCGTTCGGGACTTCAACTATCTGCTGCAGAATATGCCGAACCGTATACTTAAAATGAGTTATGTTCATATCAGAGCCAATTCCCATAATGCGCCTGAAATCGTCTCCAAGGCCCTGCAAATTAGTGGATATATTTTGCAGATTGAAAAATTTATACTAATTTAGCATCGCTAATTGGACAATTTTATATTCATTACTATTATGAAACGTATATTAACTATTCTTGCAAGCCTTGTGCTTGCTGCATCGATTCCTGTAGCTAATGCTCAGAACAAGGACTTTGATGGTTACTGGTTCATGCAGCTGCAGGGCGGAGTCGCACACACGATCGGTGAGACCAAGTTCACCGACCTGCTTTCTCCATCGGCCGCTGTAAGTCTCGGTTATCAGTTCTCGCCAGTTTTTGGTGCCAGGCTGAATGTCAATGGCTGGCAGGCTAAGGGTGCTATCGCAGGCCCTCTCACCAACTACAAGTGGAATTATGTAGAAGGTGGTCTCGACCTCATGGCTGATATGGCAGCTCTTTTCGCTGGCTATAAGTATGACCGTCTCCTCAATCCTTACATCTTCGGTGGTGTTGGTGCGAACTATGCATTCAACAATGATGAGGCTAACGCAGTGAAGAACCAGTTCCCTGCAAACGGCTATCTCTGGGAAGAGAAGAGCCTTTCACCAGCTCTCAGGGCTGGTGCAGGTTTGAACATCAGGCTCACCGACGTCCTTGCTCTCAACCTCGAGGGTAACTGCAGCTTCATCAACGACTACTTCAACTCAAAGCAGGGTTCCAAGGCTGACTTCCAGATCAAGGCTCTCGCAGGCCTGACCCTCAGCTTCGGTAAGGCTAAGCCAGTTCCTGTACCAGTGGTAGTTCCTACCCCTGCTCCAGCTCCTGCTCCAGTCGTTAAGCCAGAGCCAGAACCAGAACCAGTCGTTGTTGAGCCAGTTGTTGAGACCGAGCCTGTATTCGAGTCACTCCAGCGCAATGTATTCTTCATCATCGACAAGTGGGATATCCGCGACAGCGAGCAGCTCAAGATCGATGAGATCGTCGAGGCCCTTAAGGCTCACCCGGACACCAAGGTTCGCGTAAGCGGTTATGCTGACAAGGACACTGGTACTGCCAAGAGGAACAAGTTCCTCTCTCAGAAGAGGTCTGAGGTTGTTGCTGCTGCTATCGAGGCTGCCGGCATCGCTAAGGATAGGATCATCACTGAATACTTCGGTGACACTATCAACCCATTCGACACTCCTGAGGAGAACCGTGTTGCTGTCTGCTTGGTTAAGTAAGCAAGTCTGACAATAAACGATAAAAGAAGACGGATCGATGTTCAAATCGGTCCGTCTTCTTTCCTTTTTGGGAAATATTCATTAATTTGGCGTAAAATTTACAGCGGTTCTCGCATATGTCAGAAAGCATAGGTTATATTTCTCAAATCATTGGTCCGGTAGTGGATGTACACTTCGGTGCCGATACCGATGAAAAGGCTTTGCCGAGCATCCACGATGCACTCCTGGTCGACAGGGGAGAGGGCAGGAAGCCATTGGTTATTGAAGTTCAGCAGCATATAGGGGAGGATACCGTCAGGTGTGTGGCAATGGATTCCACGGACGGATTGCGTCGAGGGATGAAGGCCGAGAATACCAAGGCTCCTATCTCGATGCCTACCGGAGGCCAGATCAGGGGACGGGTAATGAACGTAGTTGGCGATACCATCGACGGACTTGGTGCCCTGAGAAATGCGAATTCGTTGCCTATTCACCGTGACCCGCCTAAATTTGAAGATCTCACGACGTCTCAGGAGGTCCTTTATACCGGTATAAAGGTCATAGACTTGCTCGAGCCTTATCTGAAGGGAGGCAAGATCGGTCTTTTCGGTGGCGCAGGAGTAGGCAAGACCGTACTCATCAAGGAGCTGATTAACAATATCGCAAAGAAGCACAACGGATTCTCCATTTTCGCCGGAGTCGGTGAGCGTACCAGGGAAGGTAACGACCTCCTCCGCGAGATGATTGAATCCGGAGTCATCAAATACGGAGAGGAATTCCAGAAGAGCATGGAAGAAGGCCACTGGGATCTGACCAAGGTCGACCGTGAGGAGCTGGAGAAATCCCAGGTGTCGATGGTATTCGGCCAGATGAACGAACCGCCAGGAGCGCGTCAGTCAGTTGCACTTTCGGGTCTTACGCTGGCCGAGTCGTTCCGCGATTCCGACACCGGAGACGGACCTCGCGACATACTGTTCTTCATAGACAACATATTCAGGTTCACGCAGGCAGGCTCTGAAGTTTCCGCCCTTCTGGGGCGTATGCCTTCTGCCGTCGGCTATCAGCCTACCTTGGCCACGGAAATGGGTCAGATGCAGGAAAGGATTACTTCCACCAAGAACGGATCCATCACTTCCGTCCAGGCTGTATATGTGCCGGCGGATGACTTGACGGACCCGGCTCCGGCTACGACTTTCTCCCATCTGGATGCAACGACCGTCCTCAGCAGGAAGATTACCGAATTGGGAATATACCCGGCCGTGGATCCGCTGGAGTCCACATCCAGGATCCTGGATCCTAACATAGTCGGCACCGACCATTACGAGACCGCGCAGAGGGTGAAACAGATCCTCCAGAGAAACAAGGAACTGCAGGACATCATAGCCATCCTCGGCATGGACGAACTCTCGGATGAGGATAAGCAGACCGTCAACCGTGCCAGGAGGGTGCAGAGGTTCCTCTCGCAGCCATTCTTCGTGGCTGAACAGTTTACCGGAGTACCTGGCGTGATGGTGGACATCAAGGACACCGTCGAAGGATTCAGGAGAATCCTGGACGGAGAGGTGGATTACCTTCCTGAACAGGCATTCCTCAATGTGGGAACCATAGAAGATGCCATCCGTAAGGGAGAAGATATCCTTGCAAAAGCCAGGCAATGATCCAGTTGAGCGTCCATAGTCCTGAGGGCGTCCTTGTGCAGGCGGAAGCCTGCATGGTGGAACTGCCGGGAGCGAAAGGGAGGTTCGTGGTCCTTGAAGATCACGCCCCGCTGATTTCGTCCCTGGTGAAAGGGAATATCGTTTACCGCTCGGAGGAAGGCAAGGAAGAAAGCCTGTCCATCGATTCCGGATTTGTGGAAATATGCAATAATCACGTAAGTGCCTGTGTAGAACTCTGATGAAGAAGTGGATCGTCATATTGCTGTCGCTGTTGCTTCCGCTGGCTTTGCCAGCCCAGGAAGCACAGTCCGCCGACGATGGACTCACTTTCGACATGGATGAATATCTCTACGGTCACGTCCGTGACTCGTATGAGTGGCACATCACCACAGTGAAGGGGAAACCGGTCAGCATTCCGCTTCCGGTCATCGTCATAAGCAAGGCCGGCGGCGGTTTCCACTGCTTCTCTTCCAGGCACCTGGAGGAAGGGGAATATAAGGGATTCTATATCGCTCCTGCAGGCAGCAGATACGAGAACAAGATTGTCGAACGCGGGTCCGATGGATCCGAGGTCCGTCCATGGGATTTCTCAGTAACCAAGAACGTGGCCGGTCTCCTTATCAACAGTGCTCTCCTGCTGTTCATCGTACTCGGCACGGCATCCTGGTATCGTAAGCACGATGCTGCCGAGGAAGCTCCGACAGGAGGAGTCGGTATTATGGAGATGCTTGTGACCATGGTCGAAAACGACATCATAAAAGACTGTGTAGGAGAAGATTACAAGAAGTATTCCCCGTATCTCCTGACAGCGTTTTTCTTCATATTCATCAATAACTTGATGGGTATCGTGCCGTTCTTCCCAGGCGGGGCAAACGTTACCGGCAACATCGCCGTAACCCTTGTGCTTGCGCTGTTTACCTTCTTTACCGTCAATATATTCGGCAACAAGCATTACTGGAAGGAGATTCTGTGGCCGGAAGTGCCGACATGGCTCAAGGTTCCGCTCCCTCTGATGCCGGTGATCGAAATAATCGGTATGTTCACGAAGCCTTTCAGTCTGATGGTGCGACTCTTCGCCAACATCCTCGCTGGTCATTTCATGATACTGGGTGTGGTGGCAGTCGTCTTCCTGACGGCCAAGATGGGAGTCGCCGTCAACTCAGGCCTTAGCGCCGTGGCGGTAATCCTCGGAGTATTTATGGACTGTCTCGAGTTACTCGTGGCATTCATCCAGGCATATGTATTCACTATGCTTTCGGCAGTCTTCATCGGGCTGTCGAGGCAGAAAGCTGAAATTGAATAGTATTTACTTTTAAACCATATCATTATGTTTCCTTTAGCATTTTTACTTCAGGCAGGAATGTCCCTCGGGACCCTCGGAAAAGCCATCGGTGCGGCTCTGGCTGCTTTGGCTGCTGCAATAGGTATAGGAAAGATCGGACAGGCTTCCCTCGAGGCCGGTGCCCGTCAGCCTGAGCAGGCCGCTCATTACAGGATGACGGCTATCATCGTCAGCGCTCTCATCGAAGGTGCCTGCTTGTTCGCAATCGTAGTCTGCCTTATCGCCAAGTAACGATGTCTCTGATCACTCCTGATTTCGGATTGATTGTATGGATGACGCTGATATTCGGCATCGTCTTCTTCATCCTGGCCAAGTGGGGATTCCCTATGATCACCGACTCGGTCCAGAAGAGGGCGGACAGGATCAACGCTTCCATCAAGGCGGCCAAGGAGGCGGAGGAAAAGCTCCGCAACCTTGCGGCCGAGCAGTCGGAGATGATCGAGGAGGCCAGGAAAGAGCAGGCTCGCATCCTCAAGGAGGCCGCGGCATCAAGGGACATGATCGTCGAACAGGCAAAGGTCCAGGCCCAGGATGAGGCCACCAAGATAATGGACCATGCCCGTACGCAGATTGCGGCCGATAAGGAGAGCGCATTGCGGGACATCCGCAAGGAAGTCGCCCTGCTGTCGGTCAGCGTAGCGGAAAAAGTCCTCAAGAAGGATTTGGAGGACAGCGGCAGCCAGACTGAGCTTGTGAACAGGCTTGTGGATGAAATAGGCAAGGAATGAATACGGGAATTATCGCTTCACGCTATGCAGAGGCTCTCCTGAAGTTGGTCGACGAGACCGGCGGAGGGGAGGCTGTAATCGTACAGGTGCAGCATCTATGTAAGGTTCTGGACAACATTCCGGATCTCAGAAGCGCGCTTGTCGATGTGGCTGCGGTGTCTGCGGACCGGAAGGTGTCCTTGCTTGAGGCTTCACTTCCGGAAGGCGAAAAGCTTTGTCCGGAATTGAAGAAGTTCATCAACCTTTTGGTCAAGAACGGCCGTATTGGCGATATCCGATTGATATTCAATTCCTTCGTGACTGCCTGGTACAAATCCCGCAACATCGTGCGCGGTAAGCTTTCCGTTCCTGTTTATTCAGACAGCACTCCCGCACTTGAGAAGAAGCTCAGGGAGATTATCGAGTCCAGGACCGGCAGCAAACTGCTGATGACCACGGTAGTCGACCCGGATCTGATCGGCGGCTTCGTCTTTGAAGTCGAAGATATGCTCCTCGATGCATCAGTTTCCCATCAGCTTGAACTTATCAAGCGACAATTTATCGAAAAGAACCGCAGAATCGTGTAATTCTATATGGCGCAGAACAATAACATAAAACCAAGTGAGATTTCGCAGGTGCTCCTCCAGCAGTTGAAGGACATCGATACCTCCCTCCGTTTCGAAGAAATCGGCAAGGTTCTCCAGGTCAGCGACGGTGTCGCCCGCATGTACGGGCTTGCCAATGCCGAAGCGGGAGAACTGCTTGAATTCGAGAGCGGTGTGAAGGGAGTCGTGATGAATCTCGAGCAGGACAATGTCGGAGCCGTTTTGCTCGGTCCTACCGACGAGGTCAAGGAGGGGATGATGGTCCGCAGGACCGGCAGGATCGCTTCAATCAAGGTGGGCGAACAGATGCTCGGCAGGGTTGTCGATCCTCTCGGTGTTCCTCTCGACGGCCTGGGCAGCATTGGCGGCGAGTTGACTGAGATGCCTCTGGAACGTAAAGCTCCCGGGGTGATTTACCGCCAGCCGGTCACTGAACCGCTCCAGACAGGCCTGAAGGCCATCGATGCCATGATTCCTATCGGACGCGGCCAGCGTGAGCTGATAATCGGAGACCGTCAGACAGGCAAGTCTTCCATCGCGATCGACACCATCATCAACCAGAGGTCCTGCTACCTGGAAGGAAAGCCGGTCTATTGCATCTATGTGGCTGTCGGCCAGAAAGGTTCTACGGTCGCCAACATCGTCGAGACCCTCCGCGCCAAGGGAGCGATGGATTACACGATCGTAGTAGCTGCAACCGCAGCCGATCCGGCGGCCCTTCAGTATTACGCTCCTTTCTCCGGAGCCGCCATCGGGGAATATTTCCGCGATACCGGCCGTCCTGCCCTCGTTGTCTATGACGACCTTTCGAAACAGGCCGTTGCCTACCGTGAGGTGTCCCTGATCCTCCGCCGTCCTTCCGGGCGTGAGGCTTATCCTGGCGATGTGTTCTATCTTCATTCAAGGCTCCTTGAAAGGGCTGCGAAAATCATTGACCAACAGGAAGTCGCAGAGCAGATGAACGATCTT
This sequence comes from uncultured Bacteroidales bacterium, assembly GCA_900319685.1. Classification (GTDB taxonomy): domain Bacteria; phylum Bacteroidota; class Bacteroidia; order Bacteroidales; family UBA932; genus Cryptobacteroides. The sequence goes on from ONPI01000059.1 coordinate 7,119, forward strand.
CCGGAGAGTCTGAGGGGCAAGGTCAAGGCAGGCGGTTCGCTCACCGCCCTGCCTATCATCGAGACCCAGGCCGGTGACGTTTCGGCTTATATTCCTACAAACGTCATCTCCATCACCGACGGCCAGATCTATCTCGAATCCGGTCTGTTCAACCAGGGCCAGCGCCCTGCCATCAATGTCGGTATTTCGGTGTCCCGAGTCGGTGGAGCCGCCCAGGTGAAGTCGATGAAGAAGGTGGCCGGTACCCTTAAGATAGACCAGGCACAGTACAACGAGCTGGAGTCCTTCTCGAAGTTCTCTTCGGATGTGGACAAGGTCACAGCAATGGCACTGGACAAGGGGCGCAAGAACAACAAACTCTTGATCCAGCCGACGTATTCTCCGATGCCGGTAGGGGAGCAGGTGGCTATCCTGTACTGCGGCACTCATGCGCTCATGAGCGATATCTCCATTGATGCCGTACCGGAGTTCCAGGCTTCGTTCCTGGACAGGATGAGGGCAGGTCATCAGGATATCCTGGAAGCCCTTGCTTCCGGCAAATTCGATGAGAATTCAGCCAAGGTTATCGAAGAGGTCGCTGCGGCTGTGTCTGAATCGTTGAGGTAATGGCATCTCTCAAGGAAATTAAAGGCAGGATCGCTTCCGTTGCGAACACGCTGAAGATCACTTCGGCGATGAAGTTGGTTGCATCCGCCAAACTCCACAAGGCCCAGCAGGCGATCGGGAATATGCTTCCGTACCAGAAGCAGCTTTATCGTATCCTGATGGACCTCATGGCTACCGCCGCTTCCGAAGGGACAGGTCTGCAACCGGATAGCGGAGGGCTTATGGCCTCCCGCCCTGTCGGCAAGGTAGCCATAGTGGCATTTTCCTCCAATTCCTCCCTCTGCGGAGCGTTCAATTCGAATGTCGTAAAGCAGGTCCTTGCAGTTGTGGCCGAATATCGCTCCCAAGGCCTTTCGGATTCTGACATTACGGTATATTCTGTCGGCCGCAAGATGGCCGATGCCATGCGGAAGGCAGGATTCAGGAGTCCGGCCGACTATTCCAGGATGGCGGAAAACCCTTCCTATGAAGCTGCAGCCGCCCTGGCTCAGGAACTGCTGGACGGATTCCGTGACGGGCGTTTCGACAAGGTGGAACTCGTTTACAACCACTACAAGTCCACCGCTTCACAACCGACTCTCCGCCAGACTTATCTGCCTATGGCTCTGTCGGATGCCAACCCTGAGATCTCTTTGAAGAGACCTGAGGTATCCGAAGCGGAGATCCCGCATCCTCGCAATCCGGAGGATTTGCTCATCGAGCCTTCTGTGGATGAGCTGATCGGTGTCCTCCTGCCAAAGGTCGTCCGTCTCCGCATTTACACGACCCTCCTGGACAGTAATGCCGCAGAGCATGCTGCCCGTACCGTGGCCATGCAGACCGCAACGGACAACGGAAACGACCTGCTTGCCGAACTGACTCTTGAATACAACAAGGGCCGCCAACAGAAGATCACATCCGAGATCCTCGACATCGTTGGAGGAACCCTTCAGTAAATAGCTGATAATCAAGCACTTATATTTCGCGAGAGTTTTACCCGCTGACTGTCTTTGGAACTAATTGACAGTCAGCGCTTTATGTTTCCGTTGCGAGAGTTTTCCGAGGCCCCGAAATTTGCAAAAGGGTTTCCACGGGCCGTATCTTTGCATCGAGGTTTAACAAAAAGGAATACGATTATGGAAACAAAGAAAACCGAGAAAGCCAATCTTGAAAACAGGAGGCTTCTCTTTACTGAAATCGGATTGGTTGCTGCACTTCTGGTCGTATGGGGAGCGTTCACCTACGGGACAAGGGAGAAGAAACTTGCCGATTTGGGCAGCAACATGGCGGAAATTGATATAGAGGAGAGTATTCCTGTTACACAGGAGACCCCTCCTCCTCCGCCGCAGGCCCTGCAGGTGCCGGTCCTGTCGGACTTGATAGATATCGTCGAGGATGACATCAAGGTCGAGGACAACTTCATGAGCCTTGAGGACGATCCGAACCTCAAGGTCGATATCATCGACTACATCGAGGACGTGAAGGAGGAAGAGGTTGATGAAGATGCCCTTCCATTCGCAGTAGTGGAAGAGAAACCGATGTTCAACGGAGGTGATGCCAATGAATTCACCAGATGGGTCAATTCCAAGCTGGTCTATCCTGAGATTCCGAAGGAAAACGGAGTCCAGGGCCGCGTGACCCTCCAGTTCACCGTTGAAAAGGACGGCTCAGTCACAAATGTAAAGGTTCTGAGAGGCGTTGATCCTTCCCTCGACAAGGAAGCTGTCAGAGTCGTCCAGAGTTCCCCGAAGTGGACACCTGGCAAGCAACGTGACCGCGCTGTGAAGGTGACATACACTTTCCCTGTGATATTCCAGTTGAGGTAAAAATATTTTTGGTCAGAGAGAGGGTTTTGGCACGGAAATGGCAATATCTTCAATCGACATAAATATTATTTACTCATAAACCAAAAACTGACTCAATAGTTATTTCATAAGTATTGAATAGAATGGACGGAGACCAATCGTGAGATTCGTCTCCGTTCGTTTTTTTAGTCCTTCCTATTCGTACAGCAGGTATGGCTTCCGCTGTTCTTCGAATGCCTTTACGTCTCCCGCCCAGCGCTGTGATATCTCGCTTGATTGGCATCCTGATCCGATCATTTCGCGGACCCATCCTACCCCTGCAAGGAGATCGAAATGTCCATTCTTCATGAAGAAACGGTCGCCGATGCCGAGAGCCTTCCAGGCATCGATGACATATTCAAGGTTTATCCTCTCTTCCCAGATTGCTTCAAGGGGTTTATCGCGCAAGTCGGTCCCGAAGCATTTTTCTCCCAGGTATCGTGGGTTCTTCGCTCCCGGAATGCTCTCCGGAACGAAGGTGAAAGGATATCCCTTCATCTCCGGGTGTCCGTACACTTCAAACGGGAACTGTGTGCCTCGTCCGGCGGTTACCACCGTCCCTTCGAAGTAGCAGGTTGAGGAATACAGGTACACCGACTTCATGTCCTTGAGGTTTGGGGAGGGGGGGACTATCAGGCAATACTTGGTCTTGTGGCCATCTTCCAGCCAGCCTTCGCCATTTATCATCAGGGCGAGTTCGCCGAGGGTCATCCCGTGCACAGTGCAGATCGGGAGCGCGCCGATTCCGGATTTGTATTCCATGTCGAGGATCGGCCCGTCCACGTAGAAGCCGTTTGGATTTGGCCGGTCCAGTACGATTACTTTCTTGCCGTACCTGGCGCAGGCGTCCATCAGATGGAGCATCGAGATGTAATAAGTGTAATATCTCAAGCCGACGTCCTGGATGTCCACCAGCAGCACGTCGAACTTGTCCATCTTGTCCTTTCCTGGAACCCGAGAACCTTTTTCGTATAAAGAGAGGATCTCTATTCCGGTCTTCTCGTCCCTGCCGCTGGCAACGTTCTCTCCTGCGTCGGCCGTGCCCCTGAAGCCATGTTCAGGGGAGAATAACCCTCTGACATCCATGCCTTTTTCCAGCAGGACGTCCACAAGGTGAGGCCCGTACTCAATCTTTCCTCCGGGGACGGATGGCTCCAGGAACGGGATCAGGCTGTTCCCGTCGGTGACACCATCCTTGCGGACTTCATCCGCGAGGCGCGAACCCTTCACCTTGTCTCCTACAATTCCGGAGTGGTTGCTGAAGACGGCGACCCTCTTGCCTTCGAGGGAGGGGACATATTCTCCGAACCTTTCATCTCCAAGGGTTACCCTGCCTCCGTGGCAGGATGCAGCTCCTGCGTTGAGACTTGCCAGGAGCGCCAGAAGGGACATAAGAATCTTCATAGCATAAAGATACGAAGAAATTTTTTCTGTTCCGGGGAATATTATTATATTTGCAGTCCCGATTTGATTCGGGGAAAAGGAGAGATGCTCGAGTGGCTGAAGAGGCACGCCTGGAAAGCGTGTGACCTCCAAAAGGGGTTCGCGAGTTCGAATCTCGCTCTCTCCGCGCAACGCAATCAGCAAGGCAGACGCCGCACCGCAAGGTGCGGCGTTTTTGCAAGTAGCCGGGGCACTCGGAGAGCTAGCTCTCCAGATGCCCCGGTTACTTGCAGACCGCGGCCTCTGGCCGCTTCTGCCGCTGCTGATTGCTCACGGACAGCCCGAAATGCCGGAGGGCGTAGCCCGACGGAATCTCGCAGCCCCTCTATTACAGCGTATTCTGTTTCAACTTCTCTACGTAGCGGTCTATGCGTGAAAGCTCGCGAGGGATCGCTATGCTCTGTGGACACTTCGAGACGCATTGCTTGCAGTGGACGCAGTGGTTGGCCTGGCGCAGGGTAGGGATAGCCCGGTCGTAGCTGACCAGGTATGCCTTGCGGAGCTTCATGTAGTCTTCCTGATCCTTGCTCTGTGCAATCAAGCCGCCGTTGACGCAGGAATTGTAATGCTTGAATATTCCCGGAATATCTATTCCGTAAGGGCAAGGCATGCAATACTTGCAGTCGTTGCAGTCTACGGTAGGGAAGTCGGCGATGATTCCGGCGCACTCGTCGCACAGGAAGCTGAGTTCCGCTTCGCTCAGAGGCTTGAAGTCCATGAACGTGCGCAGGTTGTCCTCCAGATGCTCCTTATAGACCATTCCGCTCAGGACGGTGAGTATCCTCGGATACGAGCCGACGAACTTGAAAGCCCAGGAAGCGTTCGATGCCTCCGGATCGTGTTCCTTCAGCATGGTCACGACTCCTTCCACAGGATTGGCCAGGCGTCCTCCCTGGAGCGGCTCCATGATCACGATCGGAATCCCGCGCTTGTCAAGTTCCTGGTAGAGGTACTCTGCGTTGACGTTGCGCTTGCCGTCGGCATGTTTCCAGTCGAAGTAGTTCATCTGGATCTGCACGAAATCCCAGTGGTATTTCTCATGCAGGGCCATGATCTGGTCGAACTGTTCCTGGTTTCCGTGGAACGAAAGACCGAGCTGGCGTATCTTGCCTTTCTCGCGCTCCGCAAGCAGGAAATCCATCACTCCATTATCCTCGAACCTGGCCTTGAAGCCTTCCGCTCCGCCTCTTCCGAGGGAATGCAGCAGATAGTAGTCGATGTAGTCGGTCTTCAGGTATTTGAAAGAGTCCTGGTAGAGCTTCATCGCGACGCTGCGGTCGTTGCTCCAGAAGTTGGACATCTTCGTGGCGATGAAATATTCGTTCCTCGGATGCCTTGCCAGGGCGATGCCAACTGCTTCTTCCGACTGACCCTGGAGATAAACCGGTGACGTGTCGAAATAGTTGACCCCGTGTGCGAGGGCGTAGTCTATGAGTTCGTTTACGTTATCCTGGTCGATGACGTCATTGCCGTCGGCGTCTTTCTTCATGGTGAAACGCATGCATCCGTAGCCGAGCAGGGAGACCTTGTCTCCGTTTCCCGGATTGGTCCGGAGCTCCATCTTTCCCGTTTCGAGCACGTCCGGGCCTTTTTCTCCTGATCCGGCGGCGAGGTTCTCTGCGGTCTTTTTCGGCGCGCATGAAGCCGCCAGGGCGACTGCACCGACTGCTGCGGCGCCTTCACCGGTCTTCTTGAGGAATTCTCTTCTGTCTATCTTTTTCATATTCTTCTCTAAACTGTGTGGTGGACTTCGCAACCGCTTACGGTGATGGCGCTGATCGGACGGGCAGGGCAGAGATTCTCGCATGCTCCGCAACCGATGCACTTAGCTTCATTTACAGTAGGGATCCTTACCGGATGCTCAGCGGTCTCGTCAGGGTCCTTGCGGACCATCTTGATGGCTCCCACAGGGCAGTGGCGGGCGCAATTGCCGCATTCTTCCACCTCGCCTTTTGCTACGATGCAGAGGTCATAGTCAACGGCGGCGGTTCCGACTTTCCATGTGGTCTTTTCCTCCGGGGTAATCTTCAGAATCGCTCCGGTAGGGCAGACCTCGGAGCATTTTACGCATTCAGGCCGGCAGTAGCCGCGTTCGAAAGACATCTCGGGCTGCATGAACCTGGCCGGGTCTTTCGACGGCCTCAGTACGCCGTTCGGGCAGACCGAGACACACAGCTGGCAGGCCGTGCAATGGTTCCGGAACTTCTTCAGGCTTTCCGAGCCGAAAGGAGTCAGCGGAGTGCCGCGCTGCGGTACCTTCTTAGGGATTATGGTGGCGAAGCCTCCTTCGTTCTCCTTCTCGAATGCGGTGGTGTCAGCTTCTTCGGTTATTTCCTGTGCCTTCAGGCCCAGCCCGGTCAGAGCAACGGCTGAACCGATCAGGAATGCCCTGCGGCCGTTTTCCACGGCAGTTTTGTCCGCAACCGCCTTATCAGTTGCAGGAACTTCTGCAGGTGTTGCAGGACGGGTCCAGGCGAAACGATATTTTATAGCTCCGAACTTGCAGCTGTCAATGCAATTGAAACAATCCACGCAGCGGCTGTAGTCGATCTTCTTTCTGGAACTGTCGATGCAGGCTGCCTTGCAGTGTTTCTCGCATCCGTGGCATCCCTTGCACTTCTCCGTATCGATGACCGGGCGGAACATCGCGAACCGGGAGAAAAAGCTCAGGGTCGTTCCGACGGGGCAGATGGTATTGCAATAAGTCCTGCCGTTTTTCCAGGCCAGTATCACGAGCGCAACGAGGGTCGCTGCCGCTACCAGGAACACTGGAAGGCTCTTGAGCCATACCTCCTTGGTATAGAAGGCGTAGCTCCCTTTCCTCTCGGCGAAATAAGCTAGAAGGTTGTTGCCCCACTGGTAAACCGGAGCAAGGAGGTTGTTGACGATCCTTCCCCATGCGCTGTACGGAGCCAGAAGAGCGACGAAAGCATTGACTCCAGCTACGAGCGCAATGACGAACAGCACCCATATTCCGTATCGGAGCCATTTGATTTCCTTGGAGTAGGAATACTTGCCCTTCTTGCCTTTCCGGCTGATGTTGGCTACCACGTCTTGGAATACTCCGAGAGGGCAGATCACGGAGCAATAAACCCTTCCGAAGAGGATGGTCAGCACCAGGAGGCCGATTATGACCGCCACGTTGAGGGCGAGGACGGCAGGTAGGAATTGGATCTTGGCCAGCCATCCCAGCCATCCGTGAAGAGTTCCGGTGAAATCCAGGAACAAGAGTGTGATGGCGATGAAGCACAGGGCTGCCAGAATGACTCTGATTTTCTTAAGCATCGGGAAATCAATTAATCGAATAATCATACAAAGATAGCATAATTCTCCAATAAGCAAGCGCCCGGTGTTGCAGCCACTGTCGCAAAAGGATTCCCGGTCAAGCCGGGAATGACGGGATGACGAGCCACCTGGTCAGTCGAGGATCAGGAGGGCGATGGATCTGTGGGAGAAACGGAGACGGACAAGGTCGGCATCAGATCGGTTGAGGGAGGCTTGCCACCAGTTGTCGAAAACGACGCCACCGGTCTGCCATACCAGGCCTTCTGACTTTATATTCAATGAGTTGTCGGGAGAGAATATGGACACGGTGCGGCCTTCTCCTACGAACAGTTCGCAAGAATCGGTGACCGGAAGCACTGTCGAATAGTCTGAGACGGCCTGCAGTCTAATGGAAGACCCGATGCTCTCCAGGTGCCTGGCGAATTCCATAAGCTGGCCGAAGTTGCCCAGGGTGTGGTCTTCCCGTTTGCCGGTTGTCGCCAGGAAGGTAATCAAGTCTACTCCTGGGATATGGTCCAGGACGTAGTGGAAAGCCTTGGCCAGGTCGTTGTCGTCCTGCTCTTCGATATGCACGAGCAAGTCGCCGTATTCATCGAGAAGCTTGGCAGGCATACTGTCCAAGTCCCCGACCACTGCGTCAGGCAGACGGGTCTCATTCCCGAAAATCGACTTGCGGTTGCGCAGGAAGGCCTTCAGGGCGTTCCCGTCGCAGCAGATGATGGAATCCGCATCCCTGAGGATCTGCCTCGGATACTCTTTCTTCGGGAATTCATGCCAGGAGTGACTGAATATGCTTCCGGCTCGCGGAATCCGAGGAGGAAGGACTTGATGTCCATACGCTTCTTGCCTGCAATCTGGACTTCCTTCAAAGCGATAGCTCCGTCGGCGGTGGTGATGTGCAGGTAGCTCTTGCCGTCGGTGATTATCCTGCCAGGCTGGTTGCCGGAGACCGGAATGCCGCCGTATTCAGCGGAAGATACCGTTTCGGCTGAGTAGATTTTCAGCTGGACTGGAGCGGCGCCGTCCCGGACAAGTTGGGTAAAGGCAGCCGGATACGGACTGAGGCCGCGGATGAGGTTGTAGATTTGCCTCGTGGAGTCGTTCCAGTCGATGTGGCAGAGCTCCCTGGTGAGTTTCGGAGCAGGCCTCAGGACCTCGGAACCCTGGATGAAGCTCCTCTGTACGCGAGTGTCCACATTGTGCTCTATCAAGCCCTGAGCCGTCTGGACCACCATTTCGGCCCCGATCTCCATAAGCTTGTCGTGGACCTCTCCGGCTGTGTCGGAGTCATTCAGGAGTATGCTCTGGCGCAGGATGATGCCACCGGTGTCGATTTGCTTGTCAATCATGAATGTGGTCGCTCCTGTACGCGTTTCACCGTTGATCACGGCCCAGTTGATTGGAGCAGCGCCACGGTATTGCGGAAGCAGGGAAGCATGCAGGTTGAATGTCCCGAGCTTAGGCATGGACCACACTTCCTCAGGCAGCATCCTGAATGCCACGACGATGAACATGTCCGGCTTGAGGGCCTTGAGCTGGGCGAGGAACCCAGGATCCTTCAGTTTCGCAGGCTGCAATACAGGAAGTCCGTTCTCCACGGCGAATTTCTTGAC
>ONPI01000001.1 GCA_900319685.1 uncultured Bacteroidales bacterium
CGCCAAACCAATAATAATCACTAAACAACGTACTTATCAATTCCATAATAGCTCCTTTGTTTTGTTTTTGGGAACTAATTTAAAAATTTGTGCGCAATGCGCCAAAATATCAGATATTCACGATCATTATCAAGCGTTTTTGACTGACACTTTGCCCAGTCATATTATGAGTTGATAGTGATTCAGCGTAATCAATGAGAGTGCATCGCCTTTGGTGCGCCAAGGCGCAGCGCGGCGGATGGCAGTTGCCTCTGAGAGGCGTGTCCACCCCCGGACACTGACATGACCCCCAAAAGTTAGACAAAGACTTTTGGAGGTCATTATTATGAGTAAACACAGTATTGAGGAAAGACTATCCGCCGTTAAGAGATATCTAAACGGCGAAGCATCCACTTTTATTGAGAAACAGACAGGGATTGATCATCACGACATTATTGTCTATGCCATGCGTTATCGCCGTGATGGTTTGTCGGGTCTAGAAGATCGGAAGCAACATTGGTGTAGTTATGATGAAAAGAAGGCGGCGATAACTGACTATTTGAAAGAATCGCTAACTTTGGAGGAAATAGCAGTGAAATACGACATAAGCATTGCATGCTTTAAAAGTTGGATGCGTGCTTATAAACGCGAAGGAGCTGAATCTTTGAAAGATAAACGATACTTTCTAATCAACAATTCACTAATGGCTAAATTAACTAAGGCCAGAACATGATCTTGACAGACTGTTGAGAATCAAAGGGATGGCGCGCTCTACGTTCTATTATCACTTGAAAAGAATTGGACTTTCTGACGGTTATGATGACCTTAGGAAAGAAATACATCGCATATATGATGATAACCGCGGTTGGTATGGTTACCGACGAATCACCTTCGCTTTACGTAACGAGGGTATCTTGGTTAACCACAAAACAGTCCAGAAGTTGATGGGGCAACTGCACTTGAAGGGCAAACAGAAAAAAGTCCATTACCGCTCCTTCAAAGGAGAAGTAGGGGTAGTCGCCCCAAATGTAGTTGATCGCGACTTCTGGTCAGATAAGCCCTATCAGAAAATGACAACAGACGTATCCCAGATAACGATAAAAGACAAAAAGATGTTCTTCTCTCCTTTGCTGGATATGTATAATGGCGAGATAGTAACTTACACCATAACGGACCGTCCAGATCTACATATGGTAACCGATATGATGAGCCAAGCTCTTCGGGAGATAAGCATCCCCGAGGGCTGTATGATACACTCTGACCAAGGATGGCATTATCAGCATAAACACTATCAAAAACTCTTGAAAGACAGAGGAATAATACAAAGTATGTCAAGGAAAGGCAACTGTCTTGACAATGCTATGATGGAGAACTTCTTTGGAATAATGAAATCTGAGTTGCTATATTTGTACAAGTGGGACAGCATGGAGCAGTTCAAGGCAGCTCTTCGTGAGTATGTCGACTACTACAACAACAAACGAATCAAACTACGGTTAAACGGACTAAGTCCGGTGCAATACCGGACTCAGCACATGTAAATATCTATTATTAACCGTCCAACTTTTGGGGTGCACATCACACGGGCAGGGGGCGGGGCCCGTCGACAGCAAGTTATCGCGTAGCGATGACGCGGATGGCGATGGGAGGGGCCGGAGCGAACGAAGAGAGCGGAGTCCTCTCAGAGGTAACTGCCGCCCGCAGCGGAGACTACGAGCAAATAAAAGAGGCCGACCCTTTGTCGACCTCTTTTATTGTCATATGCCCCAAAGGCATGGTGTCTAGTAGCCGAAGATCTCTTCGAGGGTGAGCTCGGTGACTGGACCGAGGCTGCGGACGAAGTCCATGTCGAAGTCTGACTCACGGCCAAGGAGACCATAGACGTATTTCCTGTCCTTGATCCACTTCTGCTGGAATGCCTTGACATCCTCCAGCGTCATGTTCTGGATCTTCTCGAAGACAGCCTTGTCGCGGTCTTCAGTAAGGCCAAGGTCCTTCAGGTCGAGATAATCATAGAGAACACTGATTCCGGTGGTCCTGTTGGTCCTGAGATTGTTCAGGACGGCAGTTTTCGCAACCTCGAACGCCTCAGGGGATTCCGGCATATCGTTGATGATCTTGTCGAATGCCTCTACCGCCTCGCGGAGCTTGTCGTTCTGGGATGCTATGAACGCGTAGAAGCTGTAGTCGCTCTCCTTGAAGGAAGGAGTGCGGAGGAATGCCCGTGCGGAGTAGGCGAGACCCCTGGCCTCACGCATTTCCTGGAATACGATGGCGTTCATCCCGCTGCCGAAGTAGTTGTTGTACATCGTCACGGAAGGATCGTTGGCTACATCGAACTTGTTGCCATCGTTGGAATACTGCAGGTAGTAGAACTGGTTGGCGTCGTAAGGAGCGATGAACACTTCGCTCTTCTCGACCCTCCTGTCCTGAGGGATTTCTTTTTCCAGAGCCTCAGGATTGTCGGAAACCTTGTGACAGTCGGCGATGATCTTCCTTGCAGCACCTTCGTCTGAAGGACCGTAGTAAAGGATGTCGTGTTTCTTGCCGTAGAGGTCCCTGACAGCCTGGAGCAGTTCGTCCGAAGTAAGGGCGAGGACCTGCTCGTTCGTAAGGGTGTTCTTTCCGATGAATTCAGGACCGTAGAAGATGTACCTCTGGAGTGCGGAGAAGCATCCGCTCTGGCTCAGCTTCTCGTCCGCACGGTTCTTCAGGATGTCGGACTTCACTTCTGCAAGGATGTTGGTGTCTGCCACGGCGTTGAAGATCAGGTCTTCCACGATAGCCATAGCCTTGCCGACGTTCTCATCGAGTCCGGTTACTCCGATGTTGCTCTGCAGAGGTCCGGCGGAGTATCTCTCATTACAAGCCAGGTTGTAGAGCTCCTTCTTGATCTGCTCGGCGCTCCTGTCAGGTGTCCCGAGATAGTCCAGGTAACGGAAGGCGATATCCAGCCGTGGATCGTTCTGGGTGCCTTTGTCGAATGTGCAGAACAAGGTTGCTATGTCGTTGAGTTCGTTCTTCTTGTAAAGGAACTCGAGGCCGCTTATCTCACCCTTCTTCATATCCTTGGAGAAGTCCAGGAATACAGGATCGATAGGCTTGACCTCAGTCTGCTGGATATCCTTCAGGAAGGCGCTCTGCTTGTCGCGGTTGGTCTCGATAGGGGTGATGGCAGGAGCAGCGATCTTGTCTATGTTCTTGTCGACACCAAGGCGCTTGTATGCCGTCACGTGGCTGTTGGCTCCGAGATATTCGTTGGCCCAGTCGACGATCTGCTGCTTCGTAACCTTCTCGAGACGCTTCATCTGGAGTGCATCATCCTTCCAGTTATGCTCATTGATGAAAGAGTTGACGAAAGCCATCGCGCGGTTCCCGTTCCTTTCCAGCTGGCGCATCTTGCTCAGCTTGTAGTTGTTGATGGTAGCCTGGATAAGCTCATCGTCGAAGTCTCCTGCGCGTAGTTTGGCGATTTCCTCAAGCATCAGGTCGCGGACCTGCTCAAGGGACTGCCCTGCACGAGGATAACCGAATAGGAGGAATTCACCATAGTCCGGGCGGGCATAGTTGAATCCGAAGAAGGAATTGACTTTCTGTGCCTGGATCAGGTCCAGGTCGGCTATTCCTGCCTTTCCGTTCGAGAGGATGGAACTTACGAGGTCGCCGACTTCGCTTCTGAGGAAGTCCTTCTCACCCGGAGTCCTCCATCCTACCATCACGAATTCTGCATCCAGTCCGTATACGTTCTTCTCCACCGGTGCGGTGATAGGAGCTTCTTCCTCGTACTGGAGGGTCTTGATGTCAGGATTCGGCTCCCAGTCTCCGAAATACTTCTCGATTGTGGCCACGAAGGTGTCCGGGTCGAAGTCGCCGGAAACGCAGATCGCGATGTTGTTCGGAACGTAGAAGTTGTTGCGATGGTTCTCGATGTTGATGATCGAAGGATTCTTAAGGTGCTCCTGGGTTCCCAGGGTGGTCTGGAGTCCGTAAGGATGCTTGGTAAACAGCACGGAGTCGATAGCCTCCATTGCCTTTTCCTGGTCCTCGGTCAGGCTCATGTTCTTTTCCTCGTAGACAGCCTCCAGTTCGGTGTGGAAGCCCCTGATCACAGGATGCCTGAACCTGTCGGCCTCGATCTTGGCCCAATTGTCGATTTCGTTGGACGGGATGTCCTCGGTATAGACCGTCATATCGTTGGAAGTGAAGGCGTTGGTTCCACTGGCGCCGATTATCATCAGTTTGTCGTATTCGTTCGGGATGGCGATCTTGGAAGCCTCGTAGCTGATCGAGTCTATCTTGTGGTAGAGGGCTATCCTTTCGGCAGGGTCGGTCTTGGTCCTGTAAACTTCGAACAGAGCCCTGATGGAATCGAGGAGCGGTTTCTCAGCCTCGTAGTCGGAGGTTCCGAAATTCTCGCTGCCTTTGAACATAAGGTGCTCGAGATAGTGGGAGAGACCGGTGGTCTCGTGAGGGTCGTTCTTGCTGCCGACCTTCACGGCGATGTAGGTCTGCAGGCGAGGTGTTTCCTTGTTGACGGACATATATACCTTCAGTCCGTTGTCAAGGGTGTAGATCTTTGTCTTCAGAGGATCCCCCTTGACGGTCTCGTACTTGTACTTGTGGCAGGATGCCAGGGAGACCAGTGTCAGTGCGGCTAACGCCGCGAGGATGATTTTTCTCATTATCATACAGTTTTGGTTTGTTCTCAAACAGGCTTGCAAATAACAAACTTAGCGATTAAAAACTGCAACACCAAGAAAAGTAGCTATATTTGCATTCCCGTAACTGAATATATGGCAAAGCAGAAGGAGCATAAAATAGAGATCAGGAACAAGAAAGCATCGTTCGACTACGAGTTCCTGGAGACCTACGAGGCCGGAATCGTCCTCGTGGGAACCGAAATCAAGTCCATCCGCCTGGGAAAGGTTTCCCTGGTGGATTCCTACTGCTATTTCGTCGGTAACGAGCTCTTTGTCAAGGGCATGAACGTGGCTACCTACTTCTGGGGGTCATGGGGGCAGCACGAGCCGCTCCGCGACCGCAAGCTGTTGCTTACCAAGAGGGAACTGCGCCACCTGCACCAGGCGGTGAAAGAAAAGGGCCTCACGATCGTGGCCGTGAAGCTCTTTGTCAACGATGAAGGTTACGCCAAACTGGTCATAGCCCTTGCCAAAGGCAAGAAGGTATATGACAAGCGCCAGTCCATCAAGGAGAAGGATGTCCGCCGCGAAATGGAACGTGGAGACTAGATCCCGAACTCTGACTTGATTGCATCCACCGCGTCAAGCTTTTCCCAACCGAAGAACTGCATGCCGTCCTTGACGTAAGGCTCGCGGCCGAAATGGCCGTAAGTCGCTGTAGGTGAATAAATAGGATTCTTGAGTCCGAACTTGCGGATGATAGCCGCCGGCCTGAGGTCGAAAAGCTTGCCGATCCTGGCAGCGATCTCGGCGTCGGAGATTATTCCGGTGCCTTTGGTATCCACGAATATGCTCACCGGCTCTGCGACTCCGATGGCATAGGCCAGTTGTACCACCATCTCCTCGGCGACACCTGCAGCAACCATATTCTTTGCAATGTACCTGGCTGCATAGGCTGCGCTTCTATCCACCTTCGAAGGGTCCTTCCCGGAGAATGCTCCGCCTCCGTGAGGCGCGCGTCCGCCGTAGGTGTCCACTATTATCTTCCTGCCGGTCAGGCCTGTATCGCCGGCCGGGCCGCCGATCACGAACTTCCCGGTAGGATTCACGAATAACTTGTAGTCGCCCTTGAAAAGGGAAGCGGTCTCCGGGTCGAGGGATGCTATAACTCTAGGAATCAGGATATTCCGGACATCGCTCTCAATCTTTGCGCTCATCGCCTCGTCGGAGTCGAACTCATCGTGCTGGGTGGAAACCACGATAGTATGCACGCGTACGGGATGGTTGTTCTCGTCGAATTCTATCGTGTACTGCGATTTGGAATCAGGCCTCAGGTACGGCATCAGTTCCGGAGTGTTGTGCCGGATGTCCGCCAATATCTTGAGGGTGAGGTGCGAGAGGTACAGGGCGAGCGGCATGTAGTGTCCCGTAGCCTTGCAGGCATATCCGAACATCATGCCCTGGTCGCCGGCACCCTGCTGCTCAGGGTCTTCGCGGACGACTCCGCGGTTGATGTCCCGGCTCTGTTCGTGGATTTCGGAAAGTATTCCGCATGAATCCGCGTCGAACATGTATTCGGACTTGTCGTAGCCTATCCTGTGGATTACGTCCCGGACGGTTTTCTGGATGTCCACATAGGCGTTGTCGGAACGGACTTCGCCGCCGACAAGGACCAATCCCGTCGAGCAGAATGTCTCGCAGGCTACCTTAGCCTCCGGATCCTGGCGCAGGAATTCATCAAGGATTGCATCTGAAATCTGGTCGGCCACCTTGTCAGGATGGCCCTCGGAGACTGACTCCGAAGTAAAAAGATAGTTCATGTCTTTAGCATTTTTTAGACCGAGGTTGCAAGCGGTTCAAATCCGTCCTCGGATGTTTCTAGGCTGCAAAGATATGAAAAATGTTGATAAGAATGTGGAAAACTTCATCATTTTATTCCGTTCCTCCTGCCATGAAAATTTTAGCAACCCGATAATTTGTATTAATTTCGCACGATTATATTGAGATCAAGTTTTATTTCAATACTTAATTTAGTTTTATGGTTCAATTACTCAAAAAAGGATTGGCTGCCTTGGCAGCTATCTTTGCAGGAGTCGCCGCCTTCGCACAGGTTACGACTTCCAGCCTTGCCGGACGCATCAACGATGAGAACGGCGAACCTCTGGCAGGAGCGGCCGTCGTCGCCGTCCACGAGCCATCAGGTACCCAGTATGCTGCCGTAGCCAATGGTGACGGCCAGTATGCGATCAACGGTATGCGTGTCGGTGGTCCTTACAAGGTGACCATCTCGTTCCTCGGTTACCAGACCCTGGAGTACACTGACGTTATCCTCCAGCTCGCCGAGACCTACAACCTCAACGCGACTGTCAACCCGGACAACGAGCAGCTTAACTCCTCCATAGTCATGGCTTCTCCGTCTTCGAAGTTCGCCGTTGAGAAGACTGGTGCCGCTACGAACATCAACAATTCGCAGATCACCAATCTCCCTACCGTTTCCAGGAGCATCACCGATGTCACCAGGCTTTCCCCTTACGGCGGCAACGGAATGAGCTTCGTCGGAAGCGACGGACGTAACGCCAACTTCACCGTCGATGGTGCCAACTTCAACAACAACTTCGGTCTTTCCGACAACCTTCCTGGTGGCGGAAGCCCGATCTCCATCGATGCCATCGAGGAAATGCAGGTCGTCATCGCTCCTTATGATGTCCGCCAGACCAACTTCATCGGCGGTGGTGTCAACGCCATCACCAAGTCCGGTACCAACACCATCAAGGGAACGGCCTATATCTATCACGACAACGAGTTCATGCATGGTGACGTGGTTTACGGAAGGGATCTCATCAGCGGAGACCGTCCAAAGGACCGCAGCACCACTTATGGTCTGACCCTCGGCGGCCCGATCATCAAGAACAAGCTCTTCTTCTTCGTCAACTACGAAATGAAGAACAGTCCGTCCGTGGCCAACCGCTGGAGGGGCTCCACCAACGGTGTAGCAGACCCTACCGGATACGTTTCCCGTACCAAGCTGTCCGACCTCCAGAGAGTTTCCGAGTTCGTGAAGTCGAAGTATGGATATGACACCGGTTCATGGACAGATTTCCCTGCTGACATCAGCAACAGGAAGCTCCTTGCCCGCATCGACTGGAACATCACCGACAACCACCATCTCGCCCTGCGTTACAACAGCACCCTGAACAAGAACTGGATCGCTCCTAACGCAACCTCGATGGACGGTGGCACACGTTCTTCATATGCCCGTACTTCACAGTACTCGATGTCTTATGCCAACTCGATGTATTCGATGAACAACAAGGTGGACACCTGGTCATTCGACCTCAACAGCCGCCTCTCCGACAAGCTTTCGAACCAGTTCATCGCCACTTATTCCAAGATCGGTGATGTCCGCGGTTCCACTTCCGACGAGTTCCCGTTCATCGACATCCAGGACGGAACCGGTAACAACGGCAACTACATCGCCCTCGGTTACGAGCTCTTCACCTGGAACAACGCCGTCCACAACAACACCATCAATGTCAAGGACGAGCTTAACTACTATGCCGGCAAGCACAAGGTCACCGGAGGTTTCACCTATGAATACCAGATGGCTGACAACCAGTACATGCGCAACGGTACAGGTTACTACCGCTATGCCAGCGTCGACGACTTCATCAACGGAGCTACTCCTGAGGTCGTCTGCCTTACCTACGGCTATGATGGCGAGGCCAAGCCTGCCGCCCGTGTAAGGTTCAGCCGTCCGGGCGTATTCCTCCAGGATGAGTGGAATCCGACCCAGAACCTCAAGCTCATGGCCGGTATCCGTGCCGATGCCCTCCTGTTCAACAACGCCGACCTGATGACCAACAACGCCATCCTCGCGATCGACTATTATGATGGCGATGGCAATGTCCGCAACATCGACACCGGTACATGGCCTAAGGCACGCGTTTCCATCTCTCCTCGCTTCGGCTTCTCCTGGGATGTCCTCGGCGACAAGAGCCTCAAGGTCCGCGGAGGTACAGGTGTCTTCGAAGGACGTATCCCGCTCGTATTCTTCACGAATATGCCTACCAACTCGGGTATGGTCCAGTACCAGGCCCAGATCAATGCCAAGAATGCCGCCAAGAACGGCTTCACGATGAACGAGTTCGCCGGCGGTCTGGTCACCGAAGGCGGCAAGGCTACCATCGCAGCCCTCCAGAACAAGCTTGCATCCCTCGGTTATCCTATGAGCATCAAGCCTGAGGACGGAACCGCTCCTTCATCGATCTCAGCTGTCGATCCTGGCTTCAAGATGCCTCAGGTCTGGAAGACCTCCCTCGCAATCGACTACGCTTTCCCTACCGTATTCCCTCTTAGCATCACCGCTGAAGGTATCTTCAACAAGACCATCAACGCCGCGACGATGGAAGACTGGAGCATCAAGCCTGTCGAGGGATTCGCAAGGTTCAACGGTGTCGACAACCGTCCTATCTTCCCGTCCAATCCTAAGACCGGATCAAGCGCATTCGTGCTCAGCAACACCAACAAGGGTTACGGATGGTCAGGCAACGTCACCATCAATGCCCGCCCTCTCGAGAACCTCAGCCTCATGGCTGCCTACACGCACACCGTCTCCAAGGAGATCACCGGTCTGCCAGGTTCCAACGCCGAGTCTGCAGTCGCTTATGTTCCTACCACCGCTGGTATCAACAATATCAAGCTGCACAACTCCCAGTATGTCACTCCTGACCGTGTGATCGCTTCTGCGACCCTCCACGACCTGGGCGGCAACCACTACAGCCTCATCTATGAAGCATGGCGCGGAGGATTCAACTACTCCTATATGCTCTCCAATGACATGAACGGTGACGGTTATGCCTACGATGCCATCTACATCCCTACCGATGACGAGGTTTCTTCCAACCAGTTCCGTTTCGTCAATGCTGACAGCCGCGACCGCTTCATGGACTATGTCCACAACTCCAAGTTCCTCAGCGAGCGCCAGGGCCAGTACGCCGAGCCATATTCGGTTTACTCTCCTTGGGTCCACAGGATCGACTTCAGCTACAAGCATGACTTCAAGGTGAACGTGGGCAAGACCACCAACGTGCTCCAGCTCAGCCTTGACATGAAGAACGTCCTCAACTTCTTCAACTCACAGTGGGGTGTTTCCAAGTATCTGAACCCTGAAATCGGCTCCGAGGCCCGTATCCTCAAGTATGAAGGTGTCGATGCAGAAGGTTATCCTACCTTCTCCACTCCTGCTTCCATCAGCGGAAGCACCGAGACCTGGAAGCCTTACTATGCCATCGGTCAGTGCTGGTACGCTTCTGTCGGTATCAAGTACTTCTTTAACTAATGCTTAATACGACAAAGATCATGAAATTGAGATATATACTTGCAGCCCTTGCTGCTTCTATGTTCCTGATGGTCGGTTGCAACGAGGATGAAGAACT
The DNA here is from genome assembly GCA_900319685.1 of uncultured Bacteroidales bacterium. Classification (GTDB taxonomy): domain Bacteria; phylum Bacteroidota; class Bacteroidia; order Bacteroidales; family UBA932; genus Cryptobacteroides. Next base: position 10,052 of record ONPI01000001.1, read on the forward strand.
CGGAACCCTTGGCAGCATCCAGGTTTCCGACACCTATGTTTCCCTCCCTATGTCCGGTGGCACCAAGACCGTAACGGTCAACGCTACCGATTCCTGGACCATCTCTTCCGATATTCCTGAATGGCTTACGGTTTCTCCTACCAGTGGTTCCGCCGGCCAGACTTCCATCACCATCTCCGCTCCTGAGACCATCTCCGGCAAGGGAGAGACCGAAATCGCCATCTCCTGCGGTGGCTACACCCAGTACATCAATGTCATCCAGGGCCTCAAGGCTGCCGAGGATGCTACCTGCGCCAAGGTAAACGCCGGTCCGGAAGGCAAGACCTACCGTGTCACCGGAACCGTCACAGCAATCGCCAATACTGAATATGGCAATTTCTACATCAAAGACGATACAGGGGATCTCTATATCTACGGTGTCAAGAATGCCAGCGGCCAGTATCCTAAGGATGCTTCCGGCGGTTGGGCAAGTTTCGGAATCGATGTAGCCGACGTGGTGACCATCGAAGGTCCTAAGAAGCTTTACAACGGTACCGTCGAGATCGTCGATGCAGCGGTTGTCAAAGTCGTCAAGTCCCTCATCAAGCTCGAGGAAGGTGCTGTCAACGGTTTCGACGCTGCCGGCGGCGACTTCATCGTCAAGCTCGTCTGCAAGGGCAACGGTCCTACCATCAGCATCCCTGAGGATGCCAAGGATTGGGTCAGCGTTACCGGCGTAAGCCTTGTCAAGGACACTACTGTAATATCGTTCCACGTGGCTGAAAGCCAGCAGGAGGCTGCCCGTACGGCTGAGATCTCCTTCACTTCCGCTTCCGGCAAGTCCTCTTCCACCGTCACCTCTGTCGTCAGCCAGACCGGTCTGCAGGGAACCCTGACAAATCCGTTCACGATCGCCCAGGCCATCGAGTACTGCAAGACTCTCAGCGGTGAGAGTGCTTCCGAGTTCTACGTGAAGGGCAAGGTTTCCGCAGTCCTTTACACATTCAACGCTTCTAAGGGCGTCGGTACATTCTGGCTTTCCGATGACGGTGTCGCACATGGTGTGACCGGTGACAAGAAGTCTACCACCGATCCGGATCATGATTTCGAGTGCTACAGTGTGTACTGGTTCGGTAACAAGCCATGGGCCGAAGGAAATGCTCAGATCGCTGTCGGTGACGAAGTTATCGTCCACGGCAAGCTTACCATCTACAACGGTGTCTGCGAGACTTCCAGCAAGAAGGCGTATGTTTACGAAATCAATGGTGTCACCACCGATGCCAACGGTGTCGGTAACGTGAACAATCCGTTCAACGTAGCCGGTGCTGCTGCTTGCATCGAAGCCGGCTGCCAGAACGATGTTTGCGTAAAGGGCAAGGTTTCCGCCATCCTTTACACATTCAGCGCTTCTTACGGATACGGTACATTCTGGATTTCAGATGACGGCGTCGCTTACGGCGTGTCTGCGGACAAGAAGAAGACCACCGATCCTGAGCACGATTTCGAGTGCTACAGCGTGTACTGGCTCGGCAACAAGCCTTGGGTCGAAGGTGACGGCCAGGTCGCTATCGGCGATGATGTCATCGTCCGCGGTCTGCTGACCAAGTACGGCTCGATCTACGAGACTTCAAGCAAGAAGGCTTACGTGTATTCCCTCAACGGAAAGACAGAGTAATACTAGCTGAATTAATATGAATCAGGCCGGCTCACACGAGCCGGCCTATTTCATTATTCTTTCTTGGTTCTTCTAATGGTCTTGGTCAGTTTTAACGCCATAAGATTGACCTCGATTGAGAACTCTTCTTCAGAGACAGACAGGTCTTCAGAAAGCAATTTCGATAATAATGAGCCGGACTTTTCTCCCAATTGTTTCCGTTTAATATCATCAGACTCTTGAGAGATCATACTCACAGTCCTGCTTAACTCTCTCATATTGGCATACGCTTCGATAATCTTGAGAGTAGCTTGAGTCGCTTTATCGCTTCTGAGGATTGTCGCTAGCATATACAATCCCTTTTCCGTAAAGGCTTTCGGTGCATATCTTGATTTCGGATTATTGGTTTTGCGGTCATTATTTTTGACCGCAAAACCGGTATCTTTATCAAGAGTAATGACATACCCTTCAGGAAACTTGTCGGGATTGTTTTTGACCGCTTGGTTTATATGCTTGGTCTCAACTCCATATAGCATGGCTACATCGCGGTCAATCAATACAGGCATTCCGTCAACATCAATCATCCGATTGATGATTTCATTACTTGATGTGTCATTTGTTTTCATAGTTAAGGGTTGTTGAAAAAAAGTGGTTGATTGTTGTCATTCCAGCGTCCACTCGGCGCCGTCCTTGGTGTCCTTGACGGTTATGCCGAGCGCTTTGAGATGGTCGCGGATGGCATCGCTGGCAGCCCAGTCCTTGGCAGCCTTCGCCTTGGCACGGTCCTCGAGAACCATTTCCATCAGTCCGGCGACGACATCACGTCCCTTTCCGGACTCGGCGGCAGATTCATCCCTGAGCCCGAGTACACCGAATACTATGTCGTCGAACAGCCTGAGGAGGGCCTGCAGGTCGTTCCCGGTGAGCTTGGCCCCGGCCTTGGCGGAATTGATGATCCTGACCGCATCGAATATATGAGCCACGGCGACCGGAGTGTTGAGGTCGTCGCAAAGAGCTTCATAGACACCGTTGAATATTCCCTTGATCTCTTCGGAATCGGCGCAGCAAGTCTCAGGCGCGACCTCGACCGTATCTTCGCCATAAGGCTTCTCCTGCCTTGTGACCCCGCACATCGCACACAGGTCCTTGTATGCCTGCATGATCCTCTTCAGTCCTTTCTCTGCACCCTGAAGGGCCTCGTTGCTGAAGTCCAGGGTGCTGCGGTAATGAGCCTGGAGGATGAAGAAGCGCACCGTCATCGGGGAATACGCCTGCGAAAGCTTCGGATGGTTCCCGGAGAACAGTTCGGGCAGGGTGATGAAGTTCCCCAGTGACTTGCCCATCTTCTGGCCGTTGATGGTGATCATGTTGTTGTGCACCCAGTAACGGACGCCCTGCGTTCCTCTCCATGCAACGTTCTGGGCTATCTCGCATTCGTGGTGGGGGAACATAAGGTCCATTCCTCCTCCGTGGATGTCGAAATCGCTGCCCAGGTATTTCTCGCCCATTACGGAACACTCGAGATGCCAGCCCGGGAAACCTTCGCTCCAGGGACTCGGCCAGTGCATTATATGCTCCGGTTCGGCCTTCTTCCAGAGGGCGAAATCATAAGGAGCCCTCTTGTCGCCCTGCCCGTCCAGTGCCCTGGTCCCTTCGAGGGTGTCGTCCAGGGTACGGCCGGAAAGGACACCGTAGTGGTGGTCCCGGTTGTATTTCTCAACGTCGAAATATACCGATCCGTTGGAGATGTATGCATATCCTGCATCGAGTATCCTCTTTATGGTCTCGATCTGCTCGATGATGTGGCCTGACGCCCTCGGCTCGATGGACGGGGGAGCGACGTTCAGAAGACGCATGGCCTCGTGGTACCGGAAGGTATATGTCTGGACCACCTCCATCGGCTCCAGCTGTTCCAGCCTGGCTTTCTTGGAGATCTTGTCCTCACCTTCGTCGGCATCGTGTTCCAGATGCCCCACGTCAGTGATGTTGCGCACGTAACGTACCTTGTATCCCAGATGCTTGAGGAGCTTGAACAGCACGTCGTAAGTCACACCGGGACGGGCGTGGCCCAGGTGAGCGTCGCCGTAAACGGTAGGTCCGCAGACGTACATTCCGGCATGGCCTTTCTGGATAGGAACGAAAAGTTCTTTCTTCCTGGAAAGTGTATTTGTCAAGTATAAGTCTCTCATATCCGATGATGTTTTTTCTATCTATCTTACCATCCTCCCGTAGAGGTTGAATAACAGTCCGCAGTTGATGCTCAGCGGCCCGGCGATTTCATCCACATCCGACTTGGCTACATACAGCTTCAAGCGAATGCTGTTCTCGCCGTAGTTCCGTCCGTCCCAGCCGAAGCTGTAGTTTCTCGCAAGTTTCAGGTCCACGTTGACCCCTGCCAGGTACCTGAAACCGTCGATATTCTCCGTGACATCCTTCTCCTTCTGGTATTCCCTGTCCAGTTCGACGTTCATTCCTCCGATGCCTACCATCGGAGCTATGGCCAGGTGGGCGTTGTCCACTATGGCGAAGCCCAGGGACAAGTCGACGAGCATTCCGTGGCAGTCCCAGTCTTTCCCCCAGGTATGTTGGATGTCATTATACTCGTCGCTGTAAGCCACACTCTTCCTGAGACCTCCCAGATATCTTCCGAAGGAGATGTCCCAGTTGGTGCGCAGCCTCTTGAAGGAATACTCCATTCCGAGCAGGAGTCCCAACTGCGGCCCCAGGTAGGAAGCCGCTTCTCCCGCAAGGAATTCACCATACGGGCCGAGATGGTACCCGAAACCGCTGTTGCGGAAGCGGATGACAGGCTCGTTTATCCCTTCCGGATATTTGCCCAGTTCGTCGTGGATACGTTTACTGTATTCCTCTATGACTTCGGCATCGAGTCCCTGGCTGCATTTGGCCCTGTATTCATTGATCTCGTTGGTGAGATTCTTCTCGTAGAAGCTTATCAGGTTTGACGGGAACACGAATGATTCCCCGTTCTCGAACCTGTCCTGCAGCTTCCTGCGGTTCAGCTCGGCTATGTCGAAGGCCACCTGATGGTATTTCAGGGTCAGTTCGGTTGCCCTTCCGGTCCTTATCCACGAATTCACCCTGTCCATCTTTGCCAAGGAATACAAAGTCTGGTACCGGAGGTTCCCGAAGCGGAGTAAAGTATCCTTGTACGCTATCCCGTATTCCATGGAAGACGAAACCATAGGATCGTCGGTCCACATGTCCCTGATGGTGAAATCCTTGAAAGTCAGAGGCCCTTCGTTCCAGTAGCGGAAACTCTCGTCATAGCTTTGTGCCCTCAGCACCGCGGGGATGATGAGGGACAGGAAGAATATGATGGAAAGGTGGCGTTTCATAAGGTTGTCATTTGAAATACCTGACTGCATTTTCGAACAAAGGCTGCTCCTTGTCGGCCTCGATGTTCTTCATCAGGTTATCCTCGTATCTCTCCGAATGGCCCATCTTTCCGAGTATATGTCCGTCCGGGCTGATGATGCCTTCGATGGCATAGTAGGAACCGTTAGGGTTGTAAGGCGACTCCATGGTAGGCTCGTCCGTGATAGGATCCACGTACTGGAAGGCGACCTGGCCGTTTGCGAACAGCTCCCGGGCCATCTCCTCGCTGACCACGAACTTGCCTTCCCCGTGGCTTACCGGGATGGTGTGCTCGTCGCCTATGGACATCCCTCGAAGCCAAGGGGAGTTCGTAGTAGCCACCCTCGTGGTGACCATCTGCGAAACATGCCGGTTGATGTCGTTGCGGAACAGGGTAGGCGAATGCCTGTCAACCTTTCCGCCCGTGCCGTATGGAAGCAGCCCTGACTTGACCAGGGCCTGGAATCCGTTGCATATTCCGAGAATCAGTCCGTCCCGGGCGACAAGCCTCTCGATGGCAGACCTGATCTCCTCGTTGTTCAGGACGTTGGCAATGAACTTGCCGCTTCCGTCAGGCTCATCTCCGGCGGAGAATCCACCAGAAAGCATCAGGATCTGGCAATTGTCGATGTTCTCCCGCATCTCGGCGATGGAATCGAAGACGTCCTGGTCGGTCAGGTTCCTGAATACCGTGGTCCTGACCTCCGCACCTGCCTTCCTGAATGCTTTGGCGGTATCGTAGTCGCAGTTGGTGCCCGGGAATACAGGCAGGTACGCGACGACCTTGTCCACCTTCGGACCTTTGTATTCGAGATCCGCTTTCTTTGCCTTGAAAGGCTTGACTCCCTCCATGCCGCGAGGCAGGAGACGCTTTGAATCAGCCTCGCTGGAATCCGGATAGACTCTCCGGAACAGGGAAGCGTTGAAATCCATGAGTTCGAATATCGAAACGGACACTCCGTTCACCCGGACGTTGCCGTCTTCTCCCGAAGTGACTTCGCCGAGATAAACGGCATTCTCGAAATCGAAATCCCCGTCAGTCTCGACCACTATCGAACCATAGCCGAGGTTGAAAAGGTCTTCCTCGGACACCTTGACGTCGAAGCCGAAAGCGTTGCCGAAGCTCATCTTGCACAAGGCCTCAGCCACTCCACCGAACCCGACTGCCCAGGCGGCCACGATGGTTCCGTCCTCGATCTTTTCACGGATATGGTTCCAGTTCTTCTTGAGCTGCGCGACGTTCGGCATCCTGTTGTCCAGCGGGTTGTGGCGTACCAGGTACAGTTTGTCGCCCTCCCATTTCATCTCAGGAGAGATCACGTTCGATGCCTTTACCGGGGTAATGCCGAATGCAATCAGGGTAGGAGGTACGTTGATAGGACCGTTCTCGGTTTCGAACGAGCCGCTCATGGAATCCTTGCCTCCGATCGAAGCAAGACCGAACTCTTCCTGCATCTTCAGGGCACCCAGTAGGGCGGCGGCAGGCTTGCCCCAGACCTTCGGGTCGGAGTTCATCCTCTCGAAATATTCCTGGCAGGAGAAACGCATCGTCTCCCAGTTGCCGCCCGCGGCAACGACCTTGCTGCAAGCTTCCACGAAGGAATATGCCGCACCGTGATAAGGGCTCCATTCGCAGAGGTCGGGATTGAATCCGAAAGCCATCATGCTGGCAGTGTCGGTATATCCCTTTACCGGCAGCTTCTGTACGGAAACCTGCGTCTCGGTGGCTTGGAGTTCGCCTCCGAAAGGCATCAGCACGGTCGAACGGCCGATCGTGGAGTCGAACATCTCGACCAAGCCCTTCTGGCAGGTGACGTTAGGGTCCTGGAGGTTGGCGAACAACTTCTCCTTCAGGTTCTTCCCAGGAACATCGCGGTAGAAAGGATCCGTGTCTTCCACCTTGCCGATGACCGCCTTGGAATAGTGACGGGCTCCGGCGCTGTCGATGAAGCTGCGCTTCAGATCCACCGCGAGAATGTCCTTGTAGAACATCCTCATCCTCTGGGTATCAGTTACTTCCGCGACATGGGTCACCTCGATGTTCTCCTCGTGGCAATACTTCTTGAAGGCTTCCTCGTCCTTGGCCTCCACGACCACGGCCATTCGCTCCTGGGACTCGCTGATAGCGAGTTCGGTTTCGTTCATGCCGCTGTATTTGACAGGCACCCTGTCCAGCCAGATGTCCAGTCCGTCCGTCAGCTCGCCGATGGCAACGCTGACTCCACCTGCTCCGAAATCGTTGGATTTCTTGATCAGGCGGGTGACCTCCGGCCTGCGGAACAGCCTTTCAAGCTTGCGTTCCTCAGGAGCGTTTCCCTTCTGTACCTCGCTTCCGCAAGTCTCGAGGGACTCCTCGGTGTGTTCCTTGGATGAGCCAGTGGCTCCGCCGATACCGTCCCTGCCGGTACGGCCGCCGAGCATCAGCACGACGTCTCCCGGTGCAGGGCTTTCCCTTCTCACGTCTGCGGCCTTCACAGCTCCCACGACAGCTCCAACCTCCATCCTCTTGGCGGTGTAGCCTTCGTGGAATATTTCCCTGACGTGGGTGGTCGCAAGGCCGATCTGGTTGCCGTAGCTGGAATATCCCTGTGCGGCCTTGCGGGTGATGACTTTCTGTGGCAGCTTGCCCGGAATCGTCTCTGAGACAGGCTTGTATATGTCGCCGGCTCCGGTAACGCGCATTGCCTGGTAGACATAGGACCTTCCGGAAAGCGGGTCCCTGATCGCACCTCCCAGGCATGTGGCGGCGCCTCCGAACGGCTCGATCTCGGTAGGGTGGTTGTGGGTCTCATTCTTGAATTGTAACAACCATTTTTCTACAACCCCATCCACATCGACGTCTATGAATATGCTGCAGGCATTGTTTTCTTCGCTGACTTCAAGGTTGTCGAGCTTGCCTTCTTTCCGGAGATATCTTGCCCCGATCGTGGCCATATCCATCAAGTTGAGGCCTTTCCCTTCGCGCCCGAGTTCCTTCCGCATCTTCAGGTAGAGCTTCAGGGTACCGTCTATGTCTTCCTTGATGAAGGAATCCTCGACACCTACCTCTTCCAGTTCAGTCGTGAAAGTGGTATGGCGGCAATGGTCGCTCCAGTAGGTATCCAGTATCCTCAGCTCAGTCTCGTTCGGATCCCTGCCCTCCGAGGTGAAGTATCCGATCACTTCCTGGAGGTCTGCGACGCTCATCGCCAACCCCATCTTCTTGCAGAAAGCATCCCTTTCCGCGCCTTTCATATTCCTGAATCCCTCCAGTACCGGGACCTTCCTCACGGGAGCCTGCTCGCTGTCCGTAAGCTTCCCGAGATCTTTCGTCCTGGACTCGACAGGATTGATGTAGTAATGGCGGATTTTCTCCAATGTCTCTTCCGTGGCATCTCCGTCCACTATCAGGAGCTTCGAGCTCTTGATGCTGATGCTGGCCTTCGGGTCGATCAGGTGGACGCAGTCAACGGCCGAAGCTGCCCTCTGGTCAAACTGTCCCGGAAGGTACTCCACGGCTATGTACTTGGCGCCCTCGAGGTCGAGTGAGTCGGTTACGGAATCGGTGACCAGCTCCCCGAACACGGTGTACCGGCTTTTCTCCAGAAGCTCGGGAGTAAAGCCGAACAGGTCATAGACATTCAGCAGCCGGAGCGTTTTCAACTCCAGCTGCAGGTTTTCATTGAGTTCAGCCAGAAGGCTCTTTGCCTCTACCTGGAACTCAGGATATTTCTCCACGAAGATGCGGTAGTTGCTCATATCTTGTAGCGATGATAATGATATCAGAAGTTAAGTGCCAGCCCGAAGCCTCCGGAAACTGTCTGCCCGAAGTTCAGGGAATATCCCTTCCGGACTCCGGGATTCGTGTTGTAGGTGTCCGCAAGCGAACCCAGCTTGGCCCAGCCTGCAAAATCCATAGCCCCTCCGATCAGGCCGAAGGCGGCTCCGATCACTACACCCGGATGCCTGCTGAAGAAGCCTTTCCCGAAAGGATCGCTCTCGAATATGCAGGACACCATGCTGCTGGCGGCATAGCTTGCGCCCAGTCCCCATATGTACTGTCCCCAGTCCTGGAGTTTCTGCGCGTTGACGTATTTCTTGTAGAAATCGTTGTTCACTTCCGCCGAAGACAGATAGGTGTTGGTGTTGGTGTGGATGAGCCGGCCATGGAAACGTTCCACGTCTCCCGGCGTGATGGTCGTTTCCTTCGCTGCGCTGTTGGGGGAGTAAAGGTCTTCGAGCTGGATGGCCTTGGTGTCTCCGCCCTGGGCGTGCAACGAAATAGCCGCAGCAAGGGCGATCATTGCGGTCAGAAGCCTTTTCATCACAAACGGGTTTTACTTGAACTTAGGAATGTCGAAAACCTGAGGGAGCACCATCGCATCCTCCTGGAACTCGGTCATCGTGATCACGATCTTATAGCCCTGGACCTCGGTCACGGTCTTGAAAGCTATTCCCTTGTAAACCGATACCGTAAGGTTCGCCTTCATTCCCTGAACCTCGTTCTCTACGGAATAAACGGTGCATTCCTTGCCGAGCAGAGTCTCTTTACCGATTTCCTTGATCTTGTACTTCTCTACGTCTGCATCGCTGATTTCCAGGAAGTTGACCTGCTCCTGGACCGGAGTTTCCTCCACCTGCTTCATAGTGTAGTTGACCTGCCAGGACTTCCCTTCCTTGCTGATGACGGCAGTCTCGAACTTCCCCATACCCGGAACATCCATCGTTACCTTCTGGCATTCAAGGGCTCCGTAATTGTCAATATACCCGGTTGTTTCGATGGTCTGTCCCATCATGTCGGTGTTCATCTTGGTAATTGCGGACTTGAATCCGTATTTCTTTGCGCCCTGGGCGGCATCCTGTGCGTAAGCGCCGAGGGAAACCAAAAGAAGCAAACTGAGTAATAATGATTTGGCTTTCATTGTCTGATGATGTTTAATTCTAACTCGTAAAGATAATCAAAATAAATGTATCTTTGTAATCATGCGGATTACTAAAGACATATTTTATATTGTTCCATCATTGCTCCTGGCAGGACTGACACTCCTTTCCTGCCACCGGAAAGAACCTGTTCAGCCGGAGAAGGAGCCATCCATCATAGAGTTTACCGACGGATCTTCCGAGAATATCCTTTTCGGCCTGGACGGAGGCTCGCAGACCATTTCATTCAAGACGAACTACGTTTGGTCGGCTTCTTTTGCAAGCGAACCGGCCGGCGGGTGGTGTTCCATCAGCCCGGCTGAAGGTCCTGCCGGATCGAACTCGATCAAGGTGACGGCGTCCGGTAATACTTCTCCGGATGAGCGCACGGCCTCTTTCAAGATCCGGTCGGGTGATGTCGAGAAGACGGTTACGGTCACCCAGAAGCCCTCTGATGCGATATCCATAGCATCCACCAGGATCGAATTCAATCCTGAGGGTGGGACCAGGTTGATAACGGCCAAGTCCGGTTATCCGTGCCAGGCCTCGGTATCGGAAGATGCCAGGTCATGGATCAGCATCCTTTCCGTCCGGGCGGTTACCACGGAGGTCAGCATTTCGGTCAGCAAGAACGAATCCGTCGATAACCGTAGGGGTATAGTCACCATTACCAACGAGGAAGGAGGTGTCGAGGAGGTGGTCGTATTCCAGACAGGTGTACAGCCTGTACTGACTTTGTCGAGCAAGCAGGTTGACATGCCTGCGGCCGGGGGAGAGTTCGAAGTGACCGTGACGAGTAACGTCGATATCGAGGTCTCCGTCCCTTCAGGGTCTTCCTGGGTCAGGGAGGACAGGTCCAGGGCGGATGTTACGAAGGAATATCACTTCATCGTCGATCCGAACGGCAGTACCCAGCAGCGTTCGGCCACGATAACGTTTGCCAACAAGGATAGGGGGCTCTCCCAGTCCCTGACCGTCAACCAGAAAGGTGCCCGGGAGGAAGGCTCGATCCATATCCTGGCCATCGGGAACAGTTTCTCCGTCGATGCGATGGAATATCTTTGCCAGATACTGCTCCAGGCCGGTTACAAGTCCGTCAAGCTCGGGAACCTGTACATCGGAGGATGCACCCTCAAGACCCACGCCGAGAACATAGCCAACGGTTTCAAGGCTTATACTTACTACACCACTACGACCGGGACATGGTCCAGTGTCGGCAATTACAACAGCGTGGATGCCATCAGGAGCGAATCCTGGGATTACATCTCCATGCAGCAGGCCAGCGGTGTCTCAGGAATGCCTGACAGTTACGAGCCGCATCTGGGCACGTTGGTCTCAATGGTCCGGCAACTTGCACCGGAGGCAACCTTGATGTGGCATATGACCTGGGCATATCAGTCGACATCCACCCATTCGGAATTCCCTAATTACGGAAATGACCAGATGAGGATGTATAACGCCATCGTTTCGACCGTCAAGTCCAAGGTGCTGACGAAGCCTGAATTCAAGTTCGTCATCCCTTCCGGAACCGCCATCCAGAATCTGAGGACCAGCCTGTACGGAGACACCCTTACCCGGGACGGCTATCACCTGAGCAAAGATGTCGGCCGGTTCGCAGCTGCCTTGATGTGGGCTAAGCAGATATCAGGATGCGACCTCTCAAAGATCACGTGGCATCCATCCGCATATACTTATACTGAGAATCAGATCGGCGCCATCAAGGAAGCGGTCGAGAATGCATACGCGCATCCGTTCGAGGTGACTCAGTCAACCTTCCGGGACGACTACGTGGAGCCGGAAGCCGGTCTTGTCGATATCCTTAAGGCAAACGGCTATGACCCTGAGAATTATGATGCTCTGAATCTGGGAGTGACCAAGGTGGCATACTATAATTCATCCACCGGCAATGCAAATCTGAGCACGGATAAGAGGGCCTATGCGGCCACCCGTCTTTTCCAAAAGCCGGAGATCCCGAACGGATCCATAATAGTCCAGAAGCCTGGCTACCAGTACCGTCCGGAAGGATGGACGGCACTGAACCAGAAGACAAATCCTCGCCCGGGTGTCGTCCAGGACCAGATTGTCGTAGTCGATGATGCTTGGTGGGGGAACTTCAATTACCGCGGATTCAACCTCTCCAAAACCGGAGCCCCTTCCCTGTCCGATGCAGAGCAGGCGCAGTTGGAGAAATCTTTCGGAATATTCGTTCCGAGATAGGGTCAGTCCAACCAGAGGGAGAAGAACTGCCAGATTTCCTCGCAGGTGTCCATGTCGTCCAGGGCCCAGCTGTGCTTCCCGTCGATGACCTTGTAGAGACGCACTTCCGTAGGGCGTCCGTTCGCTGCCGGCTTTCCTTTCCCGAAATTGTATAGTATTACTTGGTTATGTTCCTCTCGCAGAGGTAGTTCCGTTACTGTCTCAGTAGTACATCCGGCAGCGGTGACCACACGTGCGACGGCAACCGGCACCGGGAGATAAGCCCCCCAGCCTCCGCTGTTGTCAGGGTCGCCGTACCATTCGGAAGTATGGTCGGCGGTGCCGTGGACTTCCATGAAAGGAACCGGATGGCTATAGGAATATTCCCGGGCAATCCATTCCATCGTGAGTCCCGCTATTGATGCTATCGCCTTGAAAGCCTTGGGCTTGCGCATGGCGGTAAAGTAGCACATCTCGCCCCCGTTGGACATTCCCGTCAGGAAGGTATTCCCGGAGTCGAGGCCGTTCTCCCTGCACACCTTCTTGGCCAGGGCGCAGATGAACTTGACATCGTCGGTCTTCATTCCTTCCTGCTTCGGGTAGCCTACGTTCCATCCGGTTTTGCCTGAAGGGTCCTTCTCACCTTGCGGATAGCAGACTGCGAATCCGTATCTGTCGGCCACGTCCATCATCTCCTTCCTGCCTTTCAGGGCAGAGCCGCCGTAGCCGTGGAGCACCATCACCAGCGGAGCTTTTTCCTTGAGGCCCTGCGGGGTGTAAAGATAATATTCCCTTTCGAAGCCCTGGAACTTCATGGTGTGGCGGGTGCACCTTTCCTGAACGCCCTGGCCCCAGGCTGCCAGGCCCAGGGTCAGAACGATGGATATTGCTATGAGTCTTCTCATTTCCCGCTTTCAGCCGCCTCCACAGCTTTGAAATAACGGTATGAGTTCACTTTAAGCTCGCCTGCGGCAGGTTCGTCGAGTACCACGATTCCGTTCTCGTGGAGCTGCAGGGCTGAAAGGGTGACATAATGGCTTACCGGGCCTTCGATGGCTGCCTTGACGGCGCGGGCCTTCTTGCTGCCGAATGCCAGGATCAGTACCTCGTCGGCGCTGCAGACCGTGGATATACCCACTGACATCGCCTGCTTCGGGACCTTGTCCGGATCGTTGTCGAAGAAACGTGCGTTCACTTCCAGGGTGTCCTGTGTCAGTGTCATCACCCTTGTCCTTGAGTTCAGGGACGAGAACGGCTCGTTGAATGCGAGGTGGCCGTCTTCGCCGACTCCGCCGAGGAAAAGGTCGATGCCGCCTGCGTCCAGGATAGCCAGTTCATATTCTTCGCACTCCTTGTCCAGGTCAGGGGCATTGCCGTTGAGGATGTGGATGTTTTCCCTCGGGATGTCGATATGGTCGAAGAGGTTCTTGTACATGAAGCTGTGGTAGCTCTCCGGATGGCTCTCAGGAAGGCCGACATATTCATCCATGTTGAAGGTGATCACGTTCTTGAACGAGACCTCTCCGGCTTTGAACATCTTGATCAGCTCCGCATATACATCCAGGGGAGTGGATCCTGTAGGGAGTCCGAGCACGAACGGCCTGTCGGTCTGCGAGGCCTTCCACTTGATGGCTTCGACTATGTGGCGGGCCGCCCAGACGGAGCCCTCTTTCTTTGTGTCTCTGATTATTACTTTCATGTCAATGGATATTGTAAGGTGTTTTATCTCAGTTTCAGGAATACCTCGAATGCCTGGTATTCGGCCATTCCGAGTTCATCATACAGCTTTGCGGTGTTCTGGGTGCGTTCTTCAGCCCTCTGCCAGAACTCTCTCGGATCGTCCCCCGGGAAAGGAACGATGTCCTTCTGGGATAGATGCCTGAATATGGCGTGGCGTTTCTCGATGAGCTCGTCCGGGCTGAGCGGGACTGCCATGTCGACCCTCCAGAGCTCCCATTCCATCCAAGCGCCCCTGTAGAGCCAGATGGTGGTATCTTCCAACCAGTAGTTGCCTTCTTCCTTCAGCTGCTCGATAGCTTCGAGGGCAGCTTCCGTGCAGACCCTGTGCGTCCCGTGCGGGTCGGCGAGGTCACCGGCCATGTAGATCTGGTCCGGACGTACCTTTGTTATGAGCTCCTTGATGATGTCCAGGTCAGCCTGGGTCCGCGGGAACTTGGTCACGCCTCCCGATTCGTAGAACGGCAGGTTGAGGAAGTGGGCGTTGGTGTCGGCGTCCAGGCCGAAACTGTGCACGGCAGCACGGGCTTCGCTGCGCCGGATCGCGGCCTTGAGGGCAAGGAGCCTTGCCGGTTCAGGTTCGCCCGGCTTCTTGGAGGCGATCGCCTTCTTGACTTCTTCCACCTTATCCCCGAAACCGAGCTGGCCGACGGCATCCATATGTTGGAGCACCACGTCGTCATGGACGGCCAGGTCTCCCGAAGTCTCGTAGGCTACATGCACGTCGTGACCCTGATGTACGAGGCGGATGAAAGTACCGCCCATGGAGATCACGTCGTCATCCGGATGAGGCGAGAATATAAGTACAGTCTTGGGGAACGGCTTGGATTTGACCGGCCTAGTGGTGTCGTCAGCATCAGGCTTGCCTCCGGGCCATCCTGTGATCGTATGCTGGAAGTCGTTGAATACATCGATGTTGATCTTGTCGAAAGGGCCGTGCAGGTCCAGAAGCTCCCCGAGGGAGTTCTCCAGGTAGTTCTGCTGCGTGAGCTTCAGGATAGGCTTGCCCACTTTCTGGCAGAGCCATACGACGGCCTTGCGGATCAGCGTCGGAGTCCAGTTGCATGGACCGACCATCCATGGGGCTACGTTCCTGGTCAGCAGGGAAGCGGCCATCTCGTCCGTAAAGAAGGTGATGTTGTCGTGGCGCTGGAGGAAAGATGCCGGGCAGTAAGGGTCGACAGTGTCTTCGACGACCTTCTTGACGATGTGGGCCTTGCTTTCTCCCCATGCCATCAGTATTATCCTCCTGGCACTCATCATCGTACCGACTCCGATGGTGATCGCGGATTTCGGTGTCGCGGTGATTTCACCGTTGAAACTCCTCGCCTGCCGTTTCCTGGACTGGTACGACAGAGGCACAGTGCGGGTCCTGCTCTTCTCGGACGAACCGGATTCGTTGAAACCGACCTGACCGCTTTCTCCGACTCCCATGACGAGGATGTCGATGCCTCTCGCCAGCTTGTCGAACTCTGCACAATAGTCGGAAACCTTCTCCTGCGGAACCGTTCCGTCCGGGATGTGTACATTCTGCGGGTTCACGTCGACATTGTCAAGGAAAGCCCTCTTGAGCCGGTTGTTGCGGCTTTGCGGGGCATCCTTTTCACAAGGGTAGTATTCGTCGATCGAGAATACTTCGACGTTGGCGAAGGAAACCTCTCCGTCACGGAACTTCCTGGTAAGCACCTGGTAAAGGGATACAGGAGTCACTCCGGTGGAGAGGCCGAGCTTGAACGGGCGCGGTATTCCTGATTTGGAATGGTCGGCGATGGCTTTCGTGATGATTTCCGCCACTTTTTCGCTGGCGGATGCAGCATCGTCCGAAATCTCGGTGGTTATCCTTTCGAATGAATGGAGGATACCTTTCGGCAGGTTATCCTCAATCAATCCACCGTCCTTTGGGAGATAGAAATGTTTCATTTGAGCTCGATGGGTTTCGTTGTATGTGATATGTTTCGCTGTCCCTCAGGGACCGAAGCTCCTGGAATATGTATTCCCGCAGGATGCCGGCTGCGGGGCCCGGTCAGATATGCCTGCTAGAGGCTGTTGTAGTTAGGAGAGAAGGAATCTCCGTGCTCGATGTCGCCGTAAGTCATGCCGCGCTTCAGCCAGTTGTAGCGTTGCTGCGCAGTTCCGTGGGTGAAGGACTCGGATACGACATAACCCTGGCTCTTCTTCTGGAGATAGTCATCTCCGATCTTGGCTGCGCAGTCGAGGGCTTTCTCGATGTCGCCCTTTTCGAGGGATCTGTATCTCGCATTGTCATTGTTGGCCCAGACTCCGGCATAATAGTCGGCCTGGAGCTCCAGACGTACGCTGTACTGGTTCGCAACCGTCTTGCTGGACTGCTGCATGATCTGATGGGCTTTGTTGAGGGTTCCGAGCAGGTACTGGACATGGTGTCCGACCTCGTGGGCGATCACATAGGCGTATGCAAGGTCGCCGTCTGCTCCGAGGGACTGCTTCATCGTGGTGAAGAAGCTGAGGTCGAGATAGACCGTCTGGTCGGCTGAGCAGTAGAAAGGTCCTACGGATGAACTGGCAGCGCCGCAGCCGGAAGAGGTTGCTCCGGTGTAGAGGACCATCTTAGGAGGCTGGTATTCATAGCCGTATTTGGCGAACTGGGCAGTCCAGACGTCCTCCGTTCCGGCAAGGATCTTCTTTGCGAACGAAGCGAGTTCCTGTTCCTCCTGGGTGAATTCCACGTTTGTCTGTTCAGTCTGGGTCGTGGTTCCAGCCTGCTGGAGGACAGCGGTAGGATCGCCTCCGAGCAGCATAACGATCAATGCCAAGATGATGGCTCCGCCGCCGAGACCGATACCGGCCATCGCTCCTCCGCTCATTCCTCTGCGGTCTTCGACATTGGTGCTTTCACGTCTGCCTTCGAGATTCATATTCTTATGATTTAAAAGGTTAATTTTATCCAGTTAGTTCACAAATATAATCAGTTTTCTGAAAAATAGCTATATTTGCATTCCCAAAACAGTCTGCCGACTGTCCTCTATTGCCCGAATGGCGGAATTGGTAGACGCGATGGACTCAAAATCCATTGTCCTTTAAAGACGTGCCGGTTCGAGCCCGGCTTTGGGCACAAGAAAAGCACCGCAATCCGCGGTGCTTTTTCTGTGCCCTTTCCGGCCGCATGACGCGGCCTGCAAAAACCTGGTCCAGCCGGACATCTTGGAGCAGATGGCTGCTTTTGTTAGTATTTTTTTTATATCTTTGTGATATGAAAGGACTTATCTTGAAAATACTTCCACTGCTGATGCTGGCGGTGTCCTGCAGTGTCAAGATGGACCCGTATAAGGGAGGAACCGGAGTGCGGGCAAATATCAACGGCTGCAAGGCAGTGATGTATGGCGAGCCGACGAAAAAGTATGCAGCCTATACCATCGATCCTGTTTACGAATCATATTCTTTCAGTACGGTCCGGCTTCCCCTGACCAGTAACGAAATCGGCAAGGAATGCCAGCTTGAGATTACGGTTTCTACCAGGAGTGCCCTGATTCCCGGCAGGCCATACCGGGTAGGGAAGGGCGAGGGGACTGCCCATCTTTACCTCAATGATGCTACCCAAAGGATTTTGCTGTCCGGAGAAGTGACCTTCCTCAAGGAAGGCCCGGTCAACGGGGTGACCGAGGCCAGGTTCGAGCTTTCCGGCAAGGATGTCAACCACAACGTGTTTGAAGTCCGGCATGGTTTCCTGCGGCTGCACACCACAAAATACGAGATACAGCAATGAGAAAGATCCTGATACTTCTGTTGCTTTCCGCGACCGTGCTTCCTCTTCCGACCAAAGCCCAGGACACTGGCAGATGGGAAGTTTTCACCGGGTTGTCTTTCAGTGAATATGACCGGTTCCCTGTTGTCTGGAAGTCTTCGAATTCGGTAATCTTTGCTTCTGAGGAGACTGTCACATTTACGGGAGAAAACGGCACTGTCAAGTATATGTCCCGTCCGATCGTCCTTCCAACCGTATCATTGACAGTCGGTTACAAATTCCCCGATTCTGTCCTTGGCCTTTACCTGAGTGGTTATTGGAATTATGCCTGGAATTGCCTGAACGGAGGGCCGGCTCCCCTGATTGAAAGGGAAAGCATCCTGCATATCATCCCGGAAGCCCGTATTTACTATATGGACAAGCCTTCCGTCAAGCTTTATGGCACGTTCGGAGGCGGTATCCGTCTCCACCGGTATTCCGAAACCCTGGAAGGGGATAAGGTCATATCAGATGATTCCAGGTTCAGTTTTACATTGTCTCCTTGCGGTGTCTGCTTCGGAGAGCATTGGCTGTTCACGGCCAATATCGGTTTCGGTATGGCCTGGTCATCTGTCCTGGTCGGTGCCGGTTACAGGTTCTGACGATCATCCCCGGCTCACTTGCTCATCATGCCCGACCTGCATTCCGTCATGCCCGACGTGATCGGGCATCTGAGATTCCCGGTCGTAGCCGGGAATGACCGGTGAGGGGTACGTCGGGAATGATCGAGGAAGTGGGTGCGTGCGGGCTTGTCCGGAAATGGCTGAATATCAATTATTTATAAAACATTGCACACTTACCCTCCCGAAAAAGAATGGGGGTACGTGCGCGGCCGAACTGTAACTGAATTATTATCAAGAGATTAGCTTTGTGTCCCGCACGCACCCCCCCCCGAGGTGTAGGCAGGGCGGAAAGCGGACGGGTGGCCACCCTCCAGCCGATAGGCATTACTGGCCCGACTGGTTGCAAATATGACTAGACCAAACCAAACTTGGCAAATCAGAAGCAACAATAACGGCCGTCAAGAAAACAGCAAATATTCATTTACAGTACCTCTGCACAACCATGATCCTATAAAACCTTCTCATTTCGAGGCTGGTATGGAAGGACCTAATACTCAGAAAGATGATTAATCAGATGGTGCTGATTTCTGCACCATCTGATATAGAACGTTGCTGATAATCAAACATTTCCATACCAGACGGGAATATGTAAGGCGGTAAACTTATTACAGGATTGGATAGTGCATGGTGTTCTGGAAGATTGCGGAGCATCTTGGAAGATTGCCGTGAGGTCAAGGGTAATGCAGGGTGAATGCGAGCTGGCCGGCACCGCCGCCGGATTATACGGCATCCGGCGGCTGGGCGCTGCGGGGAGCTCAGCCCCCAAGGGCTCTCCTCGCCCCTGCCATGTGGCTGACTGAGATCCCCGGTCGATAGAGTGCAGGCGGGCGTGCAAGGTCTCCGGAATAGTAACAGACCTGACACGTTTTCCTATGGTTTTCGTGTCAGGTCTCCAAGATTTCGGGAGACCAGGCACACCAGCCGGCGGGGGAAGCCCGGTCTGGGCCGGGCATGACAGGTGATTGCTGGGCGTGCCGGCAATGACGATCCAGGACCGACGCGACAGGATTCCATGTCAGGAGAATAAGGTGTAGCCGAGGATAAGGAGTCCCGCAAGAAGCACGGACAGGACGACGAACGTAATACCGTAGAATATTCCCGTCTTCAGGGTCAGCCGGATACTCTTTTTCCATCCCAAATCGAACAACTGGTGGTAGTCGACCGTCAGGAGGAGTCCCATAAGACCCGCACCGATCTCGCCCTCGTGACCCCTTGAGAAGAACAGGGAGAAGAACATGAAGAAGCAGAACTGGCACAGTACGTAGGCGGCGGCAGCTGCGCAGGCCGAAGCGCTCATTCCTTTCTTCTTCAGGATCAAGCACATCGCTATCCACAGAAAAATGAAATTCCCCAGGAACAGATAGACGCCCTGGCTCCTCAGGGAACTCTCAAGGGCAGCCAGCGAGGCCTTGGCCGGAGTGTCCACCAGCTCAGGATGCTTGTCAAGGCTCAGAAGATTCAAAAGAAAAGGAATCTGCTTGAATTTGTCTCCATGGATATGGACATTCTCTCCCAGCGCCAGGTCCTGCGACAGGGAGTCGAGCTCGTCGGATATGCCGGCGGTATCCGCATGGACAACAGCCGTGGTCTGCCCGGGTGCTTTATTATCAATGGAGAAGTCCGGATGGATGATGGAAGATATGAGGGCGAAGAAAGCGTAGAATATGATCAGGGACGTAAGCGGAGCGAGGTACCTTTCATGCTGTCCTTTGATATAGTCCCGGATCATGTGACCGGGGCGGAGCAGCAGGTGCAGGAAGGTGCGCTTCGCATCATCGTTGAGAAACGGGATGCTGTCGAAGGCGCCCCTGTAGAAGTCTCCGTTCTTTGTTTTGTCTTTCGGCTTGGACCACGGCAGGAAGCCGTTTTTCTGCCAGATCGTGAACGCTCTTACCCGCGCCAGGAGTCTCTCTCTTTTCATAATTATCCACAAATATAGAATAATTCTTAACTTTACAAGGCTAAAGAAAACGATTATGAAGACCCGCTCATTCCTTGCCATTGCGGCACTTGCCCTCCTGGCCTCCTGCACCGGGACCCCTAAAGTCAACTACAAGGTCTGGTACGACTGGCCTGAAAGGTACCTGCCGGACTTCGCGACCCTCGGCGAACCTGATGTCCAGGGGGTCAAGGAAAACATCGACCTGGTGGACATAGACGATACCAAGAACCATTTCTGCGTCCTTCTTGAAACCGAACTCAAGGTCGCGAAGGAGGAGGAATACAACTTCACCCTGACGACCGACGACGGCAGCAAGCTGTACATCGACGGAGAGATGCTGATCGAGAACGACGGCGCCCATGGACCGATCGAGAAGAAGGTGTCCAAAGTCCTGTCGAAGGGGAAGCATCCTCTGAAGATAGAGTTTTTCGACTATGACAAGGGCCAGTCCATCGTGTTCCGGTATTCCACACCGACCATCAAGGGCCGCGAATTCAACTATAAGGTCTTGTTCAAGGAAGACAAACTGTCCGGCAAGGACGGCTTCGTCAAGCCGCAGGTGACCGAGACATATGGACGCTTCAAGGAATGGAAGGGTGATGACGAAGCAGTGGTGTTTCCAATCCTGACGGACGTCCACACCGCAGGCCGCTTCACATACAGGCACATTGGTTATGCTGCCAGGGCGGCCAAGATGTTCGGGGCAGATTTCATGGCCAATCTCGGAGACATCGGACTGAATGCCTATCCTGCCACCGTCGACAAGAGGTACGCCCGTTTCGTCCTCGACAATACCCTTGCCCAGATGAAGAAATATGACGGGATATGGCTCTATACGCCCGGCAACCATGACTGGGATGCCGGAGAAGGGGAATTCAATTCGGAGCAGTACCTGTCGGACTTCTTCCAGAAACCGTGGAAGGAAAAGGCCGGCGATGCCCTGCACCTGACTCCGGGCAAGGTATGGTGCTATTACGATGTTCCGGGCAAGGACACCAGGGTTATCCTCCTGAATACCTGCGGTACCGGGACCCAGGAAGGGAAATACTACTATTTCGATGACCCTCAGCTGGAATGGCTGAAGGAACTCCTGGACTCCACGCCGAAGGATATGAACGTGATCGTGATGTCCCATTACATGCCGCACCCGATGGGCCGCTGGACCACTTCTCCGGGGGCTGACTACACCATTGTCCAGAACGAGAAGCTGATGGGAATCCTCTCTGACTTCAAGCATTCCGGAGGTACGATGGTGGCGATGATCTGCGGCGACACCCATACCAACGACTATGTCCAGTACAACGATGTGAACTATTACATTTCCCAGGGATATGGTTGGGTCGTACCGGACCTGATGCTCCCGGGAGCCCGCCACGCTTTCTTCGATTACAAGCAGATGATGTGTGTGGACGTGATTGCGGTCAAGCCGTCCAAACGTGAAGTACGCAGTTTCCGTATCGGCGCCGGCGGTGCTGAATATGATTTCGGTTTCTCTTACTAGACCCCGTTTTTTGCATTACGGGAAAAATACTTATTTTTGCAAGTATGTACAAGAGAGTTTTGTTGAAACTTAGCGGCGAAAGCCTTGGCGGTCCGGAAGGCAAGGGGCTGGATCCTGAATACCTTCGTAAATATGCCAGGGAAATCGCCCAGGCGGCCAGGGCAGGTCTCCAGATCGGGATAGTAAACGGTGGCGGCAACATATTCAGGGGCCTCCAGGGCCTTGACAAAGGCTTCGACCGTGTAGGCGGAGACCGGATGGGTATGCTTGCAACGGTGATCAATTCCTTGGCTCTCAGCCAGTTCATCAAGGAGGAAGGCGTCCATGCCGAAGTCTTCACGGCTACTCCGATGGAGCCGTATGCCCGTTATTACAACCGTGACAATGCTGTCCGCGTCCTGGAGGAAGGCGGCGTCGTCCTGATTTCGGGAGGCACCGGCAATCCTTTCTTCACCACGGATTCCGGCGCGGCTCTCAGGGCATTGGAACTCCAGGCCGACGCGATGCTGAAGGGTACCCGCGTGGACGGGGTGTATTCAGCCGACCCTGAAAAGGATCCTACAGCCGTCAAGTATGAGGACATCACTTTCGACGAGGCAATGTCAAGGCACCTCAGGGTGCTTGACCAGACAGCCTACGCACTCTGCTCGGAAGGCAACATGCCGATCATCGTTTTCGATATCAATGAAGAAGGCAACCTGAGGAAGCTGACGGAAGGCAAGAAGGTCGGGACACTGGTCCACAAATAGTGGCACGGGACTTGCTCCGCGCCCCGAGAGTGGAAACTTAACGATATTATTAACGGAAAAACTTGATACACCATGCTTACAGAGAGAGCTAAAGAAATCGTGAAGAGTGTCGAGTCGAAGATGGCCGACACCGTGGCTTACCTTGAAGAAGACCTCAAGACATACAGGGTAGGGAAAGCGAATCCATCCATACTCAACAACGTGACCGTGAGCTATTACGGCACGGATACCCCTGTGGCCCAGGTGGCATCCATCAGCGTTCCGGACGCAAGGACCATCGCGATCCAGCCTTGGGAGAGGAGCTTGATCCCTGCCATTGAGAAAGCCATCATGGCAGCCAACCTTGGTTTCACTCCTCAGAACAACGGTGAGATCATCCGCTGCCCTATCCCTCCTCTCACCGAGGAAAGGCGCCGCGACCTCATCAAGAAGGCCCGTGCTGCAGGTGAGAATGCCAAGGTAGCCGTCCGCAACAGCCGCCGCGAAGGAGTCGAGGGATTGAAGAAGGCCGAAAAGGCCGGAGAATTCTCCGAGGATGTCCAGAAGGAAGGCGAAGAAGAGGTCCAGAAAGTGACCGACGCCAAGGTGAAAGCCATTGACGAACTCATCAGCGCAAAGGAAAAGGAAATCATGACAGTGTAGGGTCATACCGGACCGGAGTGCAGTATATGGCTGTCCGGATTCCCAACCCGGACAGTTTTTTTATGGAACGAACGACAAATGACAGCAAGTGCAGACAGAACCCTGGGAATCCAGGAGTATTACTTCTCGCGCAAGCAGAAGGATCTCGACGCAGTCAGCGCCGAGCGGGCATCGAAAGGTGAAGGCCCACTTATCAATCTCGGAATAGGCGCTCCTGACGGAATGCCTCCCCAAAGTGCGATAGACGCATTGTGCCAGGCTGCGAGGCAGCCTGGCAACCACGTCTACCAGAACTACAAGGGCCTTCCGGCCCTGCGCCAGGCTTTTGCCGGCTGGTACAAGCGCTATTACGGAGTCGATCTCAACCCGGAAGGCGGGATACAGCCGCTCGTGGGGTCCAAGGAAGGCATCTTGCTTATCAGCCTGACATTCGTCAATCCGGGGGAGAAGATCCTGGTTCCCGATCCTGGCTATCCTACCTATGCCTCATCCGCCCGTCTTGCAGGAGCCGAACTCGTATGCTACGACCTGAAGCTGGAGAACGGATGGCTTCCGGATTTCGACCAGCTGGAAAGCATGGACCTGTCCGGAGTGAAGGTAATGTGGGTGAATTATCCGAATATGCCTACTGGCGCCAAAGCCACACCGGAGCTCTATCAGCGTCTGGTGGATTTCGGCCTTAAGCATAATATCCTGATAATCAATGACAACCCATATTCCTTCATATTGACTGACAAGCCGCTGTCGATCCTGGCTGCGAAAGGGGCCTTCGAATGCTGCCTGGAACTGAATTCCCTCAGCAAGTCCCACAACATGAGCGGCTGGAGAGTCGGCATGGTGGCCGGCGACCCGTCCCTCGTAGGTGAAGTCCTCAAGGTCAAGAGCCAGATGGATTCAGGACAGTTCAAGGCGACCCAGCTCGCTGCGATCGCCGCCCTCGGTGAGGGACCGGACTGGTTAGTGAAGCTGAACGAGGAATACAGGCACCGCCGCGATGCGGCCGGGAAGATATTCGATGCCCTCGGGGTTGAATACGGGAAAGACACTGCAGGCCTCTTCCTTTGGGGCCGGGTGCCGGCCTCATGCAAGCCGGAAGGGAATATGACTCCGGGTGAAGTCCTTTCCGAAAGGATCCTTCACTCCGCCGGAGTCTTCATCACACCTGGCTTCGTATTCGGGAAGAACGGCGAGGACTTTGTCAGGATCTCGTTGTGTGCCAATGTGGACAAGCTGAAGGAAGCGGAACGTAGGATAAGTCGATTAGAATGGCAAGGACTGTAGGAATTATCGGACTGGGCCTTATCGGAGGCTCCATGGCGATAGACTTGAAACGCAGGGAATATGCCGGCACCATCCTCGGTGTCGAATCTGACCCTGTGAACGCCGCTGCCGCCGGAAAGATGTGCCTGGCGGATGAGATCGTGCCTTTGGACGAATGCGTCAGGAGGAGCGACATCATAGTGATAGCCATTCCGGTAGGAGCGGCTGTCAAGATGCTGCCGGGAATACTGGATTTGTGCGATTCTGACAAGGTGGTCATAGACACTTGTTCGACCAAGAGCCAGATTGTCAGGGCAGTGCATTACCATCCGATGCGCAGCCGATACGTTGCGACCCATCCTATGGCCGGTACGGAATATTCCGGTCCGTGGGCGGCCATGCCGAACCTTTTCGACGGGCGTGCCTGCATATTCGCCAACACCGAAGAATCGGATCCGAGGGCGGTCAAGACCATCGAGGAGATGTATGACGTCCTGAACATGCGGCCGATCTACATGAACGCCGATGCCCATGACGTCCACACCGCCTATGTTTCCCACATATCCCACGTGACCTCTTTCGCGCTGGCGCTCACCGTACTCGAGAAGGAAAAGGACGAGAAACACATATTCGACCTCGCTTCCGGCGGCTTCTCCTCCACTGTCCGCCTTGCGAAGAGTTCATCCGAAATGTGGGTGCCGATCCTTACCCAGAACCACGACAATGTCCTGCACGTCATAGACACTTACCTTGAAAAGATGAAGGAATTCCGTGATGCCATCGCGGAATACGATTCCGAAAGGATAGAAGACCTCATCCATGAGGCTAACAGGATAAAGAAGATCCTAAGATAGAATACCTTATATTATAATATGGAGAGACAACTTGACATCATACCCGTATCCGAATGGGGTTTCTTCGACGAAAGCATCCCGCCTATCGTTGTCGCCGGCCCATGCAGCGCAGAATCCGAGCTGCAGGTCATGACGACTGCCCGGGAGCTTCACGATTTCGGTATCCATGTATTCCGTGCCGGAATATGGAAGCCAAGGACCCATCCGGGTTGTTTCGAAGGAATAGGATCCCCTGGCCTGAAGTGGCTCCAAAGGGTACAGAGAGAGCTGGGCATGAAGGTTTGCACCGAAGTTGCAAGCGAGAAGCATGTATATGAATGCGTGAAATACGGTATCGATATGGTCTGGATAGGGGCCAGGACTACTTCCAACCCTTTCCTTGTCCAGGAAATCGCCGATGCCCTGCGTGATACAGAGATGCCGGTCCTGGTCAAGAATCCGATCAATCCGGACCTCGGCCTGTGGGTCGGCGCGCTCGAAAGGCTCAACCAGGCCGGAATCAGGAAACTGGGAGTGATCCACAGGGGATTCACGACTTCCCAGAAGATCCCTTACAGGAACCTGCCCCTGTGGCAGATAGCCGTCGAACTCAGGACCATGTTCCCGGATCTGCCGTTCTTCGCCGACCCGAGCCACATGGGAGGAGCCAGGAAATATCTCCAGCCTCTCAGCCAGAGGGCGATGGACCTTGGATTCGAAGGTCTTATGGTGGAATCCCACTGCGATCCGTCCTGCGCCTTGAGCGATGCAGCCCAGCAGCTGGTTCCTGCTGATCTGAAGACGATGCTTGAAAGCCTTACCGTCAGGAAGAAGAGCACGAGTGACAAGGAATATAACGAGAATATCGAGCAGCTGCGTACCCATATCGATGTCATCGATGAGAACCTGCTCATTGCGCTCGGTTCCAGGATGGAGATTTCCAGGAAGATAGGACGCTTCAAGAAGGAACACAACATTGCGATCATACAGCCCAAGCGCTGGGACAGCCTGCTTGATGACATGATCGAAAAAGGCAAGTCATACGGCTTGACGGAAGAATTCATCAGGGCTATGTTCAATGCCATACATGACGCTTCAGTGGCAGAGCAGAACAAGATCCTTGAGCAGTGATTGTATTTTTTTTATTCTTTCATTTTAAAACTCTTAAATCGTTGCCATGTGACATTTTCTAAGTGCTTATACTTAGAAATCGGGCCTTTTAGCTTAATAAAACGATATAAATTCATTGTTTTATTAAAGATTTGTAGTTTTTAATAGTTGTTTTATTCCAAAAAATTTATTTGCTTTGTAAGTCGGTAATTGGTGTTTCAGCCCAAAGACCGCCATGGACAGACTATTTTATTCAATAATTATTAAGTTTAAAGTTTAAGCTTATGAGTAAAAAATTTTTCGCTTTTGCGCTGGGCCTGCTTGTCAGTGCAGGTTTGGCTTTCGCTCAGAGGGGAGAAATTACCGGTGTCGTGACCGACGCCTCTTCAGGTGAAGGCATCCCGTTTGCCTCCATCATGGAGAAGGGCACGATGAACGGTATCTCTTCTGAAGCAGATGGTACCTACAGGATAAGGGTATCGGATATGAGCAAGGCTGTGCTCGTATTCTCCTCCGTAGGTTATAATACACTTGAAATCCCGGTAGACGGCAGGGCTGTGATCAATATCACCCTTGCGACCGACAACGTCCTCGACGATGTCATCGTGGTCGCTTATGGTACTGCCACCAAGGAATCCTTCACGGGTTCCGCTACGATGGTCAAGTCCGAAGACATCGAAAAGAAGATCACGACCAACGTAACCAGCGCCCTCGCAGGTACGACTCCGGGCGTCCAGATGATTTCAGCAAGTGGTGACCCTACCAGCAACGGTTCCACCATCAGGATCCGTGGTATCGGTTCAATGAGTGCTTCTTCAAGCCCTCTGATCATCCTCGACGGTGCACCTTATGACGGAAGCATTTCCAACATCAACCCTCAGGACATCGAATCCATGTCAGTCCTGAAGGATGCTGCCGCTTCCGCTATCTACGGTCACCGTGGTGCCAACGGTGTCATCATCATCACCACCAAGAAGGGTAAGGCAGGCGACGCAACCGTCAAGCTCGACGCTCGTTTCGGTTCCAACAGCCGTCTCATCCCTCAGTACGATGTGATCGACGACCCTGCAACCTACTATGAGCTCTTCTACAAGAGACTCTACGGAATGTACTACTATTCCGGCCACACGGTTGCTGAGAGCTACGCATTTGCTGACAAGACCTTGTACGACGAACAGAACGGAGGTCTCGGTTATCAGGTTTACACGATTCCTGAAGGCCAGAAGCTCGTAGGTACTAATTTCAAGCTCAACCCTAACGCGAAGCTTGGTTATTCCGACGGCGAGTATTTCTATACTCCTGACGACTGGTACAAGGAGACTTTCCACAACTCCTTCCGTAAGGAGTACAACATGTCCGTGAGCGGTGCGAACGACAGGTTCAACTACTACGGTTCCGTAGGTTACCTCGATGACGGCGGTATCATCGCAAATTCAAGGTATCAGCGTTACACCGGTCTCATCAACGCGGACTATCAGGTGAAGAAATGGATGAAGGTTACTTCCAGCCTCAACTTCACCCACTCCAACTCTCAGACCAACGGTTCCAACGGTTCCTGGGGATCCTCAGGCAACGTTTTCTACGTCGCCAACAACATGGGTCCTATCTATCCTCTCTACGTGAGGAATGCCGATGGTACCATCAAGACTGAGAACGGACGTACTATCTACGATTCCAACAACACCAATTTCCATCGTCCTAACACTGTTGGTAACGCTATCCGTGACAACATGTACGACAAGGACGAATACCTCAGGGATGTCATCACCGGCAAGGGCGGAATCATCCTGACTCCTATCAAGGGTCTTACCCTTTCCGCCAATGTTTCCTTGACTAATTCCAACTCAAGGGAGGTCAGCCTCGGAAGCGTTTTCGGAAGCGCTGCCTCAGTCGATGGTACATCCTATGTTGAAGCTGACAGGATGTTCGCAATCAACCAGCAGTATCTTGCCAACTACAAGTTCCACATCGCAGATGTCCACAACTTCGAGGTCCTCGGCGGTTACGAACAGTACAAATACACATCTTCGAATCTCTGGGGTTACAATGACCACCTCTTCGATCCGCTGAACGGTGAACTTGCCAACTCTGGTGGTACCAAGGGCAAGCAGCTCAGTTCTTCGACCGGTCAGTACATGACCGAGGGTTTCCTCTCCAGGATTCAGTATGACTATGACGGCAAGTACTTCCTGAGTGCTTCCTACCGCCGTGATGCTTCTTCACATTTCGCTAAGGGACATCGCTGGGGTAACTTCTGGTCATTCGGTGGTGCATGGCTCATCAGCAAGGAAGACTTCATGCAGAACGTCGGTTGGGTGGACATGCTCAAGCTCAAGGTCAGCTACGGACAGCAGGGTAACGACAGCATCGGTAGCTACCCATATTCCGACCAGTACGAGCACTCATACAACGAAGAGACTAACGAATACTCCCTCAACCTTACTTACAAGGGTAACGAGAACCTGACCTGGGAGACTTCCAAGTCCTTCAACGCAGGT
>ONPI01000178.1 GCA_900319685.1 uncultured Bacteroidales bacterium
ACGAGGACTTCCTCCTGTACCTCTTCACCGCTTCCGGCTTTTCCGCCACCACCATCTCCACCCTCCTGGAGAAAGACAAACCCTACGTCTACAACCGCCTCTACCGCCTCAAGGAGCGCATCAAGGCCTCCTCCTCGCCCGACAGCGAGGACTTCCTGGCGTGCTTGGAGAAATAAGCGCCGAAGGTCAATAGTATCGCGGAATACCGGTCCCTTCGAACACCTGCGTCCTGTCGTCCAGAAGGCCGATTCCCTGTACACGGATACGGTAAGTCTGGCCGATGGACAGACCTTCCAGCCTGACGCCTACCTGGGGGTTCTCATAGTTATACCAGACATCGAAGGTTTTCGTCTGCCATGCGTCGGATCCCAGGGGCGCATAATCTACCTGATAGCGGAGGACCCATGGACTCGGAGTCACCAGGACTTGCAGGTCTCCAGTCGCATAGTTATGAGAAGCCGGGGCATTGATCGTGACATCCGGGACGACGGTGGTCAGGTCATATACGTCCTGGTTCAGGACATCCAGGCTGACTTCTTTGAGGACAAACCCCACATTGGAGGCAGAGATGCCGATTCGGTAAGGCGAGACAAGGTTATGAAGGACGGTCTCGTAGAGGGACCACCGACCTTCCGTCCCGGTCCTTTGGAAGGACGCAATTGGGATCATCCCCGGGGAGAGGCCCTCGGAATTGAGTTCGTAGGAAGCGGCCGTCGTCGTGTAAACCAGCAACGTGGCGCCGTCGGAGAGCTTCGAGGTCTTGATGCGCACCCGGACGGTGGACGGCTTTGTAAGGGCCGGCAACGGCGGAAGGACGACCGCGGAAGAGAGCCCCCCATAGACTTGGATGCCCAGTGGCGTAGGATAGACCTGGGTCAAATCCCGCACCCAGTTCACCCGCGGAGGCATCATATCCCATTCCGAGAGCCGGGTCGTTTTCTGGAGGGCTTCCCAGGGCAGGTAGAACTCGTTCGTCCTCAGATAATAGTTACTCCGTGTGCCGGAAGGATCCACCGGAAGAATCTTCGGCACCAAGTCGGGGTGAAGGGGTGCATAGCCGACGGAAAAGATGCCCTGGTGGGGTCCCCAGACAAACTCCGAGAAATCTTCTCCCAGCAGGAGATCGCCCGGGCGGGAGGGATTGGAAGTCTTTTCTTGGCGGGTAAACTGCGTCGTTTCGAACGGAAACACGCCCGAACAATCTTCGGCTTCCGCCTTGAAATACCAGGTTTTGCCCGGTTCCAGACCCGTGAAGAAAAAACACGGAACCTGGAACTTGAGGGCGCTTTCCCCCGTACGGAACAGGCCCGGACTGCACGTCCATTCTGCCACAGCCTGGGTTGCCGCCGCATCCCGGTACAGGCCGATCTTCCAAGGAGTCCGGCAGTCTTGCGCGCCGTCCTTGAAGGAGGAGACGGACCATTGGATCGTCAGCGTGGACGAGGTGGCGTCCATCAGCCGCGCCTGGACGGTGCGTGGAGCCGGCGTGGTTTCTATCGGGACAAACTCCCCGTAATCAAAGGGTGTCCAGGTCTTCTTGGTGCAGGACATGCAGGCTGCAGCAAGAAGGATGGAAAGGAGAAAACGGGCGGGTCTCATAGGGCGGTGTATTCAATGATGTTCTTGAACTGATTCCAGGGAGAGGCCGCCTGGTAAGCCGCCTTGCTGCCGGATGGGACCTGCAGGGTCCATTCGCGCGGATCGATGGGCAATCCATTGACGGTCGGAGGTCTGGAAATCGGCACCTGGATGTTGGCGTTTCCATCGTAAGGTACAAACGCATCCTTTTCCATACGGGACGGAATGCCGTTCAGGACGAGTGTCCGGAAGGATCCTTCGAACGCATGGGTTCCAATCTCGACGGTACTGGCGAAAATGCTGATGGGAGAGAGAGAGGAGAATCCCGAGAATGCGTATGCTCCTATCTGTTTGACGGACTTTCCTTCGAAATACAGTTTCAGGTTCGGGATGTCGTGGAAGGCATAGTCACCAATAGTCTGCAGGTTGCCAATCGCGCTGAAAGCCACCAGGGCGGACTGTTCGAACGCGTGTTCTCCGATGGACACCAGGTTCCCGACGTTCCCGAAGGAAACAGGTAGCGGCGAACAGCGGTAGAAGGCATAATCGCCGATCCGGGTGACGGAGGCTGGAATATGAAGGTCCACGACGTTGTGCTCTTTCAAGACAAGCCCGGCGAAAGCCCAGTTCCCCAGAGAGGTAATGCCATCGTCCATCAGAATCGCCGTGATTCCGAGACTGTGCCAGGGAACCTTTTCCCTGGAAGGATAGTCGAACATCGGCCCTTTCCCCTTCAGGTACAAGATGTTGTAGGATTTCAACCAGAACAGTTCCGGACCGCTGATGCCGCATTGGGAACGTCCTTTAATGACTTTGTCGCGGTCCTCCGACTGGATGGCCGCTGCCGTCCATTCCGTAAAACCATCCCAGTTGCCCTGGAGTGTTCTCTGGGGCTGGTCCAGTTCCATACGGACTTTGAGACCGGAATAGGTGAGAATCTCCAGGGTCCTGTCTCCGATCACCTTGTACCGGAATGGTTCGAGGTTGGAATCGAAATGGACTTCCCTGGAATAATTGTCCAGATACCATACGTGCAGCCTGGACAGGCCCAGGCTGTCATCCACGAAATACAGGGTGAGGGAGTCCCGCTGGATCTCCTCTCCCTGCGCATTTGTACGGACAGACGCCCCCGTCCACTTCTGGGAACGGAGGAAACCGGGCAGCGTTTCCAGGGAGACTGCCTCTTCTTTTTCGCAGGCGCAGCAGAGCGCGAGCAGGAGGAACGGCAAGATACGCTTCATGGTCTTTGAAATGAGGTGAATTCAATTTAGAAG
>ONPI01000156.1 GCA_900319685.1 uncultured Bacteroidales bacterium
CTTGAGGACGGAGAGGTACTCGATGATACGGTCCTTCACCTGGTCCAGTCCGTAATGGTCCTCGTCCAGGACCTCCTGGGCATGCCTGAGGTCCAGGTTGTCCTCCGACATCTCGCCCCAGGGCAGGTCCAGCATGAACTGGATGTAGTTGTACTGGATGCTGTAGTCCGGGGTGGAAGGGTTGTACTTCTCCAGGCGGGCCATTTCCTTGTCGAAGATGGCGCGCACCTCCTTGGACCACTTCTTCTCGTCGGCCCGGGCGCGGAACTTGGCGAAATCCTCCTCCTCGTCCATGCCCAGTTCCTCCTGGATGGTGCGGAGTTGGTTGTTCAGGTAGTATTCGCGCTGCTGCTGGTCGATATCGCTCTTGACCTTCTGGTTGATCTCCTGCTTGATCTGGAGAAGTTGCACCTGGGTGTCCAGGACCTTCAGCAGTTCCAGTCCCCGTTCCTGCAGGCTGTCGATCTCCAGCAGATGCACACGGTCGTAGAAGTTCTCCACCTCGATGGTCGTCGCGATGAAGTTCACGAGGAAGGTGAAATTGTCGATGGACTTGAGGGCGCCCACGGCCTCCTTCGGTGCGAAGGAGGAAGCGTGCACGACCTCGGCGGCGCGCTCCTTGAGGGCGTCGGAGAGGACGGAGATTTCCTTGTCGTCGGAGCGCGGGGAGATGTCTTCCAAATACTGTACGCGCGCAACGATATAGGGATCATAACTCAGGACGGAATCCACCGCGATCCGCTTGAATCCCTGAAGGATGGCGGTCAGGGAGCCGTCCGGCATTTCCAGGGTCTTGAGCACCTTGCACACGGTTCCGCACCCGAACAGGTCCTTCGCCTCGGGTTCCTCCACCGTCACATCCGTCTGGGGAACGGCGCCCAGGATACCGTCCTGCGCCTCCACGTCCCGGATGACCCGGATGGATTTCTCCCGGCCGATGGTCACGGGGAACACCGTCCCCGGGAAGATCACGGCATTGCGGAGGGCCAGGATCGGGAGGGCGTCCCTGAGCTCGGACTCGTCGAGTTTCAGGAGGGAGGAATCCCCGATGACAGGCATGATATTCACTTCTACGCCCGAATGCGGGCTCATCTCATTGAAATCTTTCATTCTGCGGTCAAAAATAGCAGGATATGACAAATTGTCATACCCGGGCGGATTGTTTTTCCGCCGGGATATATTGTCAATCTCCGTGCCAAGGACACAAATATCAGAAAATTAACCCTATCCCTTTGATTTTTGAAAATTTAACCCTAATTTTGCAGACCAATTGCTTAGACGACTGAAAAACATTTTTAAACCCTATTTACTATGACTAAAGCAGATATCGTCAACGAAATTGCCAAGTCCACCGGCATCGAGAAGATCCAGGTCATGAGCGTGGTTGAGGAGTTCACCAAGGTGGTGAAGGCTTCCATCATCGCCGGCGAGCCCGTGTATCTCCGTGGTTTCGGCAGCTTCATCATCAAGCACCGCGCCGAAAAGGCCGCCCGTAACATCACCCGCAAGCAGACCATGACCATCCCTGCCCACGACATTCCCGCCTTCAAGCCGGCCAAGGTCTTCGTCAACGCCGTGAAGGAGAAATAAACCATTAACTATTTTATATTATGCCTAGCGGTAAGAAAAGAAAAAGACATAAAATGGCGACGCACAAGCGTAAAAAGCGCTTGCGCAAGAATCGGCACAAGAAGAAGTAAGCACTTCTTCCGCGTGTCTGCCATTTTAGCAGTCTGCTGAAAGCAAAGGGCTCGCCGGAGGTTCCGGAAGCCCTTTTGTCTTACGTCCAAACCCAAATTTCCTGATGGAGTCTGAAAAACCCGACAAGGACCTGATCGTCGACGTAACGTCGACGGAAGTACACATCGCCCTGATGGAGAATCACCGGCTGATCGAGTACAACACGGAGTCCAGCACTGGGAACAAGTTCACCGTAGGAGACGTTCACCTGGGAAAGGTGAAAAAGATCCTCCCGAACCTCAATGCTGCCTTCGTGGATATCGGGGACAAGAAGGAAGCCTTCATCCACTATCTGGACCTGGGACTCTACTTTTCGGCCTTCGACCGGTTCGTCAAGGAGTCCAACCAGAACACGAATCTCCCGGACCTGTATTCCCGGATCGAACTCGGAGAACCCCTTCCCAAGGAGGGCCGCATCGAGTCCATCCTGAAACCCGGCCAGATGATCGTCGCCCAGATCGTGAAAGAACCCATATCCACGAAGGGTTCACGACTGACTGCGGAAATTTCGCTTGCAGGACGCAACATTGTCCTTCTCCCCTTCGCCGAGAAAGTGTCGATCTCCTCGAAGATCGCCGCCAAGGAGGAGAAACGTAGACTCGAAACACTTGTCAGGAGCATCCTCCCCAAGAATTACGGGGCCATCATCCGCACTGCGGCCGAAGGAAAGAACGCGGCCACCCTGGTGGGAGAGACCAAGGCCCTCATCGAGAAATGGGAGAGTTCCTGGAAGAAAATCGCCCGCAACAAGAACGTCCAACTGCTCTTCACCGAGTACAGCAAGACCACGACGGTCCTTCGGGACCTGCTGAACGACTCGTTCTCCAACATCTGGATCAATGACGAGAAGGTGTGCGACGAAGCCCGGAAATACATTGCACTCATCGCTCCCGAACAGGAAATGATCGTGCACCTGTACGAAGGCAAGCAGCCCATCTACGACCATTTCGAGGTCACCCGCCAGATCAAGAGTTCCTTCGGCAAGGTGGTTCCGATGCGTCAGGGGGCCTATCTTGTGATCGAGACGACTGAAGCGCTGAACGTGATCGACGTGAACAGCGGCATCCGCACCAAGACCTCCGACCAGGAAGAGAACTCCTTCGAGGTCAACAAGATCGCCGCAGAAGAGATCGCACGACAACTCCGGCTCCGGGACATGGGAGGGATCGTCATCGTGGATTTCATCGACATGGAATCCAATGACCACAAGAACGCCCTCTTCAAATACATGCAGGAGCTGATGGAAGATGACAGGGCCAAGCACAACGTGCTGCCGCTCACGAAGTTCGGGCTGATGCAGATCACCCGGCAGCGGATCCGCCCGGTGACGGAGATCAATACGATGGAACAGTGCCCCGTGTGCCACGGTACCGGGAAGATCCACTCCTCCGTCGTGATTGACGAAGAGATCGAAAGGAAGATCGCCTACTACGTCATCGAGAAAGGCTACAAGACCCTGACCCTCAAGACCAGTCCGATCCTGGGCGCCTACCTCAAGCGGGGATTGTTCAATTCCTTCCTGAACAAGTGGAAGAAACACTACAAGGTCAAGTTGGACCTCGAGGAAGTCACCGACTTCTCGGTCCTGCAACACGAATTGTTTAACGAAAAAAAGGAGAAGCTCGATTGAGCTCCTCCTTTTTTATGATTATTCCGCTTTCTCCAACCTTGCCAACCCTTCCAGGAGGGAGGCGCCGGAGGTTTGGGCTCCCATGGAGGGGGTGCCGTCGGTGAAGGTGGCACCCCAGAAGTAATCGCAGTACATCCGCGGGTAGCGGTCACGGTCCAGGTGCCTGTCCAGCAGTTTGGCATTGACCTGGAGCTTTTCC
>ONPI01000003.1 GCA_900319685.1 uncultured Bacteroidales bacterium
GTCTTGATGTTGTAGCTGACGCCGTCATAGACGAAGTTGTTTTCGAATTCCTCGAAGGACACGTTGCCGTCTGCTCCGATCGAACCACCGTCGTTCCAGTTCGTGATGTCACCGGAAATCTTGACCTGCAGGCTCTGAGGAAGGACCCTGACTTCGGTCGTGTACTGGAATCCGCTGCCCATTTCGGTAGCTGTCAGCTTCTGGGAAAGCTCCTTGCCGCTGGCGGTCACGGTCACCGTCATCGTTGCGGTCTGGGCAGGAACGATAAGTGCATAGGTGTTCTGGTCGACCTTGTATGCTTTGATCGTGGTTGCCTCGGCAGAGGTGCTTACAGTCGCACCGTATGTGTCTGGATCTATGACGGCTGTCGGGATGACACCGCCCATCTTGACTCCTTCTATCGTACCGCCGGACTCGTTGGTGATCTTGACCAGGATCTTGGTGAGCTTGTGGGTGAACACCATGGCCACATCGTTGGCGGTAGGATAGACATCACTCTTGGTCGCGGACATGAAGTCGGAGGAGGTGATGCCCTGGCTCTGGTCGGTCTGGACGGTGAAGGTCGCAGGAACCGTGGCGGAATATGGATAGTAAGCCTTGAGGGAAGAGGTCTCGTTACCCTCGCTGTACCAGTTCAGGGAACCGGAGAAACTTGTTCCGGAATAGGTGAGCTTCTCATTGGTGGCATAGGCACCGGCAGCGCGCGTGATGGTGAGGCCGATGGCATCACCGTCTTCGAAATTGACATCCGTGGCACGGGTGATCACCGGAGTGATCCGGACCTGCTGTGGGACTGCCGGCTCTTCCGGCTTTTCATTGCAGGCTGCCAGAGCAAGGGCAGCGAGCAGGATTGCAAAAGATCTTTTCATATTCATTGTCATTTGGAATTATCAGAAATCGTAACCTATCTTCAAGAAGGTCCCTGTGCGTGTGGAACCGTTGATATACTGTAGATCCATACCCTTCAACAGGGAAATGTCGGCGCGGATGAAAAGGTTGTCTGCCTTTCCGATCCGGAAATATCTCTTCACGAAAGCTCCTGCTCCGATCTTTCCGCAGGTCTCCCACTCATGGTTGAGTCTGTACCAATCGGAGAGACGGTATGGCCTGGACCATCCGTTGTCCGGGTCAAGAACCGGATCGACGATTACAGGCCCCTGTCCGATGATTTCATCGGCATAGCTCAGTTCCATCCCGAGGATCCATTTCCCGGCAGTCAGGGAAGCGGAAATGTCCGCATCGAGCATGGTGAAAGACTCGTCGTGGGAATATGGGAAGCACAGGGTGGACTGTCTCTTGTTCGAGGTGATGCCCAGTCCGGCGTCCATGTAGAGCTTGTCGGAGAACAGCTTGTACCTTGGTCCGACGCTCAGGCTGCGGCGTTCGAATATCCGGTTGCAGCCGTAGGTCTGAGGTGTGGTGACACCGCCGGTCGTGGTCTTGTCGATCACGTATTCGTCGTTCTGCTGGAGACTCCATCCGTAGAGAAAGCGGATTACGTGCAAAGCGTTTTCTCCCTTGATACGGTAGCCGGCGGTGGCGGAAAACTTCCTGCCGGGGAAGGTGAACCAGGTATAGTCTTTCTCCCCGACGGTGCCGGAAGTGATGTCGAACTCGGCTTCGCCGTAAAACTCTCCTAACTGGACCTGGGCTGCTACGCCGTTGGTATATTCGTGCACAGGAAACCGGTCCACTCCGGCTTCGGCAAGGTGGATTCCGCTTCCGTCCCAAGCCTGGTAAGCTCCGTACATCAGGCCTTTGTCGAGGAAGGCGTCGTACGTCTCGGCAGAGGTCCCGATCTCCTCAGCCTGGATGGATTCGGAAGTCTTCCTGAATATGTAGGACAGACCCGCGGAGAAGCTCCCGTAAGTGTACATTATACTCGGAACCAATTCAAGGTCAAGAGCATAGTTGGTGTGGCGGAGGTCCTTCCTCTTGGCGTAGTTGTCGGATTCGAAATCCATCCTTCCGCCGATTTTCCAATGTTCGCCCATGTCGGCTGCTATACCTCCCTCGAATGAATACTCCTGGAGTATCTTGATGCCCGGAGTAAACTCCAGGACGTCGAACGGGTACTGCCCCGGACGGATGAACATGGATCCGCACATATCCTTGCCCCTTATCTGGTCGAACGAGAACGATCCGATCATCGAGATTCTCGGCGACCATGTGACGGTCAGGGCCTTTGCTCCTGCCTGCAAGGATTCGTCGGCTTGGTTGGAGGCGTGGAAACCTCCATTCTCGATCCCCGCCTGGATCTGGGCGAAAGAGGCGTTGTCATGGTATTCATCCAGGCGCAGGCCGTTTGCATTGCGGCCGTAGTTCCATAGGTTGACCCCTAGTGTCTTCTCGTATTTCTCCTGGGCTGCGGTTTCCTGATGGAATGCGAGCATCAGGACCGGAAGCAGGAACAGTGTCCTACTTATGCAATGACTGAGTTTCGCGTTCATGGAAATCGTTTGTTGAGTTGTTTGTATCCATCAGGACCTCGAAGCCCTTTTCCGCTGTGGCTTCGGTGTCTATGTTGCGGTGCAGGGAATGTCCCTTGAAGGTTTCCGAGAGGGAGACGTAACCGGCATCGACCTTTGCGGAAAGCCTCTTGTTGTTCGAGGTGGAGCCTCCGTCGAAGGCCTCCATCCCGTCGATGACCCAGTCCACAGGTACCAGGAATACCCTTTCGGTGCTTCCCGGCGCCTGTCTGATGAACCCATCAGTTGCGACCCATTCCTGGATAGTCTTGCCCTGTGCCTTGAAGAGCACCAGGGTCGGGGAATTGATGGACATCAGGTTGGCGTTGGCCTGTCCTTCCTTGTCCACGAGGGTCAGGATATGGTCAGCCTGGATCCGGTCTCCCGGAGCCGGGTGATAGATCGGGTTCGGGAACAACGGACTGTAGCAGACGAAGCACTCCGGGAAATTGAGGTTGACCGACAGAGGGTACTGCAGGGTGTGGTCTATTGCGCCGTTTATCGCCACGACCGCGTCTGCTCCCGGAGCGAGCGGGAAGGTCTTCCCGGTGCCTCCGAACTGCCAGATCGCCTGTCCGAGCGGGATGGTTTCCTGAAGGAACTCAGGATCGTCGCTCCAAGGATTGCTGGACGTTGAGTTCCAAGGGAACAGGATGCCGAAGCAGAGGCTGTCCAGCCAGGCTGTCTCGGAGTCGTTGTTATGGATTATGAAGTATTTGTCGGACTGGTAGGTGCCTTCCTGCGGATACTTGCTGCAGCCGCTGGAATATACCTCCTTGATGACCATCGTTCCTGCCTTTGAATATATAAGCGGAAGGATCAGGCTCACGTCCTGTCCGGAGACCAGGACTTTGTCGGATGCTCCGTTGAAGACCGATGTGCCGTTGCGGTCGCTGAGCGAGATCCGGTAGATTCCGTTCGGAAGGGTCAGGGTCGCGACACCCTGCCCGTCGGTTTCAGCCCAGCGGATATAACCGTTGCCGATGTCTTCAGCGGTGACCTTGACTCCCGCCCTGACGAATGATGAATATCCTTCCGGGTACGAAGCGGTGACCTTCAATGTGTTGAGGTTATCCTTGTACTGCTCGGAAAGGTTCATGCATCCTGCCGCAAGGAGTGCCGTGAGGAATATGCATATTGTTTTTCTCATCTTTTCCTACAATTTGATCCTGCAAGTCAGTCCGTAGTAGAACGCCGGGGTGAAGATAGCTCCCACGCCGGTGGCGTAACTCTTGACGAATCGTCTTGAGTTGGTGAAGTTGTTGGCGAAGAAGGAGAGGGAGACATGGTCCCCGATCTCTTTCGTGATGCTGAGGTTGGCCGAGAAATACGGGTCGTAGCCGTCCTTGGCGA
Source organism: uncultured Bacteroidales bacterium (assembly GCA_900319685.1). Lineage (GTDB taxonomy): Bacteria > Bacteroidota > Bacteroidia > Bacteroidales > UBA932 > Cryptobacteroides. Next base: position 3,822 of record ONPI01000003.1, read on the forward strand.
AGACATACATGTTGCCGGAACGGATGACCAGGCGGGAGAGCTCAGGGTTGCCGAGGTCTTCCTTCGTGAAGTCGTGTACGTTGCCGTCGAGGTCCATGTATGCGATCGGCATTATCGCCGTGTAGGAGTTCCCGTCGTAGATGTCGCCTCCCGTCGGAGCGAGGGAGGACTCGCTGACGGTAAAAGCGTAGGCCTGTCCGTTGTATTCCGAAAGGTTCTGCATCCTCCTCAGTAGGGCGGCTTCGAGCCTGCAGGTGACGACCAGCCTGGCCTGAGGGATATGGGTGATGGAGGTCAGGTTTGCGTCCACGGATCTGTTCTTCCTGCCGTTGATGACCGAATTGCCTCCGGCGTAAATTCCGACGTACTGGTAGGACCTGTTCGGAAGGGAAGTATGCGACCAGCCGGAGTTGTAATAGGCGTTCGGAGTGTCATCGACATATTCGGTGCTGCCGTAGGAGGCATCCAGGCGCATCCTGGTGCGTATAGCCTTGATTTCAGGGAAATCCGCGGTCACTTCGAAGCCATAGCGCTTGACATCACCGCCGTTGCTCTGCTTGCGTGAGGCCGCGAACGAGCGGTCCACCGCCTTGATGGCTGCAGGGGTCCAGTATTCTTCGCCGGAATTCCTGAGCCACACCTGGCCGGTCTGGGAATCCAGGGTGATGTAAGGATTGGAGGCCAGGTTGAATCCTGCCGGCAACTGCATCAGGCTGTACTGGAAAGGACTGTAGATATTGGTGAACTCGTAAGGGTTCCGGGTAATGTTCCGGTAGCCTACGATACTGACCTTGAAGCCCTTGAGATCAAGGTCGATGCCTATTTCAGAATTGGTGTTGCGCTGCCATTCCAGTTCCGGGTTGAAGGTCATCCTGAACGGCTGCGTGTAATAGATGTAAGTCGCGTCACCGGTGTTTCCGTAGGAATATCCGAATGTCTGGATGTCCCTATATTCCTGCCTCGGGAAAAGGATGTAGAACGAAGGAAGCTTCTGGGTGATTCCCCATCCTCCCCTCACCGACAGGAAATCGGTTAGGCTCCATTTTGCGTTCAGGCGCGGAGACAGGGTGTGTAGCTTGTCATATTCGGAGCCATTGATGAATACGTTCTCGAAGCGGAGGCCGGCGCTGAGGTTCAGCGAGGTCCTGCCAAGCGGGAAGGTCAGGTTGTCTTCGGCGTATGCAGCCAGGTTGTGCATGTAAGGGTATTCCGAATACGGCCTCGGACGGTAGCCGTGGGCCGCGAGGGAAGGGTCGATGTAGTATTCGCCGTCTCCGACATTGCCGTCGGCTTTCCAGGTGACTCCGGCCTTCAGTACGCTCTTGGCCTTGCCGAAATGCTTCAGCCAGTTGTAGTGGAGTCCGGCGGAGTAGTCCAGCTCCCTGGAGTCGGTGACCTGGTCTGAATAGAAGGTGAGCGGAAGGGCGTCGGCTATGCTGTAGCCGTTTTCTTCGAAGTGGACGGCCGGCTGGGACGATGCGTAGGAATTGTAGGCGTGGACATGCTGCCTCTGGTCGTGGTAATATACGGAACCCTCGAGCCTGATGTTGGTGATCCAGCCTTTGTTAAGCAGCCAGGTAAGCTTGAAATGAGGGGTGAGGATGTTGTCCCTTTCCTTCGTGAACTCGTTGGAGAACATGTCCGGGTCGTTCTCGCTGTTCATCCCTCCGATGTTTCCGGAGATGCCGGCTTCGAGCCTGAGTATCTTGCGGAAGGTGTTGCTGTAGTCGAATGTGAATCCCCTGCGGGTGTATGAGGTGTAAGGGGAGGTGAGCTTGCGGGTCGCGTTGGCATATTCCCCACTGATGTTCAGGACCCCCCTGCTGCCTCCGAGGTCTATTCCCTTCGCCGCAGAAGCCTCGTAGGTACGTGGATTGACCGAGAAAGTGACGCTGAGCGGGGAGCGGCCCTTCTTGGTGATTACTCGCACCATTCCGCTGTTGAGGTCGCCGTATTCGGCAGACGGGACGCCGGTGATCACCTCGATTGATTCGATGTTGTCCACGGAAACGCCCCTGGTGCCGGTGCCGGTCATTCCGGAAAGGTTGGCGTTGTCACCCATGCGGACTCCGTCGATTTCGACAGCGGTGCCGAAGGCTGCGTTTCCGGCAGTGGATCCGCCCGAGCGGAGCGACAGGGTGCTCTCGGTAGTAAGGTCCGGGTTGATCGTCTTTCCGCCCGGGAGCAGGGCGGTGATGTTGGTCATGCTGGACATCTGCAGGTGGTCCAGCGCATTGCGTCCTATCTTCTGGGTCGTATTGATGTTGTCCTTGGACTTTTCGGCGGTCACCACAACCTCGTCGAGTGCCAGCGAACTGACGCTCAGCTTGATTTCGAGGTCCAGGATATCCTTGGAGAGGGTGAGTGTCCGGTTATCGTCGACGTAGCCGAGGCAAGAGACATTGAGGGGATACTTTCCGGTTTGTATTCCTTCCAGGCTGAAGTGTCCGTCCAGGTCCGTGACGGCCCAAAGGTAGTTGTCATCGAGCTTCACGACGGCTCCCACGACCGGTTCTCCGCTCTTCGCGTCCAGCACCTTGCCTTTCAGCTTGAGGGGACCGGCCGCCCGAAGGACCGGGCATACCGGGAGCAGCAAGGCCAGGACCAGTATGAAAATGGCTTTCCTCATGGGTACTTATTAATCTTAACAAATATATAAAAAATGGATGATTTGCTATATTTGCATCTGCTACTATTGACTAATGACCAGACATCCATTCATCATCAATGATTAGTACAAACGACAGAGAAAGGAGATTCAACCTTGCGTTCAACATATTCCTGCTCCTGGGAATGCTTGTCGCTCTTTCGCTGACCACGGTGTTCAAGCTGCAGCAACCGGGCGCCAGGCCTTTCATGCTGCTGCTTGCCGCCTTCGGGGCGATGATGGGGATTGTCAACACCGTGCTTTCGGCGAACGGCCACATCCTGACCTTCGTGTTCGGCTTCATCGACGTGGTGGTCGCGACCGTGGTCTGCTACGAAAACGGAATCATGGGAAACTTCGCCCTGCATGCGTTCTATTTCCTGCCGATGCAGTTCATCGGTTTCTGGCAGTGGCGGAAGAGAGGGGCTACCATTGGATCTGACGGAGAGGGTGCCTCCAGGGTCAGGCCGCGCCGGCTCACGTCCAGGCATTGGACTTTGCTGATAGCCGGGATAGCTGTCGGAATCACCGCTTTGTTCTTCATCCTCTATTTCGTGGACAAGGCCCAGCTCTCCGCCGGGAGGATAGCAGGAATCAACAAGCCGAAGATCCTCCTGGATGCCACGGTAATGACGCTCAACATCGCAGGCCAGGTGCTCATGAGCTTCGCTTTCATGGAACAGTGGTATATCTGGATACTCGTCAACATATCATCGATCTCCCTCTGGGCTGTCGCCCTGTCTTCCGGTACCGGTTCCGGAAATGCCGCAGTGATGCTGGTAAAATACATCTTCTACTTGCTGAACTCCCTTAACGGCCTCAGGATATGGTTGAATCTGAGCCGGAGTTCCAATTTGGAAAATTGATGTTTTTTTATTTACTTTGCCGAGTTATTTGTGGTATGGAATGTGCAAGGTCGTGCCACGAGTACTCAAAATTGGACACAACATTAAATTTACTTTATTATGACTGAAGAAGAAATCGTAAAACAAGTCAAAGCGATTATCGTTGACAAGCTTGGCGTAGAAGAGTCCGAAGTGACTGAGACCGCCAACTTCACAAATGATCTCGGAGCAGACTCTCTTGACACCGTCGAGCTTCTCATGGAGTTCGAGAGGGTGTTCGGAATCAAGATTCCTGATGAGGAGACCAGCACCATCGCAACCGTAAAGGATGCAATCGACAAGGTGATGGAGAAACTCGCCGGCAAGGAGGAAGCTTAATCCCTTGATATTGAAAGATTCAGCCTCGGACCATATGGCCCGAGGCTTTTCCTTTTCATTAAGCTATTATTCTTTATCTTTATTCTTTAGGTAGTGCGAAAGTAATCTTGAGTTTCGGCTTCCTGTCAGCTGATGCCGGACCGTGCAGGTAGCAGTTGTAATAGCAGTCCTTGTCCAGCTCCCAGCTTGTGGTCGTGGATGAAGCGTTCGCTCCGGCGTACTGGGCCATGAGCATAAAGTTGTAGTAGTTGCTGTAGGAGTTGCCGTAATATCCTCCACCGTAGTAACCGCCGCCGTAATAACCTCCGCCGCCGTAGAGCTGGTTGTAGTAGGAATAGTAGGCGAGCTGCTGGTAGTAATCTGCCATCTGGCTTGCGCTGGAATTCGTGGTTGTGGTCGTCACTTTACCCATTATCAGCATCCAGATATCGTAATTGGACAAGTCTTCGTCTGCATCCTTTCGGATGATCTGCTGGACGTGGTGGGTGATGTCAGGGGCGTAGTTGAACAGGGACCGGTTGATGTCTCCCTGGTTCTCGTCCGTGGCACTTGCGTCGGTAAGTCCGGCAAACGAAACTGTAGTGTCGGTCTTGATGCAGACGGTAGGGCTGAGCATCAGAGGATACAGATGCATGGAACCGTAGTCTTCCGGCATATCGAACGGCAGCTCAATGGTGGCCTTCGAGATGAGGGCTGTCTTGCCGTTTCCTCCCTTCCGGGCAATCTCTCCGTTGGCGAGTCTCCAAAGCTCCTTGGCAGGTATTACCGGCTTGAGTCCGCTGCCGCCCTCGATGTAAATCTTGTCGGAGGCTGTGCCCGCCATGCCGTCAGATTCGTGGTAATCCACGTTGAAGACGTACTGATCCGGAATGCTGCCGGCGGAATACAGAGAGTCGAGGTCCTGGAATTCCCTTGGACTGAAATAGAACATCAGTGTGGAATCCTTTCTCTCTCCGTCGTAAATACCGCTGTAGTAAAGGATTGCGTAATTGTTGGTCCTGATGAGGTTGCCTTGCTTTTTCTCGAGGATATCCATCCGGTACATGTCGAAACGGCCTCCGTTGCCGACCGGATCCTCCGTAGTGATGTATATTCCCGGGAACTTGCTGCAGTACAGGTCGAAATCCTCGAGGTCCTCCTGGGTTATTCCGAGGTACCTTTCTCCGAATTCGGTGGTGAACTCGAATGCCAGGGAATCTGTTCCGTTGGCGACAGGGACACCCTTCGTCACCCTCTGCGAGCCATAGTCCAATTTGGTCCTGGAATAATACTCCTTCGAATCGACCGGCTTGTTGAGGGCATATACGTTGATGTTCTGGAGGATGTTCTTCTGGCTGTCGTCAGGTACGGAGATGGAATCCACCGCGGCCCTGAATACCATTTTCTTGAATACAGGGCTGGTTCCGTAGTCGACGGTGTCAAGCACCGGCACCAGGGTGACGGCGCATCCCCTGCGGGTAAGCCCGAACGTTTCGTCCCTGATGGAACCTATGGTGATCCTCCTGGAAGAATATGCACTCAAACTGTCCACCGGTTTCATCTGGATCTCGTCCAGATCGAATTCGGCGGTGAAAAAGTCATATTTCTGGTTGGTGGCGATGAACGATCCACCGAGATTCTCATTGACGTTGACACAGGAAGCCAGTCCCACTGTCAGGCACAGAGCTGCAAGAAGTTTTCTCATTTACTGCAACTGTTGATAAAATCCGTCGTATTCCTCGATGTAGCGCCCGCTGCTGACCGATTCTTCATCGAATGGGAGAGTCGGGACGCCAAGACCCTTGCAATACTTGACAAGCTCCTTGTCCACATCGCCAGCACCGAATATGATGCCGTCAGAATACATTGCGGCCGTTTCCGCAAGATTTATGCCAGTAGGGTCGTCCAGAAGCGGTACATCCTCGGGGTTGATGCTGCCGAACCGGACGGTGTCCTTGAAGCTCGGAGCGAACCTTTCGCCGGTGATGTCTCCGTACAGTGACGTCACGACTTTGCTGTTGCTGAATATCGGATCTCCGTTGTAGACTTTCTTGAGATAGAGCGGTACCAGATGGGAAATCCAGCCTTGGCAGTGGATGATGTCCGGAGCCCAGCGGAGTTTCTTCACCGTTTCCAACACGCCCCTGGCGAAGAATATGGCTCTCTGTCCGTTGTCCTCGAAGAATGTTCCGTTGGTGTCGTAGGTCAGCTGCTTGCGGCGGAAATAATCATCGTTGTCGATGAAGTACACCTGGATCCTGGCCGAGGTGATGGAGGCGACCTTGATCACGAGCGGACGGTCGACCTCGCCGATGATGATGTTCATCCCGGACAGGCGGATGACTTCATGGAGCTGGTTCTTCCTTTCGTTGATGCAGCCGTAACGAGGCATGAAGGCACGGATTTCCTTCTTGCGCTCCTGGATACCCTGAGGCAGGTATCGTCCGATCCGTGAAACAGGGGTTTCCGGAAGGAACGGCATGATCTCCGAATTGACGAACAGTACTCTTTGGACAGAATTTCCCATATTAACTATTTGGAATACAAAGATAATAATAATTTTTTAATTATTGCTCCGTTCCTTCGGAGGAAGTGCTTTTCTTCCAGCATGGCGGTTTTTTCTGATAAAGTCACTATATTTGAAACCAAATCGGAGTATTGTGCGACTATGTCTGCGGGTGAAAACAGATTGATTCGGAGAAGGCTTGCGGGAGCCTGGCTTTCCAGTGTGATTAGCATCTCGCTGGTATTGCTCCTGGTAGGTGTAGCCAGCCTTTTGCTGGTCAACGCCAAGAGTGTCTCCGACTACTTCAAGGAGAACATGCAGGTTTCGGTGCTGATGAAGCAGGAGGTGACCGAGAACGAAGCGATGGATTTCACCACCGTCCTGGATGCTAAACCGTACATCAAAAGCACCCGGTTCATCTCCAAGGAGGAGGGAACCAGGGACATGAAGGAACTCCTCGGTGATGATTTCCTGAGCGTCTTCGAGACAGCTCCGATTCCGGTTTCAGTCGAAGTCACGCTCATGGCGGACTATGTCAGCGGCGACAGCCTCGCAGTCGTGAACGCTGACATATCCAAGTCTCCTCTCGTGGAGGAAGTCGTGTACCAGCAGTCCCTCGTGGACAAGCTCAATACGAACCTGAAAAAGATTTCGCTGGTGCTCGGAGTATTCATCGTACTCCTGCTTTTCATCTCCTTCGTGCTGATCAACAACACCGTACGCCTGAACGTATTTTCGAAGAGGTTCACCATCCACACGATGAAGCTCGTCGGGGCCACGAAGTCGTTCATCCGCGGGCCGTTCCTCGGCCAGTCGGTGTTCCAGGGGCTTTTCGCTGCCCTGCTGGCGATCCTGATGCTCCTGGGAATATTGTTCTTTGTCAGGAGGGAGTTCTCGCAGCTCTTCGAGGTGTTCAGCCTTGACCTCCTGCTGGTGGTGATGGGGATCGTGGTCGTCTCCGGAATCCTCATCTGCCTTGTCAGCACCTATTTCGTGGTCGGCAAGTTGGTGAGACTGTCCAAGGATGAACTTTACTATTGATTGAAAATCAGTTATATATGTCTGAGAATACAAATATGGCAGTTACCCGCAAGGGCCTGAGGATAATCCTCCTGGGCCTGGTGGTCATGATTTCCGGCTTCATCCTCATGATGGGTGGCGGTACCAAGCTCAACGAAGCCTTCAACTGGGCGATGTTCGATTTCAGGCGCCTGGTCGCTGCTCCGGTCGTCATAGCCTGCGGGGTTATCATAGTGATAGCCGGTATAATGAAACGTGATACCAAATGAGCTGGCTGCAAGCCTTGTTGCTCGGTCTTGTCCAGGGACTGACCGAGTTCCTGCCGGTAAGCTCGAGCGGACATCTGATGATAGTCAGGGAGCTATTGGGTGTAGATGGTGAAGGGTTCCTGGATTTCACGGTGACCGTCCATCTGGCAACCGTGCTCAGCACCCTGGTCGTATTCTGGAAGCCGATCTGCAGGCTGGTCGCCGGCTTGTTCAAGTTCAAGTACAACGACGAGACGGATTATGTGTTCAAGATCATCGTTTCGATGGTTCCTGTCGCCCTTGTGGGTTTGCTCTTCAAGGACAAGGTCGAGGCTCTTTTCGGCGATACTCTCACTACTGTAGGAATATGCCTGACCGTGACCGCCGTCCTCCTCGTCCTCTCCGATTTCCTGCCAAGGCTTTTCTCGGCTCGCATTCATGGAGCATCAGGTGATCTCCCGGTGCGACCATTTATCCGTACAGGGCGCGAAGCGCAGGGAGCATCGGGAGATACTCCTGATGCGGCATCTGCCGGGCAGGGCACCGAAGCCGGGTGTGCGTCTGATGCCAGGAACGGTATCAGCTACTGGCAGGCCTTCGTGGTCGGCATAGGCCAGGCCCTGGCAGTCGCTCCGGGACTTTCACGCTCCGGAACCACCATCGCGACCGGTCTCATCTGCGGAGTCAAGAGGGAAGTCATGGCTCAGTTCTCCTTCCTCATGGTCCTTGTCCCGATACTCGGCGAACAGTTCCTGGATCTCGTGAAAACCGCTTCGGGTGAGGCTGTCCTCGGAGGTGGAGTGAGTCCTGTTTGCCTTGCAGCAGGATTCCTGGCTGCGTTTGTCTCCGGACTGCTTGCCTGCAAGGTGATGATCGCCTTGGTCAGGAAGGCGAAACTCTCATGGTTCGCACTCTACTGCCTCATAGTGGCGGTATTGATATTCATATTCGCTTAAATCCTTCTCCAGATGGATGGAAGAACCCTCGTCTATTTCGTCTCGGATGTCCACCTCGGCCTGGATGTGAACGATCCTGCCGGCAGGGAGGACCGCTTCGTGCGTTTCCTGGACGGAATCCCGCGGGACAGGACCCTCGCCTTATACTTGCTTGGCGACATCTGGGATTTCTGGTACGAGTACCGCGACGTGGTGCCGAAAGGATATTCAAGGGTCTTCGCCAGCCTCTCCGGACTGATCCGGGAAGGGGTGAAGGTGTATTTCTTCAAGGGCAACCACGACATGTGGTGCTTCCGCTATTTCGAGGAGTTGGGGATGGAGATCCTCGAGCAGCCGTATCTCGTGGAGATCGGGGGCAAGTCTTTCTGCCTCGGACATGGCGACGGTCTCGGCCCGGGGCATTTCTGGTACAAGGTGATGCGGAAGGGATTCCGCAGCAAGGTCCTGCAATGGATGTTCAGTTCGCTGGTGCCGGTGAGGCTGGCGTTCGCGATAGGGAAAGGCTGGTCCAGGAGGAGCCGGGTCGCAAGGAGCGAGGAATATGTCTTCCGAGGGGAAGAAGAACCTTTATATAAATGGGCTGTTGAATATTCCGGCCGCGAAAAGGTGGACTACTTCATATTCGGGCATTTCCATGTTGGGGTGGACCTGACCATCCCTGGTGGTTCCAGGCTGCTGATACTGAAGGACTGGATGCAGCCTCAGTCTTCGAACTGGATCTTGTTCGACTTGATGTCCGGGTGCTTGGGCATCTCCCAGAATATCGAATAATAGAGCGTGTCGAATTCGCCGCGCTGCCATTTCTCGACGAGGTATTCAGTGACCTTGTCCTCACCGTCCGGGTCGTAACGGCTCTTCAGGTCGTTTCCGAATAGCTTCGCTATGCCTTGCCAGAAACCAGCTGTGATGCCGCTCTTGTAATCCTTTATTATTCTATATGAGGACCTTCCGATCTCCCTGTCTATCAACTTGATGAGGAGCCTTCCCTGGGAGATGCTCATGTTCTTGAGAGGTTTTTCGTAGGCGTTGAACAAAGCTTTCTGCATCTGGGTGATGTAGGCTTCCTTCTTCATCCTCCGCAGTTCGTTCTGGGCGATGTGGTCGTCCACCTGCTTTGTCATGTCCTTGGCCAGCAGGGCGTAGGGATATACCTTGTTGAAATTGTAGACCAGGCGGTAATACTTCTTGAGGTCGCCTTTCTTGGCCTTGTAACCGCGCGGGAATATCCAGCAAGGATCGATGCTGTCGTAATAAACGGTGTCCCCTTGCTCCACCCGGTAGCCCATGTAGGCAGACTTCGGGTTCCGGATGACCTGTGGCATCCATTCGTCATCGTCGTTCTGGGCGGCGAGTGGGCTCGCTGCCAGGACCCCCAGCAGGAGGCAGAGGGCGAAAGTGTATGCGTTCTTCAGTTTCATCCGTTGTCTTTCGGACTGCAAAGGTACGTTTTCTCCCGAAAAAAACGTGCCAGACACAAAGACCTTTCTCCCGAATGTCGAAACGGGGACGAAAAATATTTCATGTTGTGACGTAAATGGCTGAAAATGAAAAAAATCATTTGATAATTCCGTGGTCGAAAATGTTGAAATATTTTTCAAATAATGTTTGAAATCCACATTTTTTTGCTAAATTTGCAGTCCCAAATTCCAGGGGGTACTAGCATAAAGTGCTGATACTCAATGAATTGGAATAGTTTGGATATTTTATTAAAGTAATACAGCAATGTTACAACCAAAGAAAACTAAGTTCAGAAGAGAACAGAAGAACGTGATGAAGGGAATGGCCCAGAGGGGCAATCAGCTCGCGTTCGGTTCCTTCGGTCTCAAGACCCTCGAGAACTGCTGGATCACAGCGCAGCAGATTGAGTCTGCCCGTCAGGCTATTTCACGCCGTATGAACCGTGAAGGACAGATCTGGATCAGGATATTCCCGGTCAAGCCTTTCACCAAGAAGCCTCTCGATACCCGTATGGGTAAGGGTAAGGGTGATCCTCAGGGATTCGTTGCTCCTGTTACCCCTGGACGTATCCTGTTCGAGGCTGACGGCGTATCGCTCGCAGTCGCAAAGGAGGCTATGCGCCTTGCAGCGCACAAGCTCCCTGTCGCTACCAAGTTCGTCGTCCGCAGGGATTATGTAGAATAATTTAATGGAGAAGAAGAAATGAAGACATCTGAAGTACGCGAAATGTCCGTTGCAGATCTGCAGGACCGCATCCAGGTTGAAAAGAACAGGCTTGATACGATGAAGCTCAACCACGCCATCTCTCCATTGGAGAACACATCGGAATTCAATAAAGTCAGAAAGGATATCGCTCGCATGATCACTATCCTCGCTGAAAAGGAAAATGAACAGAAATAATCATCAGTCTTATGGAAAGAAATCTTCGTAAGGAAAGAATCGGCGTAGTGGTCAGCAACAAGATGGACAAGACCATCGTTGTATCGGTGCAGACCAGAAAGAAGCATCCTCTCTACGGAAAGTTCATCAATCAGACGACCAAGTTCGTCGCTCAGGATGATAAGAACGAGTGCAGCGAGGGAGATACCGTGCGCATTATGGAAACCCGCCCTCTCAGCAAGACCAAGAGGTGGAGATTAGTTGAAATCGTAGAAAAAGTTAAGTAATTATGATACAGCAGGAAACACGTTTACAGGTTGCTGACAACAGCGGTGCCAAGGAAGTCCTTTGCATCCGCGTGCTTGGCGGTACCCATCACAGGTATGCGACTGTAGGCGACCAGATCGTAGTCGCTATCAAGAGCGCCCTTCCAAGCGGTGACGCCAAGAAGGGTACTATTTCGAAGGCTGTCGTCGTCCGCACCAAGAAGGAAATCCGCAGGACGGACGGATCCTACATCCGTTTCGACGACAATGCATGCGTTCTCCTGAACAATGCAGGCGAACTTCGCGGAACCCGTATCTTCGGCCCTGTTGCCAGGGAGTTGCGCGAAAACTACATGAAGATTGTTTCACTGGCACCGGAGGTCCTTTAATCATTTTTGCATCATGAAAAAGTTACACATCAAGAAGGGTGACACCGTGTATGTCAATGCCGGAAATGATAAGGGCAAGACCGGCAAGGTCCTCTCTGTGATTCCTGACAAGGATCGCGCTATCGTCGAGGGCATCAATATGGTCAGCAAGCACACCAAGCCTAACGCAAACCAGCCGCAGGGCGGAATCATCAAGAGGGAAGCCGGAATCCACGTTTCCAACCTCCAGCTCATCGATCCGGCCAGCCAGAAGCCGACGAGGATCGGCCGCAAGTTCGTGGACGGCAAGAAGATCCGCTATGCTAAGAAATCAGGAGAGGAGATCAAGTAATTATGGCAAAGAAAGCAGCAAAACCGGCAGAAGTGCAGGCACTTCCTAAGGAATATGTACCTTCTCTCAAGAAGGCTTATAAGGAGGAGATCGTTGACAAGCTCATGAAGCAGTTCTCCTATACAACCGTAATGCAGGTTCCGAAACTCGTCAAGATCACCATCAACGAAGGTATCGGCGATGCTACCCAGGACAAGAAGCTTGTCGAGGAAGCAGCTGAGGAACTCGCTAAGATCGTAGGACAGAAGGCTGTCCTCACATATTCAAGGAAAGACGTTTCCAACTTCCGTCTCCGTAAGGGAATGCCTATCGGCGTCAAGGTCACTCTCCGTGACGTCAAGATGTACGAGTTCCTCGAGAGGCTCGTCCGCGTTTCCCTCCCTCGAATCAGGGACTTCAACGGTATCGCGGAGAACATGGACGGCAAGGGCAACTACACCCTCGGTCTCAAGGAGCAGCTTATCTTCCCTGAGGTCGATATCGACAAGAACCCTAGGATCCACGGTATGGAGATCACTTTCGTTACCACAGCCAAGACCGACGAAGAGGCTCACGCTCTCCTCGCTGCGTTCGGACTTCCGTTCAAGAAACATAATAATTAAGGAATATGGCAAAAGAATCAATGAAAGCTCGCGAAGTAAAGCGCGCGAAACTGGTGGCCAAGTATGCAGCCAAGAGGCAGGCCCTCAAGGAAGCAGGTGATTGGGCAGCTCTCGACAAGCTCCCTAAGAACTCTTCTCCTTGCCGTCTGCACAACCGTTGCTCCCTTACCGGTCGTCCGAAGGGTTACATGAGGGCGTTCGGTCTGAGCAGGATCCAGTTCCGTGAGATGGCCAGCAATGGTCTGATCCCAGGCGTGAAGAAAGCTAGCTGGTAACATATTATTTATTAACAATCGGATATCGGGCGTCCTCAGGGCGTCGATCTAAAAACAAAAAACAAAATGACTGATCCAATTGCAGATTATCTTACCAGGATCCGCAACGCTTATCTGGCAGGGAAGAAGGTCGTAGAGATCCCATCCTCCAAGATGAAGGTTGCCATTACCGAGATCCTGTGCGAGAAGGGTTACATCCTCAGCTACAAGGTAGTCGAGGGTACCCCGTACAACACCATCAAGATCGCTTTGAAGTATCATCCTCAGACCAAGATGGCCGCCATCAAGAAGATCCAGCGCGTTTCCACTCCGGGTCTGCGGGTATATGCGGACGTGGAGAACATGCCAAGGGTCCTCAACGGACTGGGCATCGCCATCCTGTCTACTTCCAAGGGCATCGTCACCGACAAGGAAGCCAAGAACATGAACGTTGGCGGTGAAGTTATTTGCTATGTTTATTAACGATTAAAAGGAAACTATAATGTCAAGAATCGGTAAATTGCCTGTAAGCCTTCCGGACAAGGTGAGCGTTGAAGTTCTCCCTGGCAACGTTTTGAAGGTTAAAGGACCTCTTGGTGAGTTGAGCCAGAAAGTTGATCCGGACATCAAGGTCACCATCGAGGATAATGAAATCAAGTTCGAGCGTCCTACCGACCAGCCGAGGCACCGTTCGATGCACGGTCTCTACCGCGCACTTGTCAACAACATGGTTGAAGGTGTTTCCAAGGGTTTCGAGACCAAGCAGGAATTCGTCGGTGTAGGTTACAGGGTCTCCGCACAGGGCCAGCTCGTGACTATGTCCCTTGGTTACTCCCACGACATCCAGCTGTTGCTCTCCCCTGAGATCAAGGCCGAGACTCCGGATGTCAAGAAGGGTGAGAACCCTGTACTGATCCTCAGGAGCATCGACAAGCAGCTCCTCGGTCAGGTCGCTGCTAAGGTACGTTCACTCCGCAAGCCTGAACCTTACAAGGGCAAGGGTATCAAGTTCGCCGGCGAACAGCTTCGTCGCAAGGCCGGCAAGACTGCTGCGGCTAAATAATTAGGAGGACACAGATATGGCATTGAACAAAATTGAAAGAAGAAGAAGGATCCATTACCGCATCCGCAAGCATGTCAATGGAACTGCTGAAAGGCCAAGACTGGTTGTCTTCAGAAGCAACAAGCAGATCTATGCCCAGGTAATCGATGACGAGAAGGGTATCACCCTCGTTGCAGCTGCGTCGAACGACAAGGTCCTTGCCGCTGAGTGCAAGGGCAAGAACGGTATCGACACCGCAGCCGTTGTCGGAAAGGCAATCGCAGAGCGCGCTCTGGAAAAGGGAATCTCCACCGTATCTTTCGACCGCGGAGGTTACCTCTACCATGGAAGAGTGAAGAGTTTGGCAGACGCCGCCCGTGAAGGTGGTCTCATATTCTAATTGGTAAAGACTATGGCAAATACAAATGTTAAAAGAGTAAAGACTTCTGACCTTGAACTTAAGGACAGACTGGTCGCCATCCAGAGAGTAACGAAGGTTACTAAGGGTGGTCGTCACTTCCGCTTCGCTGCTATCGTGGTAGTGGGTGACGAGAACGGCGTTGTTGGTTATGGTCTTGGAAAAGCCAATGAGGTAACTGCCGCCATCGCAAAGGGTGTCGAAGACGCCAAGAAGAACCTCGTGAAGATCCCGGTGATCAACACCACCATCCCTCACGAGCAGGAATCCAAGTTCGGAGGTTCCGTAGTATTCATGAAGCCTGCAGCTCCTGGTACCGGTGTAAAGGCCGGTGGTGCCATGCGTGCAGTGTTCGAGTCTGCAGGTATCCAGAACGTCCTCGCAAAGTCCAAGGGTTCATCCAACCCTCACAACCTTGTGAAGGCTACCGTTACCGCTCTCACCCAGATGAGGGACGCTTACACCGTTGCAGGTCTCCGCGGAATCCCTATGAGCAAAGTGTTTAACGGATAGGAGGCAGAGCTATGGCAAAACTTAGAATTACACAGGTCAGGAGCAAGAACGGATCGACCAAGAGGCAGATCGCAAGTCTGAGGTCTTTGGGCATCCGCAGGATCCACCAGACCGTCGAGGTTGAAAAGAATCCGGTGACGGAGGGACAGCTTGCAAAGGTCCGTCATCTTTGTGAAGTTGAAGAACTGAATTAAGGAGGACAGAAGATGAAACTTTCAGAATTGAAACCTGCAAAAGGTGCTACTCATAACAGCAAGCGTATAGGCCGTGGCCAGGGTTCCGGTAAGGGTGGTACAGCTACCCGCGGTACCAAGGGTGCACAGGCTCGCGCCGGTTACGAACACAAGATCGGTTTCGAGGGTGGCCAGATGCCAATCCAGAGACGCGTTCCTAAGTTCGGATTCAAGAACCCTACGAGGGTCGAATACACCGCAGTCAATGTTTCTGCACTCCAGGCTCTTTCAGAGAAGATCGGAAAGACCGAGATCGGTCTCGACGAGATCAAGCTTGCAGGCCTCGCCGGCCCTAAGGAGCTTGTAAAGGTCCTCGGCAATGGTGAAATCTCCGCTGCTCTCACGGTAACGGCAGATGCATTCTCTTCTTCGGCTGTCTCCAAGATCGAGGCTGCCGGTGGTAAGGCTATCGTAATCGGATAATCAAGATGAAGAAGTTTATTGAAACAATAAAGAACATCTTCAGGATCGAGGAACTCCGCAAGAGACTCGGTTACACGTTCCTTCTCATCCTTATCTACAGGTTGGGTTGCTTCATCGTGCTTCCGGGTATCGATACCACCATGCTGGCGCAGCTTCAGAGCAGCACCCAGGAGGGTCTCGTCGGTCTGTTGAACATGTTCTCCGGAGGTGCCTTCGGTAACGCCTCAGTCTTCGCACTGGGTGTGATGCCTTACATCTCCGCATCCATCGTGATCCAGCTTCTGGGCATGTTCGTCCCTTATTTCAGGAAACTCCAGATGGAGGGCGAAAGCGGCCGCAGGAAGATGAATCAGATCACCAGGTACCTCACCGTGCTCATTCTCTGCATCCAGGGTCCTGCATACATCGCTTCTATCCACAGCCAGATCCCGGGCGCCGCTTTCGTCGCCGAGACCCAGCTGGGTTGGAGCAGGTTCATGTACAACCTCGTGGCTACCATCATCCTGATGTCCGGCTCGATGTTCGTCATGTGGCTCGGTGAGAGGATTACCGACAGGGGAATCGGCAACGGTATCTCCCTGCTCATCATGATCGGTATCGTGGCTCGTCTGCCGTTCGCTCTCGTAGCCGAATTCGGAACCAAGCTTTCTTCCACTACCGGCGGTGGTTCCATCGCCCTGATCGTGGAACTGATCATCTGGTTCCTCGTAATAGTGGCTACCATCGCTCTGGTGCAGGCTGTCAGGAAGGTTCCTGTGCAGTATGCCAAGAGGATCGTCGGCAACAGGCAGTACGGCGGAGTGCGTCAGTATATTCCTTTGAAGATCAATGCAGCAGGCGTTATGCCTATCATCTTCGCACAGGCTCTGATGCTCTTCCCTCTCCTCTTCTCGCGTTTCGACGCTACCAGAGGACTTGCCGCTACCCTCGGAAACTACACCGGATTCTGGTATAACCTTATATTCGGACTCCTCGTCGTTCTCTTCACTTACTTCTACACCGCCGTTACGGTCAATCCTACGATGATGGCAGAAGACATGAAGAAGAACGGAGGATTCATTCCTGGAGTAAAGCCTGGCAAGGCTACCAGGGACTACCTTGACGACATCATGTCCAAGGTGACCCTTCCTGGTTCGATCTTCCTCGCCATAATCGCAATCCTCCCTGCATTCGCGAGGATCGCGGGCGTAAACGACCAGTTTGCAAGCTTCTACGGCGGTACTTCGCTGTTGATCCTTGTAGGTGTTGTCCTTGATACGCTTCAGCAAATCGAGAGCTACCTCCTGATGCGTCACTATGACGGTCTGATGAAGACCGGACGCCTCAGCGGACGCTCGGGTATGTAATGTTTTTTGATGATTGGGATTGATGGTCAAGCCTAAGACAGAAGAAGAGATCGGACTGTTGCGCGAGAACGCCATAATCGTCTCCAAGACGTTGGCGGAAGTCGGCAAGTGGGTCGCCCCTGGTGTGACAACTGCGAAGTTGAATGAGGTGGCCGAGACTTTCATTCGTGACAACGGTGCCATTCCGAGCTTCCTCGGCTTCGAAGGCTTCCCTGCGGCAACCTGCATGTCCGTCAACGATGTCGTGGTCCACGGTTTTCCGTCCGACTACGTGCTCAAGGAAGGAGACATCGTCTCCGCGGACATCGGGACGCTGTACAAGGGCTATAACGGTGATTCGGCATACACCTTCCCTGTCGGGGAGGTGAACGCCGAGACCCGGAAGCTCCTTGACGTGACCAAGGCTTCGCTCTACAAGGGCATCGAGGCTGCGGTTGCGGGGGCCAGAACCGGTGACATAGGACACGCGGTGCAATCGTACGTAGAGTCATTCGGCTTCTCGGTGGTCCGTGAACTTGAAGGACACGGACTCGGCAAGGAGATGCACGAGGCTCCAGGAGTTCCGAATTTCGGAAAGAGGGGTCACGGAGCAAGGCTTGCCGAAGGTGTGGTAATATGCATCGAACCGATGGTCAACGCTGGTGGAAGGGGCGTGTATCTGGCCAGGAATGGCTGGGCTGTCCACACTGCAGACCATAGGAAGTCGGCTCACTTCGAGCTTACGGTTGTTGTCCGTCACGGTAAGGCTGAACAGCTGTCAACCTTTGATTATATAGAAAGTACTGATAATTCTTAAAGTGTTTTTTCAATGTCCAAGCAAGTAGCAATAGAACAAGACGGAAAAGTTATCGAGACTCTTCCGAACGCGATGTTCAAGGTGGAGCTCGAGAACGGCCACGTCCTTCTGTGCAACATCTCCGGTAAGATGAGAATGAATTTCATCCACATCCTCCTTGGAGACAAGGTGAGGGTTGAAATTTCACCTTACGATTTGACTAAGGGAAGAATATCATTCAGGTACAAATAAAAATTTCACGATATGAAAGTCAAGACATCCATCAAGAAGCGCAGTGAGGATTGCAAGATCGTCAGACGCAAAGGTCGTCTCTATGTGATCTGCAAGAAGAACCCTAAGTTCAAGATGCGCCAGGGATAACGGTTTAAAAACAAATAAAGCTAAAGATAGATTATGGCAAGAATAGCCGGTGTTGATTTACCTAACAACAAGCATGGTGAGATAGGTCTCACCTACATCTACGGTATCGGCCGCAAGTCCGCAAGGAAGATCCTCGACGACTGCGGTATCGACTACGACATCAAGGTCGGTGAATGGAATGACGACCAGATCGCCAAGATCCGTAACCTCATCAACGAGGATTACAAGATCGAGGGTGAGCTCCGTTCCTCCGTCCAGATGAACATCAAGCGACTGATGGATATCGGTTGCTACAGAGGTATCCGTCATCGTATCGGTCTCCCTGTACGCGGACAGAGCACCAAGAACAACGCCCGTACAAGGAAGGGTAAGAAGAAGACAGTTGCCAACAAGAAGAAGGCGACCAAGTAAAACAAGATGAATTATGGCAAAGAAAACAACATCATCAAAGAGAGTTGTCAAGGTTGAGGCTACGGGCCAGGCCCATATTTCATCAACCTTCAACAACGTGATTGTCGCTCTTACCAACAACCAGGGTCAGGTCATCAGCTGGTCCTCTGCTGGAAAGTGCGGGTTCAGAGGCTCCAAGAAGAACACTCCTTACGCCGCCCAGATGGCAGCCGAGGATGCTTCCAAGACAGCGTACGATGCTGGCCTCCGCAAAGTTAAGTGCTATGTAAAGGGTCCTGGTGCAGGTCGTGAGTCCGCTATCAGAACCATCAACAATGCAGGTATCGTCGTCACCGAGATCGTTGACGTGACCCCTATGCCTCATAACGGATGCAGACCAAAAGGCCGTCGTAAAGTCTAACATTTAAAACAAGTATTACTATGGCAAGATATACTGGTCCAAGTACAAAGATCGCCCGTAAGTTCGGCGAGCCTATTTTCGGAAGCGACAAGGATTTCGAAAAGAGAAACTATCCTCCGGGACAGCACGGCCTGGCATCCAAGCGCAAGAAGCAGAAGGAATATGGTCAGCAGCTCAAGGAGAAGCAGAAAGTACGTTATATGTACGGTCTTCTCGAGCGTCAGTTCCATAACACCTACCTCAAGGCTACCCGTATGAGTGGTCAGAGGGGTGAGAACCTTCTCTTCCTCCTCGAGTCCAGACTCGACAACGTCGTTTACAGGATGGGTATCGCTCCTACCAGGGCAGCTGCAAGGCAGCTCGTAAGCCACGCTCACATCACCCTCAACGGTGAAGTCTGCAACATCCCTTCCGTACAGGTCAAACCTGGCGACGTGGTTGCTGTAAGAGAGCGTTCCAAGAGCCTGGAAGTCATCCAGAAGAGTGTTGCTTCCGCTACCAAGTATTCCTGGATCGAATTCGACCCTAAGGCGGTTTCAGGCAAGTTCCTGAACCTCCCGGCAAGGGCTGACATCCCGGAGAACATCAATGAACAGCTCATCGTAGATCTGTACTCCAAGTAACATTATAACACCCAAAAAGATTAATTATGGCAATCTTGGCATTTCAGAAACCCGACAAGGTGATAATGCTCGAAGGAACCGACACCGTTGGACGTTTCGAGTTCAGGCCGCTTGAACCTGGATACGGACAGACCATCGGCAACGCCCTCCGCCGCATACTTCTCGCCTCTCTGGAAGGTTTTGCTATCAGTCAGATCAAGATCTCCGGCGTAGACCAGGAGTTCGCTACGATCCCTGGCGTACTCGAAGGAATGCAGGACATCATCCTCAACCTCAAGCAGGTAAGATTCAAGAGGATGGTTGAAACCGTCGACTCCGAGTCCGCGAATATCGTCATCAGCGGCAAGAACGAGTTTACTGCCGAAGATATCTCCAAAGGATTGTCTTCTTTCAAGGTGTTGAACCCTGAGCAGCACATCTGCTCACTCGAACCGTCAGTCACTCTCGAAATATCCCTGACCATCACCAAGGGCCGCGGCTTCGTCCCGGCAGAGGAGATGAGAGACGACAACACACCGATCGGAACCATTCCTGTCGATGCAGTCTACACTCCTATCAGGAAGGTCAACTGGACAGTCGAGAACTGGCGTGTCGAGCAGAAGACCGACTACGAGAAGCTCAATCTTGAGATCGTCACGGACGGATCCATATCTCCTAACGTGGCTCTTCAGGAGGCGGCCAACATCCTTATCTACCACTTCAAACTGTTCACGGACGACAAGAAGATCTCCCTGGAGAGCGCAGTCGAGTCCGATTCCAAGGAGCTGGACGAGGAAAGCCTCAGGATGAGGCATCTCCTCCTCACCAAGCTTTCGGACATGGGACTTTCCGTCAGGGCATACAACTGTCTCAAGGCAGCTGACATCGACACGTTCGCAGACCTCGTTTCCTATTCCAGGAACGAACTCATGAAGTTCAGGAATTTCGGAAAGAAGTCTCTCAACGAGATCGACCAGCTCGTGGAAAAGATGAAGCTCCAGTTCGGTATGGATGTCAGAAAATATAATATTGAACCCAAGAAAAAGAACGCATAAGCAATGAGGCACAAGAAAGCAATCAATCACCTTGGCCGCAAGAGCGGTCACCGCAAGGCGCTGATGGCCAATATGGCTTCTTCATTGATCAAGCATAAGAGGATCGAGACCACCGTCGCCAAGGCTAAGGCTCTCAGGACGTATGTCGAACCTCTCATCACGAAGTCGAAGGAAGATACTACACACTCCCGCAGGGTAGTTTTCAGCTACCTCAAGGACAAGGATGCCGTGAAGGAACTCTTCGCGACCATCGCTCCAAAGGTTGCCGAGCGCCCAGGTGGCTACACCCGCGTGCTCCACACCGGTTTCCGTCTCGGAGACGGCGCTGACATGGCCCTGATCGAATTCGTTGATTTCAACGAGGCAGCCCTCGCTTCCGCCAAGAAGGAGGAGAAGAAGGCCACCCGCCGCAGCCGCTCCAAGAAGGCTGAAGCTCCTAAGGCTGAGGAAGCACCTGCAGAGGCTCCTGCAGAAGCCCCTAAGGCAGAAGAGCAGGCAGAATAAAGGAATATCACTTCCAAAGAATGGCGACCGGATGCAACCGGCCGCCATTTTTTTAACTGGTTTTAATTGAAAACTAAAATTTTTTAGTCCACCTCCGCAACATTTTTTCTTATATTTGTGTTCCAGTAAAAACGTTATAAACCATATTTTATGAACAGTCTTTTCTACATGGTGCCTGCGGCATCGCTCATCGCTCTTTTCTTCGCATGGTATTTCTACCATCAGATGCGCAAGGAAAGCGAAGGCACCCCTACGATGAAAGAGATCGCCCAGTATGTCCGTGAGGGCGCAATGGCCTACCTGAAACAGCAGTACAAGGTAGTCGCCATCGTATTCGTAGTCCTTGCACTCCTATTCGCATTCATGGCTTATGTGCTCCACGTCCAGAATGTCTGGGTGCCGTTCGCCTTCCTCACCGGAGGTTTCTTCTCGGCGCTTGCAGGATACATCGGGATGAGGACTGCCACATTCGCCTCGGCCAGGACCGCCAACGCAGTCAGCCATTCCCTCAACAAGGGACTCAAGCTGGCGTTCCGCTCAGGAGCGGTCATGGGTCTGACCGTCGTAGGTCTCGGACTTCTCGACATTTCGATCTGGTGGCTGATCCTGAACGCTTTCGTCCATGAAGCGAGCCAAGCCCAGAGCCTGGTGGTCATCACCACGACCATGCTTACCTTCGGAATGGGTGCGTCCACCCAGGCCCTCTTCGCCAGGGTCGGCGGCGGTATCTATACCAAGGCTGCGGACGTAGGAGCCGACATCGTAGGAAAGGTTGAACAGGACATCCCGGAGGACGATCCTAGGAACCCTGCCACCATCGCGGACAACGTGGGTGACAACGTAGGTGACGTGGCCGGAATGGGAGCCGACCTCTATGAATCCTATTGCGGATCGATCCTTGCTACCATGGCCCTGGGTGCTTCCGCCTACTTCACTGCCGGCGTTGAATTCCAGATGAGAGCCATCCTCGCCCCGATGATGATCGCGGCGATCGGAGTCGTGCTTTCCATCCTGGGAATATATGCAGTCCGCACCAAGGAAGGCGCCGGTCTGCAGCAGCTGCTCAAGTCGCTGAGCACCGGAACGAACCTCTCAGCCATCCTGATCGCGGTCTGCACATTCGTGGTATTCTATGCCCTCGGATTCAGCAACTGGTGGCAGCTCAGCCTGTCCGTTCTCTCGGGCCTCTTTGCCGGAGTGATCATCGGAAAGGCCACTGAATATTACACATCCCACTCCTACAAGCCGACCCAGAAACTTGCAGAGAGTTCCCAGACCGGACCTGCTACCGTGATTATCAAGGGTATAGGCCTTGGCATGATCTCCACTGCCATCCCTGTGGTGACCATAGTCGTAGCTATCCTGCTCTCATATCTCTTCGCAACCGGATTCTCATTCGATCCTTCCAAGCTCAGCTTCGGTCTGTACGGAATATCCATCGCGGCCGTCGGAATGCTTTCCACTCTGGGAATCACCCTGGCTACCGATGCCTACGGCCCGATCGCCGACAATGCAGGCGGCAACGCCCAGATGAGTGAACTCGATCCTGAAGTCCGCCACCGCACCGACACCCTCGATGCCCTCGGCAACACAACCGCAGCCACCGGCAAGGGATTCGCCATCGGTTCCGCCGCACTCACGGCCCTCGCCCTCCTTGCATCCTACATCGAAGAGATCAAGATCGGTCTCCATCATGTTGGCACTGCTGTACTCAACATCGGAGGCCGTGTGGTCGATGTCGCAGAAGCGACCATCCCGGACATGATCCAGTACTATCAGGTCAACCTGATGAACCCTAGGGTGCTCGCAGGAGTATTCATCGGCGCCATGATGGCCTTCCTGTTCTGCGGAATGACGATGAACGCTGTCGGCCGCGCCGCCGAGAAGATGGTCATCGAAGTCCGCCGCCAGTTCCGCGAGATCGCAGGAATACTTGAAGGCAAGAAGCGTCCAGACTACAAGCGTTGCGTGGAAATCTCCACCAAGGCCGCCCAGCATGAGATGATCACCCCGGCCCTCACCGCCATCATTGTTCCTATCGTCGTAGGAATATGCCTCGGTGAAGCGGGAGTCATGGGTCTGTTGATCGGAGGACTCGGTGCTGGATTCATCCTCGCCATATTCCTCGCCAATTCAGGCGGTGCCTGGGACAATGCCAAGAAGTATGTCGAAGACGGTCACTTCGGAGGCAAGAACTCCGTCAACCACCATGCTACCGTGGTCGGTGACACCGTCGGAGATCCTTTCAAAGACACATCCGGACCTTCCCTGAACATCCTCATCAAGCTTATGAGCATGGTCTCCATCGTGATGGCCGGCTTGATAGTGATGATCCACGGATAGGCATCCGATAACAATTACCCTTATGAAAAAAGTTACCATCAGAGACGTTGCGAGGGAAGCCGGGGTTTCAGTGACCCTGGTCTCCTTCGTGATGAATGCCAAGATGGGCAAGGACGGCCGTCTTGACTGCCCGGTCAATCCTGACACTGCCGAAAGGGTCCTCCAGGTTGCCAAAAGGCTTGGTTACAGGAGGAACAACGCTGCGGCGTCTTTGAGAAGCGGACGTTCCCATTCCATTGCGGTCATCGTTTCGGACCTTGCGAATCCATTCTTCGCCGAGATTTGCAGGAATATCGAGAATATTGCCTACAAGGATGGCTTCACCGTGATCTTCGCCAGTTCCGAAGAGGATCCCGCCAAGTTGTCACGCCTGGTCGATACGATGGTCGGCTTCAATGTCGAAGGCCTTATCGTAGCTCCGTGCCTGGATGCCGATCCGGCGCTGGCCAAGGCGAGCAGCGTGGGAATTCCTACCGTGCTTATCGACAGGGACGCGCCCGGCAAAGAATTCGGCAGGGTCCTGGTGGACAATGCCGATGCCGGAAGGATGGCGGCGAAGTACCTCATCCACCAAGGTTTCGGCAAGATCGAGATGATCTCCTACAAGATGGGTGTCACCAGCCTTACCGACCGTGAGGCGGGATATGCCAGGACTATGGAAGAATCCGGCCTCAAGGATGACATCCGGATCCACAGGATCGAGTATTCCGCCGTAGCCGCTAAGAAGGACGTCATCGAGATATTCCGGGATGCCGCCAAGAGGGGAACGGAGGCTTTCATTCTTCCGACCAAGAAGTTGGCGATGTACGGATTCAACGCGATGAACGTCCTCGGACTCAACCTTCAGAAGGATTTCTCCTTCGTCTGCTTCGACGAAAGCGACATCTACGACCTGAACAAGCCTGTGGTCCCTCATGTGATCCAGCCGCTGGCCGAAATAGCAGACCGCAGCTTCACCCTCCTCAAGAAGATGATAGAAGGTGGTGCGACACAGGAGGACAAGTCAGTCACCCTTAAGGCGAAACTTGTCCTTGGAGGCCGCTTCGGAGTCGAACCGAGCGAAGCCAGCTTCTAGTATTTGATCTTGTATTTGTCGCAGAAGTCTATCGCTGCCTGGATGCCGCATTTGGCTGCAAGGGAGCAATATGATTCTGCCTTCGAGACCTTCCCTTCGGCAGCGTAAAGGCGGCCGAGAGAATAGAAGGTGGATCCCAGGGTCTCATCGTGGAACTTGCCCTTCTTGACCTCGGTTTCTGACGTGTTGAACAACTTGCAATATGCCTGGACAGCTTTTCCGAAGCTGTCCATTGCGTTTATGTTCTGGTTCAGGCGGGCATATGATGTTCCTAGGCCGTTGTTGATCCAGTAGTCCATCGTAAGGGACTTGTGCTCGTTGGAAGCGAGCCAGTCATTCGAGACCCGGATGTTTTCTTCGTCCTTCCCGAGTATCCCAAGGAGTATGGCGTACTGGTACTGTGTCAGCATGTTCAGCGCATCCTTTTCATAGAGCTGGCTGAAGCAGTTCCCTGCGGATTCATATTCCCCGGCATCGAGGAAAGCCTGTGCGGCCTGCTTGAGGCTGTCTATCGGATCCACTATGGTGGATGGATCCTTGTCCGGCTCGAGGTCTCCGATTATGATGCGGTTGCCCTGGCGGGTATATTCACCGAAACTGTCGAAGGTAGAGCTTCCGATAAGGAGCGGAACCGTCTGCTTCTTTATCACGAAGGCTGGGATGTCCTTCACCACGATCTTGTCTCCGATCCGGAGCGAACGGATGAGGAATGAGGCAGCCTTGGTGCTGGATCCGTCCGGCATCTTCAGGTTGGTCAAACCCTTGACGTCACTGTCCTGGATGTAACCGTTCTCGTAGAGGAAGAGGTATGTGGTGGTGGACAAGCTGACGAACCAGTTCTCTTCAGTATAGTAGGTGAGGACACCCACTCCGTTGACAGTGGTCTGGATCGTGTATTTGCCTGCTTCACCCGTCTCATCGAGGGTGATGACTGTCTGGGCGCATAGACTTACGCAGACGGCTAATGAGGCCGCAAGGACGGCCAGGATATTCCGGAACATATATCTTAAATCGTTGTGTTGTAAATCTTTTCGCTCTGAGCCTTGCGATACTCATCGAGCTTGCAGGCTATGGATTCGTCCTGCAGGGCGAGGATTTCGGCAGCCAGGATCGCTGCGTTCTTGGCTCCGCCGATTGCGACCGTGGCGACGGGGATTCCGGTAGGCATCTGGACCATCGAGAGGAGTGAGTCCAGTCCTCCGAGGTTCTTCGTTGCCATAGGTACCGCGATTACAGGAAGCGTGGTCAGCCCGGCAGCTACTCCGGCAAGGTGGGCGGCTCCTCCGGCTCCGGCGATCACGACCCCGAATCCACGGCCTTTGAGGGCCTTGGTATATTCGAACATCAACTCCGGTGTCCTGTGGGCGCTGATAACCCGTTTCTCGAATTCGATCCCGAAATCCGAAAGGATTCCGAAGGCTCCGCTCATCACTTCCAGGTCGCTCGTGGAGCCCATTATTACTGCAACTTTCATGATTATATCCGTTTTCTGCAAAAATACTCAAAAAGTAACCTTTGTCCAATGGATGTGCAATCCGTCTTTCTCCATTCCACGGAACCAGGTCATCTGCCGCTTCGCGAACTGATGGATGGCGTTTGCGAGCAGGGTGCGCATCTCATCGAAACTCAGGATGCCCAGGGCATATTGTGTCACGAACTTGTATTCCAGGCCGTAATAGACCAGGTCTTCCGCCCTTATGCCGCTGTCCAACAATCCCTTGACTTCTTTGACCATCCCGTTTTCCAGCCTCTCGTCCAGCCTGCGGTCGATCCTTGCGTTGCGCTCTTCCCGGCTTACCAGAGTGCCGATGTAATAAGCCTTCTTGGGCGGGAAATTGCTCCTGACCACAGGGTGCTCCTGCTCGTAAAGTGCGACTTCAAGTGCCCTGATGATGCGCCTCCTGGATTGCAGCATCCCTTCATCCGGCAGCGGACCGAAAGAAGCCAGTTTCCCGATCAGTTCCTCGGTGTCGAACTGTTCCAGCTCGGCCCTCAGGGCTTCGTTTGGTGGCACTTGCGGCAGGGTATATCCTGTCGTAGCGGCCTGTATGTACAGTCCGGTGCCTCCGCAGAGAATAGGTATCGCGCCCCTTTCCCGTATTCCTGAATATGCTGCCTCGAACGCCTGCTGCCACTGGAACAGGTCGAACCGGGTTCCGGCCGGCACGATGTCGATCAGATGATAGGGGATTTCCCCATATTCGTCCAAGTCCTTTCCGGTGCCTATGTCCATTCCCTTGTACACCTGCCTGCTGTCGGCGGACAGGATTTCCGCCGGGCGTACCTTGCCGAATTCACGAGCAAGGTTTACGGCGTAGCGGGTCTTTCCCGAAGCGGTCGGGCCAAGCACCACGACGAGGTCGATCTTCCCGGAAGAATACTCCTCCAGGATCTGCGCGAAGTCTATTTCCTCCGGCTCCGGAAGCGGTGCCGGGGGTGGAATAGGGATGGGCTCACGCAACTTTTTCTTGGGATTCCTGCTCATACCGTAGACAAAGATATAAAAATGAGACGTATTCCTGATATTTTGCGTTTTAGAATAAACATTTCTATCTTTACGATTGTCAAAAATTTACAATTATGAAAAAGTTCATTTGCTTATTTGCTCTTGCATTTGCCACTCTGACTGTGGCTTCCTGTGATAAGACCAATGATGACGAAACCATCGACCCTGGAAAACTTATCGAGAGAAAGGACATCGTCCTGACCAGGGCTCAGATGGAGATGGTCCGTGCCAATAACGCTTTCGCTCTCGATCTCTTTGCAAGGACTGCCAAAGACGCTTCCGGCGAGAGTTTCCTGATTTCTCCTCTCAGTGTCACCTATGCTCTTGGAATGGTGGACAACGGAGCCAAGGGAAAGACCCAGGAAGAAATAAACACAGTCCTCGGATATAAGGAAAGTTCCGTGGAAGGTCTCAACTCTTTCTGCAAGACTTTGCTGGCGGAGGGTGCCAAAGTGGATCCTTCCACTACCATTGAGATTGCGAATACCGCGGTTGTCAGCAAGAGTGTTCCGTTGCTTCCGGCATTCACCGAGGCTGTCGAGTCCAGCTACGATGCGAAAGTAATTTACAAGGATTTCGCAAAGGAGGATGTTGTGGGCTTCATCAACTCTTGGTGCAAGGAGAAGACACACGGGATGATTCCTTCCATCCTTGACGATCCTCTCGATCCCGGCACTGTCGCCCATTTCCTCAATGCAATCTATTTCAAGGGGATATGGTCAAGCCAGTTCAAGAAGTCCGACACTTCCAAGGAAGAATTCGTCCGTGAGGACGGCTCCACCCTAAAGGTGGATATGATGCATCAGAAGGCTGCCTTTTCCGTCTGCGTGGGTAAGGGTTATACCTCCGTCATCCTCCCGTACGGAAACAAGGCATACAGGATGACGGTCCTGTTGCCCGACGAGTCGTCCTCGGTAGCTGATTTGATGAAAGGTCTGACTGCGGAAAGCCTGGATCCGAAATGCTTCTATGATGCAGAGGAAGTCGACTTGAAACTTCCTGCTTTCGAATCGGAGTTCAAGATCGATTTCAGCGATATCCTGTGCGATATGGGTATGCCTACTGCGTTTTCTCCTTTGGCGGACTTCTCGGCGATGACAACGGCTCAGGTCTGTATCTCACAAGTCCTTCACAAGGCCAAGATCAAAGTTGACGAGACTGGTTCAGAAGCTGCTGCGGTCACGGATGTCACTATGAAGGAGACTTCTGCCGGCCCTGGAAGCGAACCGAAGGTGTTTACATTCCACGCTGACCATCCGTTTATCTATGCCATCACCGAAGTCAGCACCGGCGCCATCTTCTTCATCGGCCAGTACTCCGGGAAATAGTCTTCCGTCATCAGCTGAGATGACCAGCTGCAAAACAAAGGGTGACCAAATAGTCGGAAAGAGACTCGAGGTCATCCTCTTTGTTTTGATTTTCGCCGCAGAAGCTACAGGCTGTCTCCTCCGAGGCCCGTGGCCGCCCGTGGCCACGTGAACGGGAGGGGCCCACTAGCGCAGCGCAGTGGGAGGGATGAGCGAAGCGAAGGCTACCGGAGGAGAGCAGCCTGAGCTTGGAGGTGGAAGCCAAATAAATAGCTACCCTCCCTGTATCACATATAAAAGGAG
>ONPI01000056.1 GCA_900319685.1 uncultured Bacteroidales bacterium
CCGTTACAACTCCATACTCATCCAGAACGGCGTTGGAAGCGCCACTGAGTCCATCGGAGACCTTATCGACCAGATTCCCGATGTTATCAACGATGCTATCAAGAACATAGACACCGTGGCCATCAAGCAGTCGATGGATAATTTAGGGAACACCATCGAAGGAATAATCAACAGTATCGACACCGCTGCGATCCGCAAGTCGGTCGAAGGAATCGTAGGCAGCGTGGACACCGCCAGGCTGCGTGAGTCAATCGAGAATATGTCCAAGAGCATCGACACCGCCGAGTTCCGTAAGAAGGTCGAGGGTATCGTCAACAGCATCGACACCGCCCGCCTGCGCCAGAAGCTGGAAGCCGTCATCAAGATATTCGGTGGAGACAAGTAGGCTCAATGGCAGGTGAGAAAGCGGCTCCTTATCCTGATATCTCTCGTAGTTCCTTTCTGTGTACAAGCGCAGGACAGGGATGGTGTTATCCGTCCGGAAGTAACTGAATATAATGAGTTTAAATATAAAGCTTCGGGCTACGAAGGGGCTCTTGACGGAACCTTGGCTTTTGGTTCCGACGGCTTTTTCCGAATGGGAGGCGGGCTTTCCACCTCCCACGGTTATATATTCAGAGGAAAGATATTCATAGGAGCTTCCGCCGGGGCTGACTGCTATCTGAAACAGAGCAAGGAGACAGAGACAAGGGAGGTGCAGGACGAAGACGGAAACTGGTACGAAGAGACATACCACCCGATAGAAGAAACTTTCGTATTCCTGCCTCTTGCCGCAAATGTAAGATGGTATGCGGATGCTTACGACACGAAGGGAAAGCCGTTTGTTTCGGTTTCGGCGGGATATTCTCCTTTCCTGAAAGCCAAGTACAGGAATGCGGCGGACTTCAAGCATGATTATGAATATTCAGGCGGCATCAATGCCGGCATCATCGCAGGGTTTAGTTTCCGGGGCGAGAAGAATCGGGTGAATGCCGGAGCAGGCTATAAGTTCCAGGGGTATGAAATGACTGGAAATCACAAAGCTATACATTCTTTTGTGGTTTCCCTGGGTATTACATTCCGTTGACGCAGATTTTTGCGTTTTTGTTTAGGTGTTTTTCAGCCGGTCGGTGTAATAATAGTGGAATACCACCACAATAGCCAAAGGACACGTGTTTGCTCATAAATACTTTTATCTCGCAGGGATCGCGCTGGCGGCACTTATCGCCTGCGCGAGTGCCTGCAATGAAAGGCAGATACCAGAACCGAAAGTCAATCCGGAAAACGGTGGTAAAGGCGAGGAAACCGTTCTGTTCTCCGAGAACTTCGATGCTTGTACCATGTCCGAGGGACCTTTCGTACAGTCGGACAATTTCAAGCAAGACTGTGAAAACCCCTTGAGCCATATCTCTTTCAAATCCACTGTCTGGAAGACGGTGGCGACATCCCATGTCTGTTCCGATGAATATATGGAAAGTCGTGGTTTCGGCCCATGGGTCTATCTGTTCAGGGTTTCCGAACGCCCGGGCTATCTGTCCTGCGGAGTGAACGGAGAAGGCAAGAGAGGCATCATCCAGTCGCCTATGCTTTCTTCGATCAAGGAGGTTTCCGACATCAGGGTCACCTTCGATGTGAAGCCGGAACCTTCCATGAACGACAACTTCTGCTTCAAGGTATGCCTTGCCGGAGTGATCACCTCCGCCAAGATCAACGGCGTGGACTATGCCTTGACGGAACCTCATGACGGAATAGACCACAATCTCACTTTCCCGCGCAATTCGCTGATAAACGGCTGGAACACCATTTCGGTCGAGGTTTCAAATGCCACGGACGGAACGATGCTGTACTGGTCCAGCGAAAGCAATGTCAAGACCTTGAACCACGGTTTCTACCTGGACAACATAAAGGTGGTGGAGACCGCGAAGATGAAACGTCCGGAAAAAGGTCTTCGCGTGATGTACTGGAACATCCAGAATGGAATGTGGAGCGACCAGCAGGATGGATTCGTGCATTTCAAGGAATTCATTGCCAAATACGATCCGGATGTCTGTGTCTGGTGTGAAGCCCAATCGATATACAAGGACAGGAGTTCCTCCATGTGCTCCGTGGCCAGCAGGTATTTCCCGAAGGCCTGGCCGGAATTCGCAGCATCTTACGGCCATAAATATACGGCGATCGGAGGTTACCGCATCTATGCGGATGACTATTACCCGCAGGTGATAACATCGAAGTATCCGATAGAGACACTTGCCCTCATAACTGAAACCGACAGCGAGCACCAGCAGATGGCGGACAACTGGAATGATGGTGCCAGTCATGCTGCGGAATACCATCGCCAGTGCCCGGAAGGTTACTGTCCGGTTGCGCACGGAGCCGCCGTCCAGCAGGTGGACGTGGACGGAACGAAAGTCAATTTCGTGACGCTCCATCTCTGGCCTCATGCCTACAGTTATTATGCGAAGTTTGTGTTGAAGGACCAGAATTACGATTCAAAGAACAGTGCGGGCGGGAACGCCCAGCGCGAAGCCGAAATCAAGTACATATGTTCCAGGAGCATAGACGACCCTAAGCTGTCTTCGGAACAGAACTGGCTTATGATGGGGGACTTCAATACACGCAGCCGCCTGGACAACTGGCGGTACAAGCTTGCCGAAAACAGTCCTTTCCTCAGCAGCCACGACTACATCCTGGACAACACGTTCTACAAGGACATAATCGGACTCAAGTACCCGGGTCACTTCTTTGCCACCCGTACCTGGGCCAATGACGCGGCCGGCAACTACCCGCCTCGTTATGATTTCATGTATGCCTCTCCGTCAATGTATTCCAAAGTCCGGAATGCGCTGATCCTTAATGAGTCCTGGACGAATATGGTCTGGGCTATGTCTAACTATTACGACTCGTCGGACCATCGTCCGATACTGGTGGATTTTGAACTCTAATACAGAAGAAAAATGAAAAGAGCGCTGATTATCGCCATCAGCCTGCTGCTGGTGGTCCCGTCTTTCGGATGGGGACGTCTCGGTCATGCAACCGTGGCCAGGATCGCAGAAAACCATCTTACGAAAACCGCAAAGGAACAATTATCAAAATACCTGAATGGTTCTTCGATCGTCGAATATGCTTCCTATGCCGATGAATACAAGGACAAGCTTCCGTTCGTGGACGGTATTGCCTATCCTCACACGTTCGAGGTGAATATGGATTTCGAGCCGTTCAAGGGCATATACGACGGAGACAGATACGTCAAGAACTGTGTCCATGTCATAGAGACCTTCGCCGGCGAACTCCGGGATGCCAGGAACATGACGGACTCCCTCCGGTTCCTCGAGATCGTGCTGACGGTCCATTTTGTAGGAGACATGCACTGTCCGGAGCACATCCGTTACAATCCGGAAGACATGACCATCGGATATTACAAGGTCAAGTATGGGAATGAGGACCTCCGGTATCACACGTACTGGGATGACCGGTGCCTTGCTACATATCCTTGGAGTTTCGGAGACCTGGCTTATCTTTTTGACGACTGTTCCGAGAAAGAAATCGCGGAAATCACGGCAGGAGGGCCTTACGACTGGGCCAGGGATTGCGCTGAAAAATCCTGGCCTGTCCACCTGATCAAGGAGGGTGATACCCTGACCAAGGACTGGCAGCTGGAAACCAGGGTTTTGGCCAAGACCCAGATCCGCAATGCGGGATACCGCCTCGCAAAACTCCTCAATATCATCTTTGATCCGAAGTACGCGAGGAAATATCAGAAAAATCCTATATTTGCAAAATAGTAAAGCATTATACTATTTTCTGATATGGATAAAAGCAAACCGGTCCCGGCATTCTGGGGCAAAGAAGATTGGCAGGCAATCTGGATAGGTTTCATCGTGATCCTGCTCGCCTGTATCGCAGTTCTGACCAAAGCATTCGATTTTTCAGCAGTCAAGTTCGCTACCTGGACGATAGGAGAGAATCTCTCCGGGGATGCGGCAGCAAAGGTTACGGCACTCGGCGCCCAGCTGGGCAGCCTTGCCTTCTGGCGCAAGTTCCTGGTGACCTTCGTCACCTTGGCTGTCCTGTTCACATTGGGAGTCAAACTCCAGGGAGAGAGCGTCAAGAAGTATATCCCTGCCTTCATAGGCCTCTTCGTGATTGCATTCGTGGTGCGTCTGATCAGCGCCGAATTCACCCTTAACCGTTACCTTGAGTGGGCTTTCTGGGCTTTGCTGGTAGGTCTTCTCATCTCCAATACGGTTGGCGTTCCTAAGTGGCTCAAACCGGCGATCAAGACGGAGTTCTATATCAAGACCGGTCTGGTCATCATGGGATTCTCGGTCCTCTTCTCCAACATAGCCAAATTCGGACTCTACGGCCTGGGCATCGCCTGGATCGTCACCCCGATCGTAATCATATTCATGTGGTGGCTTGGAACCAAGATCCTCAAGATCGACAACAAGCCGCTCGTAATCACACTGGCTTCAGCAACTTCCGTCTGCGGAACGTCCGCCGCCATCGCGACTGCGGCTGCTTCCAAGGCTAAGAAGGACGACCTCTCCATCGCTGTTTCGATATCCATCATATTCACGATCCTCATGATGGTGTTCGAACCGATGCTTATCCGCGCCTGCGGAATGTCGAACATCATGGGTGGCTCGCTGATCGGAGGTACGATCGACTCGACAGGGGCTGTCGTCGTGGCTGGAACGGCGCTCGGACCGGAGGCACAGCAGGCAGCCGTACTCGTGAAGTCCATCCAGAACATCCTGATCGGTTTCATCGCTTTCTTCGTGGCCCTGTTCTTCGCTACGAAGGTGGACCGTACCGGAACCACCAAGGTAGGCGCTTCCGAGATATGGATCCGCTTCCCTAAGTTCATCCTCGGTTTCTTCGCGGCATCCCTGATAGCTTCCTTCCTTATCCAGCCGCTGTGCGGAGCCGACCAGGTAGGAGCCATTAACAAGGTACTCGACCAGTACAAGAACTGGGCGTTCGTCCTCGCATTCACCAGTATCGGCCTGGATACCAACTTCAAGGAGATTGCCAAGCAGATGCAGGGCGGGAAGGTTCTCTGGCTTTACATCATCGGCCAGGTATTCAATATCCTCCTTACCCTCTTCGCCGTCTGGTTCCTGCTCTCCGGTAAATTCTTCCCTATCCCAACCCTGAGCTAGTTGGCGGGAAAGTCCAATAAGGCATTCAAAGTGATCACCATCATTGTCGTGGGGGTCGCTTTGATTGCCGTTTCGTACATCATGCTCCATGGGATCGGGTTGCAGGATTCCCTGGATTTCGGAGCGGGAGCATATTACTATGCGGATATTCCGGAATTCGAGAAATATACCGAGAGCACCCATTTCCAGGCCAGGTTCCCGTTCTGGGTATATGCCGGCTTGTTCCTGGTGTGGGGGGCGTTGATGTACGGCCTGTGGAAATTCATTGACAAGCATTGAAATGGCGGAAACGACGGTAAAATGCAGGGTCTGTTCCCAGAGCCACAAGGTGGAAGCCTGGAACAGGATCAACGTTTCGGAGAACCCCGAACTGAAAGAGAAGGTCAAGGACGGCTCCCTTTTCGTATGGGAATGTCCTCATTGCGGAGCGTCCAACCTTATTCCGGGTCAAACCCTCTACCATGACCCGGACGCCAGGTTGATGGTGTTCCTTCTCCCGGACGGGGCGCTTCCGGAAAGCCAGGCGGTGGCCCTGGAACAGCAGCTTTCCGCCCTTTCGGGCTCCCTGGAAGGATATACCCTCAGAAGGGTCGGAGACATCGGTTCCCTCATCGAGAAGGTGAATATATTCGATGCCGGACTGGACGACTGCGTGATCGAGATGTGCAAGTATGTTTCCAGGATGGAACTTGCTGGCAAGGAAGGAGGGAAGGATATATCCACCGCTCCTTTCAAGTTCTTCCGCCTGTCGGGACCTGACAACGACATAGAGTTTTCATATCCTTCCGAAGGCAGGATGCACGGAGTGATGATAGGGTTCAATGTATATGAAGATTGCGCCGGAATCCTCCGACGCAATCCTCAGGTCAAGCCTTCCGAGGGCTTCGCCAGGATAGATTCCGATTGGATAGCCAGGTTCTTCCGGTAAGCCCCTAAAAGTCCACGCTGAAAACAGTCCCGATGTAGTTCCGTTCGAGTTTTCCGATCGGGAAAGAATCGATAGTGCTCCACCAGTTGCGGGCATAACGGATTCCGAACCTGGAATCGAACGGGAGCCACAGGAAGTTGCCGAGATTGACCACCAGGTCGGCTCCACAGCTCAACAGGGTCTCCGAAGCTACGTTGCCCGGATTGATAAGGAAATCCCTGCTGTAATTGAAGTCCTGGACGGAGATATCCGCGAAAGGAGTCAGCTGGAAGTTCTTGATATAGAACGCAGGACACAGGAACGACCAATCTACGGACAGGAATGGGACGGCATAGTCCACAGTGACTTTGAATGAATGGGAAGACGCCCTGGTGAGTATTCCTCCCAGGCTTGATTCCACGAATCCGCGAGGCACCATGGAGATATATCCGTCAGTATAGCTGTACTCCTTATGGTTCAAGGATGTCTGCCCGCTGAAGGAGAACCGGAAACCCTGGTCGTAGCGGAGTCCGGGCGCATAGCCGTACGCATAGACATACATGCTCGGAGAGTAGAACCGTGATTTGCCCGGATGGGTGCGGAGCCCCAGCTCTGCGCCTATTCCGAAACTAGGATATACCTGGGAAGGCGCCTTGGTGCGTATGGCATAACCCCTGACGTTGATATCGAGTGTGCGTCTTTTGACAAGGTTGGTCTTCCCGATGGTGGAAATCTCGACGGTGGAAGTCTTCCCGTCTTCTTCTTCCACCACTTTCCTGAGACTGATCTGGTCGTTCAGCCTGTCGTTCGAGAACCTGAAACTGACCTGGGGCACTATCCCGCGGCTGATACCCCCCGAAGAGAATGTCAGGGGAACATATGCGGAAACCTTACCTGAGACATACGGGACCTTCCTCTGAGTGCCCTTGGAATAGAGCCGGACGGTATGTTCATTCTCATTGACGGCCTGCTGTCTCTGGGTGTCTAGCGCCGACCTGTCGTTGAAGTCGAGAGTCATGTCGAAAACCGGATACAGTCCGGTGTAGATGTAATGGAGGTGGCCCGAATGCCGCCATTTCCCTTCGTTATAAGGATCCTCGTGGGCGTTGTATCCTACGAAGCCATAGCCTGTCCCGAGGAGGTTCTGGAACAAGGCGGTTGCTCCGAGGGAGGCCGTCCTGTAATATTCATCCAGGCTTATGTCATCGACCTTGTCGTAGTCGAAGTAGATCGGAGCCCAGGAGTGGATGTAAGGGAGCCTTATCTTGGAATATGCCTTCGGCTCGGACACGGCCACGGGGCCGAAATCCTCGAAACCTTCCCATTCCGCTCCGGCAAGTTCCTTTTCCTGCATGGTAAGGGTTTCCGCCACAGGGTATTTGTGTATCTCCTGGAACGAGACTTCTTTCACCGGAAGGTCTGAAACAGCCGTCGCGTAGATCATCCTGCCATGCTTGTAAGTCTCCGGCTTGTCCGATGCGGCGACCGAAGAATAGTACAGGGTGTCGGCCTGAGGATTCAGGAACGGGGAACTTATTCCGTACCGGGTCGAGGTGGCCTGGAGCAGTTTGAGAGAGTCCGGGTCGAACAGATAAAGCTCGCCCACGCCGGTCCTGTCACATACGAAAGCCAGTTCCTTGCCGAAGGTTTTAAGGCTGCTGAGTTCGACCGGCTGGGGTTTTAGCAGGACTGTCATTCCCTTCAGCCCGTCCTGGTTGCAAACTACCTCGTAAATGCCCATTCCGTGCTCTGACAGGCCGGCGGCGAACAATCTGTCCCCGATCCAGGAGGTCTCGGTGACCTGGAGGGAATCAGGAGCATCGACGATTGCCAACTCTGCTCCCGAACCGGAATCCAGGAAGCAGATCCGCGACCCTCCGGATGAAGGATATTCGGTCACGGCGACCGTCTTTCCGTCCGGAGAAGGGGCCGGGTTGAAATACCTGCGGCCCTTTGCAAGGGTATGGACCTTGGCCGGGTTGACGGTCTCGATGTAGTTGACACGAGATTCTCCGGCGAGTTCCCAGCGCTTGTCCATCACCGTTTCCGTCCACCATATCCTTCCGTTAGCCTTGTCGAGGTGCAGGCTGCCGGTGTATGATGCGAAAGGCCTGACGCTCCACTCGGAGCCGCCCGGGGCAACCCTGACAAGGCTCAGAGGAGTGTACAGACCGGTTTTGACCGTGAATATTCCTGCTTCCGAGGAATACTCTCCTGCCGAGTAGCTGTTGTGCGTTTTCCCTGCGACCGTCACCTGGCGGTAAGGCATGAACGGCGCCCTCATGGCAGCCTCCTCTGCCCAGATATTCCTGAAACCCTCCTCTATCGTCCGGAATGATTTGTTGAACTTCTGTCCGGAAGCGGCCTTCACCGTCTTCTGGAGATTGAAAAACCAACCCTTGCGTATTACCCTGCTGAAGTATTCGTCGGTAAATGAAGGGTCATCGAAGAACACCCTTGTTCCGGCTATGAGCATGTATCCGGCTCGGTAATGGTCAGGGGTGTACCTGGTGTATGAACCATACGCCCAGCGCCAGAAGTTGCGCCAGTCTCCGGAGTCGAAGGCAGGCATGAAATAGTTCAGGAAAGAAGCTTGACGTCCTCTTCCCGACTGGGTAAGTGCCGTTTCGGCAACTACCGCATCGCCTTCAAGGAATACCGGGCCGGGATAAAGGCCGGCGAACGCTCCAGCAACCATATCCCCTGTAAGGAACTTGAATATCTTGTTCTTCCCTGCCGCACCGAACTGCATCTGGGAGGAGTGGCGTCCTTCGTGGATTGCCAGATGCCTAGCCCAAGGGATTGGAGTCGGGGAATATGCGTCCATCGCGGTGTAGATATCCATCCTTCTCGGAGCCCATGTAACCGAAGCGTTGGCCACCGGGTTCAGGCTGTGGAGTATGACGGGCATCCGGGTCTTGTAGCTGCTGCCGGTTTTCAAGCCGGAAGACCAACCCAGAGGATTCCTGGCGCGCTCGAGCTCGTAGGCATATACCTGTGCGAGGGAATCGGAGCCGACAGGGTAGATTATCTTGAAATTATCAGTAGTGACACTCCTCCACCGCAGGCGTGCCGGGTCGCTTCCTTCAATGGAAAACTGGGCGTGCAGGGCGGTGCAGGCAAGTGCCAGCAGAATAACGGCGATCGATCGTTTCATATTCATGCACGAAGATACTAATTCTGCGATTATTACCATCTTTTTATTAAATTTGTGAGAAGGATCGGGAAATGAAAAGGATTTCAAGATATATTGCGGTTTCCGTACTTGCAGTGCTGCTTGCCGGATGCGGAGGACGGAAGGCTTCCCAGGACAATGCCTTCCATCCGGTGCCGTTCCCTGCGGCTCCGACTGTTCCTTCCATAATCAAAGACGGGACAGAGGCCACCGAATATGTGATGGACCATTTCTGGGATGCTTTCCTGGGGAGGAACCTTCCTTGCGACACCAACATTGTCAACGGTGTCCTTGCCGGCGACGTGGAAAGTGCCGTAGGGACTTATCTCACCGTCCTGGAGCAGAATTGCGGACTTGACTTCGCCCGAAAGGCAGTCGGGAACTTCTTCGGTGCGATTGAGCGGTTCCAGGCTGCGGACACATCTTCCAATGTGTTCGGTTTCTTTGAAAAGACCATCTCAAGATACCTCTACGACCCGAATTCCCCGATTCGGAACGAGGACCTTTACCTTCCGTTCGTGAAAGGGCTTTCGGAATCTCCTTTCGTTCCGGAAGGTATGAGACAGGCCTATGCCCATGACGCAAGCATGTGTTCCCTGAACCAGGCGGGTACCGTGGCGACGGATTTCATATTCACGGATTTGGGCGGGCGCAGGCATAGTCTCCATTCCGTCAAGGCGGACCATACCTTGCTGTTCTTTTCCAATCCCGGATGCCCTGCATGCAAGGAAATTATCGACGGGCTGACGGGCGATCCGAGGATAACCGGAAAGATATCATCCGGCAAGCTGGCGGTGGTGAACGTCTATATCGACTCCGACGTGGACGAGTGGAGGGAATATGCCGTAAACTATCCTTCTTCCTGGCTCAGCGGCTACGACCAGAGCTACACCATTCGCACCGATGTGACTTACAATGTAAGGGCGATACCTTCGCTTTACCTGCTCGATGCGGAGAAGAGGGTTATCATGAAGGATGCTCCGCAGGACAAGGTGTTGTCATTTATCTCGAATATCGATTAACTGCATAATTGTATGAAAATAGAGAAGCAACTATGGGGAGTTTCCCCCGAAGGGAAGGAAATCTTCCTGTACACCATAGAGAACGGATCCGGCGCCTTCGTCCGCCTGTGCAGCGTGGGAGCTGCGATAGTGTCCGTAGCCGTTCCTGACAAGGAAGGCAAGCTGGCTGACGTGGTTCTGGGATATCCTCGGGCGAATGATTATTTCGCCGACGGCCCCTGCTCCGGAAAGTGCCCGGGCAGATATGCCAACAGGATCGCAAAGGGAAAGTTCACGCTTGACGGTGTCGAATATACCCTTCCTGTGAACAACGGCCCTAA
>ONPI01000035.1:0-15275 GCA_900319685.1 uncultured Bacteroidales bacterium
GTCGGTATTCATCAAGGCTCCTTCCGTGGAAGTCCTCCGCGAACGCCTGGTCAACCGGGGAACCGACTCTCCGGAGGCCATTGAAGAAAGGATAGCCAAGGCGGAGGAAGAAATGGCCTATGCCCCTCAGTTCGATTACATACTGGTCAATGACGACCTCAAGACTGCGTATGCCGAGTCGGAGAAGGTGGTCGAAGACTTCCTCGACGACGGCAGGCTGAATTATTCGACTTTCATCTGATGAAGATAGCGGTATATTCCGGGTCCTTCAATCCCTTGCACATCGGCCACATGGCCATCATGGAGTATCTGACCAGAGACAGGGATTACGACTGGGTGTACCTTGTCGTCTCGCCGAAGAACCCGATCAAGGACTCCATAAGCGCCGATTCCGCCCGGGACCGTTTCAATGCAGCGGTTGAAGCCGTAAAGAGGCATCCGGAACTGCATGTCTGGGTGGATGACATCGAACTCGAGATGGAGCCTCCGCAATACACCATAAAGACTCTGGACGCATTGAAACTCAGGGAGCCAGAGAATGACTTCACCCTTGTCATGGGAGCGGACAACCTGCAGGGCATCCGCCGCTGGAGGGATTTCCCGAGGATCCTTTCCGAATATGGGGTCGCAGTTTACCCGAGGCAGGGATTCGACCTGGAGCAGATCAAGAGACAGCTGATCGAGGAATGCCGGTACTTCCCTGCCCCATACGTGCTGGACGCCAACGAAATGGCTCCTGAAGGTATGCGCAGCCTCGAAGAGACCCTGCGCGACACCTACAACATCGAAATCATCGACGCGCCGATCGTGGACATCTCTTCGACCGAAATCCGGGAAGGCATCGCCGCCGGCAAGGACATGTCAGCCTGGCTGATGTAGGGTTTAAAGGTAATAATAAAGACGCCGCGATGGTCATCATCGCGGCGTCTTCATAATACTATGGTTTACTGCTCGTCCGGTCCCTGGTCCTGTGGGCCCTGAGGGCCTCCCTGAGGACCGTTGCCGTAAGGGTTCTGAGGTCCCTGCTGACCTGCAGCCTGCTGAGCCTGGTACATCTGCTCGAAAGCCTTGTTGACAGCTGCCGAATAGGTCTCTATGTCGGCCATGTTCTGGTTCTTGATGGCCTCCTTGAGGGAAGCGACGCTGGATTCTACCTGGGACTTGACGTCTGCAGGTACCTTGTCGCCGTTGTCCTTGAGGAACTTCTCAGCCTGGAAGCAGAGAGCGTCAGCATTGTTGATCTTGTCGATCCTTTCCTTGGCCTCCTTGTCCGCGGCCTCGTTGGCCTTCGCCTCGTCACGCATCCTCTGGATCTCGGCGTCGGACAAGCCTGAAGAAGCCTCGATCCTGATGTTCTGCTCCTTGCCGGTAGCCTTGTCCTTGGCGGAAACATTCAGGATACCATTGGCATCGATGTCGAAGGTAACCTCGATCTGAGGTATTCCCCTAGGTGCTGGAGCGATGCCGTCCAGATGGAACAGTCCGAGTTCCTTGTTGTCCTTGGCCATAGGACGCTCACCCTGAAGCACATGGATCTCTACGGAAGGCTGGTTGTCTGCAGCCGTGGAGAAGACCTGGCTCTTATGGGTAGGGATGGTGGTATTCGCGTCTATGAGCTTTGTCATCACGCCGCCCAGGGTCTCGATACCGAGGGAAAGCGGAGTGACATCCAGAAGGAGGACATCCTTCACGTCACCTGCGAGCACACCACCCTGGATGGAAGCACCGATAGCAACGACTTCGTCCGGATTGACGCTCTTGTTAGGCTCCTTGCCGAAGAAATCCTTGACCAGCTGCTGTACCTTAGGGATACGGGTGGAACCTCCAACGAGAAGGACTTCGTCGATGTCGGAAGCCTGGAGGCCTGCATCCTTGAGGGCGATGCGGCAAGGGTCGATGGACCTCTGGAAGAGGTTGTCGCAGAGCTGCTCGAACTTGGCCCTGGTAAGGGTCTTCACGAGGTGCTTAGGAATACCGTCCACCGGCATTATGTAAGGAAGGTTGATCTCCGTGGAAGTCTGGTTGGAAAGCTCGATCTTAGCCTTCTCTGCAGCCTCTTTGAGCCTCTGGAGGGCCATCGGGTCCTTCTTGAGGTCGATCCCGCCGTTCTCGGCTGCGAACTCGGCCGCGAGCCAGTTGATGATCTCCTGGTCGAAATCATCACCACCGAGGTGGGTGTCACCGTTGGTGGACTTGACTTCGAACACTCCGCCTCCGAGTTCGAGGATGGAGATATCGAAAGTACCACCGCCAAGGTCATAGACAGCGACCTTCATGTCCTTGTTCTTCTTGTCCAGACCGTATGCGAGAGCCGCAGCGGTCGGTTCGTTGATGATCCTCTTCACATCAAGACCGGCGATCTTGCCGGCTTCCTTGGTAGCCTGACGCTGGGAGTCTGAGAAATATGCCGGCACGGTGATGACGGCTTCCTTGACATCCTGACGGAGGTAATCCTCAGCGGTCTTCTTCATTTTCTGGAGAATCATGGCTGATATCTCCTGAGGAGAATAGAGCTTGCCGTTGATGTCAACCCTCGGGGTATTGTTGTCTCCGCGGACTACCTTGTAAGGTACGCGTGAAACTTCCTTGCCCACCTGGTCATAGGTCTCACCCATGAACCTCTTGATTGAGAATACGGTGTTCTGAGGATTCGTGATGGCCTGGCGCTTGGCCGGGTTTCCGATCTTCCTTTCTCCGCCGTCGGTGAATGCCACCACTGAAGGAGTGGTCCTTTCACCTTCGTTGTTTATGATTACGGTAGGCTGGTTGCCTTCCATGACTGCAACGCACGAGTTCGTGGTTCCAAGGTCAATTCCAATGATTTTTCCCATATCTTTCTTTGTTTTGTTTAATCAGTAAACTATCGGCGCCCGGAACCTTTCGGGACCGGACGCCTTCTTCTTTAACGAATGTTGTGCCATTCGCCTCGGTATGTCATTTTGTCAGAACCTACTCCCCTGCTTCCTTCAGGCGCTCGGCGTTTTCGGCGATCTGGAGCTGATTGATGCATTCCTGGATATCGCCGTCCATGAATACAGGCAGATTGTACATCGACCAGTTGATGCGGTGGTCGGTGACGCGGCCTTGAGGATAGTTGTACGTGCGGATCTTTGCGGAACGGTCTCCTGTGGAAACCATGGTCTTGCGCTTGGCGCCTATCTCGTCCAGGTATTTCTGGTGCTCGAGATTGTAAAGGCGGGTACGGAGTTCCTCGAACGCACGGTCCTTGTTCTTGAGCTGGGAACGCTCTTCCTGGCACTGGACCACGAGACCTGTCGGAAGGTGTGTCAGTCGGACTGCCGAATATGTGGTGTTGACACCCTGTCCTCCAGGACCGGATGAGCAGAACAGGTCGAGGCGGATGTCATCCCACTTGAGGTCCACGTCGAACTCCCCTGCTTCCGGGAATACGGCCACGGAAGCGGCCGAGGTCTGGATCCTGCCCTGGGTCTCTGTTTGAGGCACACGCTGGACGCGGTGAACACCCGACTCATATTTCATTATGCCATATACCCCTTCGTCGTTGGAAGAAAGCTTGAATACTATCATCTTGAAACCGCCGGAAGTACCCGGGGTCTCGTCGTTTATCTCGAGTTTCCAGCCGCGTTTCTCGGCATATTTGGAATACATCCTGAAAAGGTCGCCGGCGAAGATGGCAGCCTCGTCACCGCCGGTACCGCCGCGGATCTCGACTATGGCGTTCTTGCTGTCGTCCGGATCCGCTGGAATCAGAAGTATCTTGATCCGTTCTTCCATCTCCGGAATCTTCGGCTCAATCTCCGAGATCTCAGCCTTCGCCATCTCCCTCAGGTCCTCGTCTTTCTCGTTCATCACGATGTCCTTGGCATCAGCGAGTTCTTCGACCATCTTCTTATACTCGAGACCGGTCTTCACGATCGGCTCGAGCTCCTTGTAATCCTTGTTCAGCTGGACGTATTTCTTCATATCGGCTATCACCGCAGGATCGGAAAGCTGTTCCTGCAGCGACATGTATTTTTCCTGGAGAGCCAGGATCTTGTCCACCAATGTATTCTCTGCCATATTGATTCTTATTCTTTACAACTGCTTCAAGTAGCACCTGCGGCGCATGAACAGCTCGTGCTCATACTTGTTCCATACATTCACGGCCCCGTTCGACTCTATCTGAGGGTTGGAAATCGACCATTTCGTGCCGCACTTGGCGTACTTGGCAGACAAGGCGCAGTGGAAAATCGATGAAACACCGGAGTTCTGCCATTTCGGC
Source organism: uncultured Bacteroidales bacterium (assembly GCA_900319685.1). Classification (GTDB taxonomy): domain Bacteria; phylum Bacteroidota; class Bacteroidia; order Bacteroidales; family UBA932; genus Cryptobacteroides. The sequence goes on from ONPI01000035.1 coordinate 4,244, forward strand.
ACTGCCCCGTTGATCATAAGGTCCACCGTACGATAGTCGTGCATCGCCCTCAGGAGATGCCACCAGCCGAACGGAAATAACTTACCCTTAGCCTTTTGCAAGGCCGGAGAGATGGTCGGGAAGGTAATACCGAAGGCTACCAGTTCATCGTTTTCATCAAATATTATGCTGCTCGTCTTGTCACTGACAAACTTGAGGACGGCCGATGCTTCCTCGTCGATTTCCTCCGGCGTGAAAGGGATGAAGTTATACACCGACTTGGCGAAGCTTTCGTTGTAAACATCGAAGAAGTGGCGGACCATCGCCTTATCCTTCTTGAGCTTGTCAAGACTGCCTTCGTGAAGGTTGTAGCGCTGCTTGAGTATGCCGGCTATCCTCACGATCTTCTCCTCCAGCGGCTGGTCTGCGGCTATCTTGTACTGTACCCAGTCGCATTCCTTGACATAACCGAGGGTGGTAACGAAGTCATTGTAATAAGGGTAGTTGTAGAGGCAGTTGAACGGAGGGATATTCTCGAATCCTTCCACTAGCATTCCCTGCTTGCCGAGGGTGTTGTAATATAACGGACCGTGGATCTCGGTCATCCCGTTCTCCCGTGCCCACTGTTCCGCGGTCCCCAGAAGAAGCTCCGCCACACGGAAGTCATCTATGGTGTCGAACCAGCCGAAACGAGCCCTCTTCTTGGAATACAACTCATTGTAACGCGGATTGATCATCCCGCAGATTCTTCCGACCACTTCCTTCCCGTCCATGACCATCCACATCTTGCGGGTACAGTAGGACAGGGTTGAAACGCTGGTAAGGGAATGCACCTGGTCGGAGTGGAGGGCGGGGACATACTGAGGGCAGTCCTTGTACAGACGGTCGGGGAACTTGATGAATTTCATCAAGTCCTTCTTACCCGTAACCTCAACTACTCTATAGTCAGACATTTTGCAAATATAGGAATAACAAGCCAATTATCAATGACAACACAGCTAAAGTCCCTTGGCTTTTCCTTCGTCCCAGATAGCGTCCATCTCCGCAAGGGTCATGTCGTGGAGGTCCCTTCCCTGGTGGATCGTATGCTCCTCCAGATAGGTAAAACGGCGCCTGAACTTGTCGCATGCCCTGTTCAGAGCAGTATCAGGGTTGATTCCGTAAAGCCTTGCTGCATTGACTGTCGCAAAGAGGAAATCCCCGAGTTCCTCCTCCGCCCTGTCGTATGCAGCCTCCCTGTCCTCAGGAGACACGGCTGAATCCATGGCTTTCAGCTCCGCCTCGCATTCACCCTGCTCCTCCTTGACCTTGTCCCAGACCTGCTGCTTCTCTTCCCAGTCGAACCCGACTCCCCTCGCCTTGTCCTGCATCGAAAATGCTTTCAGCACGGACGGCATGGAATCAGGTATTCCGGAAAGGATACGCTTGTTGCCGCCTTTCTCCTTTGCCTTGAGCATCTCCCAATTCGTGGAAACTTCCTCGGCATCGGCGACCTTCACGGAGGAGAAAACGTGAGGATGACGGTAAATCATCTTCTCGCACAACTTGTCCATGACGTCGGCAATGTCGTAACGGCCTTCCTCCTCGGCGATTTTCGCATAGAACATCACGTGGAGGAATACGTCTCCCAGTTCCTTCTCCAGGGCCGCATCATCCTTCTTCAGCACGGCGTCGCTGAGTTCATATACTTCCTCCAGCGTCATCGGCCTGAGGGAATCGTTGGTCTGCGCGTGGTTCCAGGGACACTCCGCCCTGAGCCTGTCCATCACGTCCAGCGCCCTCTCGAACGCCTTGAGTTTCTTTTCCTTGTTCAACATGAGTGCAAAAATACGAAAAAGGGATTGATATCCGCTATTCTTCGACCTTCCAATCCAAACGCTTGAAAAGTTCCTCTGCCAGAGGCACATCAGCGACAGGAATCGTTATGCGAACCTTTTTCCTGGAACCGTATGTGGCTGATGGTTCCAGGACCAACGAAGACTTTGACCCTTCATAGCCTCTTGATACAGCTTCAAGCAAGGCCTTTTTGACGAAAGCATTGATTGAAATGCCTTCTTCACTCGCAAGATTTGCTATTTCCCTATGTGTCATAGGTGATATCCTTACATTGAATGTACCTGTATAGCTCTTCTCTGGCTTCAACCCATGATCTTCACAATAAGCAAGATAATCATCAACAGCCTCATGAAACGCCGCTGTCAGCTCCGTCACGGATTCTCCCTCATAATTGACAAGGTCATCTATTCCTTCGATCTTGCCGAAGAAAACCAGGTCCGGCTCGCTGTATGCGACCGAGCCGACATACCCTTTATACTTTAATGTATTCATAACTCACTCAAAGATTACCATTTCTGGTCAGTTTTTCAACCAATTGCTTCAATGCATATACTTTCATTTTGTTGCCCGGATGCGGGCGATGCAACAATATCTTCCTGCCCTGTCCATCCATGAACAACACCCTTGATCCTGAGGTCTTGCCTTTGTCGGAACGTATATACCCGAAACAGGACAAAATCCTTTCAACTTCATCAAAGGTAAAGTCGGAAGGAAGGCGTTTCAAACGCCCTATAAGTTTTTCAACAGTTCCCATATTGCAAATGTAACTAGAAAATAGTTACAACGCAAGAGGAACAATCATTATTTCAGGAATACGAAGAAAACGGCCAGGACAAGGCAGCCGAAAGCGGCGAAATGGTTCCACTGGAGGTGCTGTCCCTTGAATACGAACAACACGATGACCGTAAACACGGTCAGCGAGATAACTTCCTGGATCACTTTCAGTTGCAGGAGGTTGAAAGGTCCTCCGTTACCTGTGAATCCCATCCTGTTGGCCGGAACGGTGAGACAGTATTCGAAGAACGCTATCCCCCAGGAGAACAGAATCACGAGAATCAGCGGCCAGCCGGTCGAGATTTTCATTTCGGACAGTTTCAGGTGGCCGTACCAGGCGAATGTCATGAAGATGTTGGAGAACACCAGCATCAGGACAGTCCAGAATCCTTGCATCGTATGAATTGATTATTGTCTTTTAAGCAGTTTCCAGGATAATACCGGTATCAGGAACGAGAGCAGGCATGAAACCAGCCAGAACACGGAAACGGGAGTGAAGTCGAAGCCGTTGCCTCCGATCATGAAGCCGCTGACCGCATTCTGGATGCCGGCTGCTGCGTAACTCGCCAATCCAACCATTCCCAAGGCGGCTCCGGTAGCCTTCCTCGGGACGATGTCGAGTGCCATCAGGCCGGCGACAGTGCAGTAGACCACACCGATCGAAAGGCTGAATACCGCAACGTAAACTATATTGAGGACATAGTTCCCGGTGGTCAGGAGGAAGGCTGCCAGGGAAGCGAGGCAAACCAAGCCAGATATCAGTACGGGAACGAAACGGTTGCCTCTGAATACCCTGTCCGAGAGCCATCCGGCAAGCACAGTACCGGCTATGCCGAACGCTTCGGAGAAAGCGATGATCTGGGTCGCGGCAGCCAGCGAATAGTCCTTCCCTTTCTGGAGGAAAAGGACTCCCCATTCGCTCACGGCATGCTGCGTGATGTACACGAAGGCGCTCGAGAGGGCAATGATCCATATTCCCGGATGCCTGACCACCCCTTTCTGAAGATCCCTCGTCGGCATCGAGTCGGTCTTGCGGGGTTCCTCCCCGGAGAGTTCCTGCACGGAAGGAAGTCCGCAGCTTTCAGGAGTATCCGAGACCAGTAGGAGTATGACGGCGGAGCCGATCACTCCGGCGATGGCGGAGAATATGAAGCCATATTCCCAGCCGATCCAGCCCACCACGAGTCCGAGGAAGAATACGGAAAGGGACTTGCCAAGGTACGGGGTGGCGCTGAGGATGCTGTAGAAGGTGCCGCGCCGGTTCAGCGGAAACCACCTCGACAAACTGATCACTCCCGGAGGGGCTCCCATCGACTGGCAGTATCCGTTGATGCCCCATACTACGGCGAACACCAGGAAGAGAATGGTGGAAGACATGCCCCACCAGCCTCTCATGAGCCCAAGGACTCCCATTACGAGGTTGACGACCGTCGACACCATGAGCCCGGTGGCCATGAAACGGCGGATATTGCAATAGTCGGCGATGAATCCATTGGCAAACTTGCCGAAGGCATATACGAAATAGAATGCCGAACCGATCAGACCGAGCTGGGCGGCGGAGAGGATATCCCCGTCAATCAGCGGCTGCTTGACGACACTCATCGCCATGCGGCAGACATAGAACAACGCATAGGCACCGGTTACACCCCAGAAAGTGCGGTCCCTGAGACGTTTGTATTCACCGGAGACCCTTTCCGGAGCGACCTTCGTTTCCGAAGGCTTGGATATCCTGTAAAAAGAATATAGGCTCATATTGCGGTGCAAATATAGGAAAGAACGTGAATTAATTATAACTTAGCGTCATGAAATCTTTCGCACTCACATTGATGCTGTCGCTCGCGATGCTGTCTGCCGCGGCACAGAACATTACCCCAAGCAACCAGAAGTACGCTTTCACGGAGGCTTCCGATCTTACCGTAATCGGAAAACTGTTCGATACTCCGGTCCCGTACGCGCGTGTGGACACGGTCAAGTACAAAGGATGGACGAAGACCCAGAACTTCCAGGTCCGCTGCGCATCCGGGATAGCCATCGTGTTCAGGACCAACAGTTCGTCCATCATGCTGAAGCCGGAATACGGCCAGCTTTATTATGGTGTTACCACCAACGTGCTGGCACACAGGGGCTTCGACCTCTACATCAAGGAAAACGGCAAGTGGCTTTGGGCGGCTGCCGCAAGTCCCGCCGAGGGTAAGCATGACCAGCCTTTCATCCTGGCCTCGAACCTTGACGGGCAGATGCACGAGTGCCTGATGTACCTCCCGCTCTACAGCGAAATCAAAGGCCTGGAGATCGGTGTAGATGAAGGTTCCGTACTGGAGCCGTCTCCGGAACCGTTCAGGCACAGGGTCGGGATCTACGGTTCCAGCTATACGCACGGCGTGTCCTGCGGAAGGGCCGGAATGACATATCCAGCGATATTCACAAGGGACACTGGAATCCAGCTCCTCAGTCTCGGCATGAGCGGCCAGTGCAAGATGCAGCCATATGCCGCCGACGCCCTGATGGACGCCAAGGTGGATGCCTTCATATTCGATACCTTCTCGAATCCATCCCTGGCTGAAATCAGGCAGAGGCTGTTCCCGTTCATCGAGAAGATGCAGGCTTCCCATCCCGGAGCACCACTTATCTTCCAGCGTACCATCTATCGGGAGAACCGCAACTTCAACACCAAGGTCGCTTATGACGAATCCACCAGGATCGCCCTTGTGGACAGCATGATGGCTGTAGCCTGCAAGAAGTACAAGGATGTCTATTACATCTATCCGGACGCTTCCGCAAAGGATCACGAGGCACAGATCGACGGGACCCATCCATCCAACTACGGCTACCAGCTCTGGGCGAAGTCAATCGAGAAGAAGGTCTGCCGGATCCTCAGGAAATACGGAATAAAGTAAACGATCCACCGGGATATGGCCAACCTGAAGTCTCTTGCCAAGGACACCGCGATATACGGTCTGAGCAGCATTATAGGAAGGTTCCTGAACTATCTTCTGGTGCCGTTGTACACCTATGTGATCAACGCCTCCAGCGGTGGTTACGGAGTGGTGACCAACCTCTATGCCTACACCGCCCTCCTGCTGGTCATCCTGACATACGGGATGGAGACCACTTTCTTCAGGTTCGCCAACAAGAGCGAGGAGAATCCTGACAAGGTATATTCAACGATCCTGACGGCTGTCCTGACCACATCCGTCCTGTTCGTCACCCTCGTACTGCTGTTCATCAAGCCGCTGTCGGGGGCCATGGGTTATCCGGACCACCCGAGCTATATCTGGACGATGGCGATGACGGTAGCGATCGATGCCTTCCAGTGCATCCCGTTCTCCTATCTGAGGTACAAGAAGCGTCCCCTGAAGTTCGCCGCCTTGAAACTCGGGTTCATTTTCCTCAACATCCTGCTCAACCTGACCTACTTCGTATTCCTGCCGAAGCTGGGCCTCAACCCTTGTGGAATATATGACAACGGCATCCAGGTGGGATGGGTGTTCTATATCAACCTGTTCTGCACTGCGTTCATGACGCTGTTCTTCATCCGGGAGCTCAAGGGTTTCAAGCATGGCTTTGACTGGAGCCTGATGAAACGGATGCTTTCATACAGCTGGCCTATCCTGGTGCTGGGAATTGCGGGAGTCCTGAACCAGACCGCCTCCCAGATCATCTTCCCTTACGTTTACAAAGGCGGTGACGGGGCGGCTCAGCTGGGCATCTACGGTGCCTGCATCAAGATCGCGATGATAATGGCCATGATTACGCAGGCTTTCCGCTACGCCTACGAGCCATTCGTATTCGGAAGTTCGACCGAGAAGGACAGCAAGGAGACCTATGCCAAGGCGATGAAGTATTTCATCATATTCACCTTGCTGGCTTTCCTGTGCGTAATAGGATACATGGGTGTTCTGAAATATATCATCGGCGCCGACTACCGCGTGGGATTGAAAGTCGTACCTATCGTGATGGCGGCCGAGATAATGATGGGAATATACTTCAACCTCTCCTTCTGGTACAAACTCATCGACCAGACCCTCTGGGGAGCCTTGTTCTCGGGAATAGGCTGCCTCGTGCTCTTCGCCATAAACTTCATATTCATACCTAAGGTAGGCTACATGGCTTGTGCATGGGCCGGCGTGGGAGGCTACGGCACCTCCATGCTCCTCTCCTACTTCGTAGGTCAGAAGAAATACAAGATAGACTACCCGCTCAAGGACATCGCAGTTTACACCCTGGCAGCTGCCGTGCTGTTTGCAGGCATGGTTTACGCCAACAAGTATCTGGGCACCTGGGCGGCCATCGGAGTAAACACAGTACTGATTCTCCTGTTCTGCGCCCTGATCGTCAAGCGGGACCTTCCGCTCTCCTCCCTCCCTGTCGTCGGGAAATATTTCAGGAAAGCTTGATATTCCGGACTATTGTATATATTTTTGTAAAAAGTATATACGATGCAAGAGTCCTCAACGCGAAAGCTTATTGACATAAAAGCTCCTGTTTTCCGGGCACTGACATTCAGGGCACGGAAGAAAGGTGTATCTCTCAAAAGATACATCGAAGACCTTCTGGAAGAATCTGCAGGTTCCGGTGAGCCTGCTTCAGTCGACGGGGTAACCGATCACCGGATCCTCTCCCTGATAGGTATAGCCAAGTCCGGGTCAGCGGTTGGACCGGATGATGACGAAAAGCTCAATTACATCCTGTCCAAATGAAGCCACGCATCTACTTCGACACCAACATTATGCTGGACCTCCTGCTCGAAAGGCCGGGTTATGCCGCTGCCGCCAGGATCTTGCAGATGCAGGAAGACGGAGATTGCAGTGTCTGTATGTCTCCACTGTCCATCGCGGATATAGCTTATGTCCTGCGCAAGACAGTTCCGACCTCGCTGATCGTCCCCACCTTGAAACAGATTTCATCGATAGTGGATATAGTCCCGATGGACGATGCCCAGTTGCAACAGGCAATAATGCTGAACGGACCTGATTTTGAGGATTTGTTGCAGTTTACCTGTGCAGTATCGAACGGATGTTCTGCGATAATCACCCACAATCCACGCGATTTCCGAATAAGCAGAGGTTTGTCAAACCTGTCTGACATACCGAAGATCCAGACACCTGAAGAATACATAAACGCTTGAGAACCATCGACAAGGAAATACTCCGCCTCGCCCTGCCCAGCATCCTGGCGAATATCACCGTTCCGCTAGTCGGAATGGTGGATATCGCCGTTGCAGGACACTTGAGCGCATCAGCCGCCGCACTGATCGGGGGCATCTCGGTCGGGTCCCTGATGTTCGATATGCTCTACTGGAACTTCGGGTTCCTGAGGGCAGGTACCGGCGGGATGACCGCCCAGGCTTACGGACGCGAAGACTGGCAGGAATGCAGGACGCATCTGTTCCGGGCAGTTGGTACAGCTCTTCTGATATCACTGGCGCTCCTGATGGTCCAATGGCCGTTCCAGAAGCTGGTGTTCCTTCTGGTGGATTGCTCCGCAGAGGTCAAATCCCTGGCACTCAAATACTTCTTCATAAGGATCTGGGCAGCTCCGGCTACTCTGAGCCTGATGGCTTTCCGGGGCTGGTTCATCGGGATGCAGGATACTTTCAGCTCGATGCTGACCGATGTGATCGTGAACGGAGTCAATATCCTGGCGAGCATATTCCTGGCTCTGGGAATACCGGGGACCGCGTTCAAAGGTATCGGATTCAGCGGGATTGCCTGGGGTACCATCCTCGCTCAGTACACCGGCCTGTTCTTCGCCACAGGAGTTGTCGCAGTGAAGTACCGGCAGAAAGTGAGACTCCCGGTCGGGACGGGAGTGCCGGTCGGGACGGGAGTGACGGTTCCGGACGGCAATGTGACGGGGCGACCATTTACCGCCCGGAAAGCATCAATGCGCCGTTTCTTTGCGGTGAACGGGGACTTGTTCATAAGGTCGCTCTGCCTGATGGTAGTCTACCTTGCATTCACGGCCATTTCCGCCAAGTTCGGAGACGTACTTCTGGCGATGTGCTCGGTCATGATGAAGCTCATGATGATCTTCTCATTCTTCACAGACGGCTTCGCTTTCGCAGGTGAAGCCCTAACTGGAAGATTCATAGGAATGGAACGGCCGGAACTCCTCCGGGAAGGAGTGAGACACACATTCGCATGGAGTCTCGGCATCGGCATGATGTTCGTGGCCATCTACCTCTTGTTCGGGATGGGAATGTTCCGGATGATGACTTCCGACTCATCCGTAGTAGGTTCGGCCCAAGGATTCCTCCCGTGGCTGGTCCTGATGCCTCTGGTAGGCAGCACCGCTTTCACCTGGGACGGCATCTACACCGGAGCCACCCGGACAAAGCCTCTCAGGAATTCCACCATCGGCTGCATGATCGCGTTCTTCCTGGTCTGGTTCCTCGGACTGATGCTGCTCAAGCCGCAGGGTAACTCACTTGTCCACCTGCTGTTCGCAGCATACTATTCGCACCTGATCTTCAGGTCCGTCTATCTAACCGTCAAATACCCTTCGTCAATCCCTTCCAGGATCGGCTCCTCAGAGTGACTCGGAAATGGCTTCCGCGAAGTCCACGACGCGGACCGGATCCACAGGATAGGATGAGTTTGCGACGGATTCGGAGAAAGTCTTGAGACACAGAGGACAAGCCGTCACTATCTTGTCCGGCTTGTTGGCGACAAGGCTGATGACCGCTGCCTCCGAGATCTTCGCGCGGTCCCGTGCATCGAGTGTCAGGCTGCCGAGGCTGCCACCGCAGCAAAGGCTCTCGTCATATTCCTTCGAAGCCTTGACAAGGGTCCCGAGCTGGCTTAGAGCAGCCCTCGGCTCATAATATACGTTGCATCCCCTGCCAAGTTCGCATGGATCGTGATAGACAAGCCTCTCCTGGCCCATCACCGGCTTCAGCCTGCCGGAAGCGATCAGATCGTTAAAGAACTGGGTGTAATGGAGGACCTTGATCCCTTCCAGGTGGTATTCTTCCTTGAATACCTTGAAGCAGATAGGACATGACAGCACCAGGGTCTTGCAGCCGGATCCTTCGATCATCTTCTTGTTGGCGGCGATGGTCTTCGCAGCTGCTTCGTTCCTTCCTGCGAGCATCAGAGGCCTGCCGCAGCATATTCCTCCCCCCTCGTCAGCAAACACATAGCTGACCCCGGCGGCCTTGAATACCTTTTCAACCGACTTGATGATGCGCGGTGTCAGGTGAGACATGCATCCCGCGAAGTACATTACCTCCGGAGTGGTGTCTTCCCCTTCTGCCGGACGCCAGTCCGGGCCCGGCGAGGTCCATCCTCGCTCAACTGCGGCTGATGCCGAATCAAGATACGAATAATCAAAGCCGATCGAATTGTTTACCGTAGCCCGCTGGGCACGCCGCAGGGCTGGCGCATCGACACCGACGGGACACAGCGCATGACACTTGTCACACATCAGGCACTTGTCCGCTATTTCATTGATCTTCTTCTCGTTATGCCTCCTCAAGAACCGAATGAAGTAAACCGAGGAATACTTCAGGTTCTTCTTCTGGACATTCATCGGACAAGCATCCAGGCACAACCCGCAACTGGAACAAGCATAGATCTCGGCCTCCGCCACACCTTTTCGAGGATGGTTAGGCTTGATCCCGGCATTGCGAAGCAATATCCAAAGCACCTCCGTAAGGATGTGCATGTAGCGGCTGAACGGCATCGCGGCGAAGAACAGGCCCAGGCAGATGGAATACAGCCACCAGCTAGGCATTATCCACAGCTTGTCACCGAATATAAAATGCCACAGGTGGTTGACCGGAATGGTCAGGAAGCTTCCGCCGCTGAGGTCGGCGGTGAAACTCTCGGCGAGAAGCCGCAGAGGGAATATCAACCAGAGGCTGTACAAAGCCACGCGGTCTGCAAAAGACGGCTTGGTGGTATGCTTCATGCCCAGGGCAAGGGAACGGAAGCGCTTGAACACAGCCAAAGAGATACCCGTAAGCACATAGAGCAGGAAGAAGTCCATCAGGAAGAAGAACACCCAGCCCCGCAACGTAGTATGGCCCGGATTCATCCAGACGAAGAACCGGTAGAAGATCGGATAGAACAGGGCAGTCTTGGAAATTCCCAGCCTCTTAGGAACGAACAGGGCTACCTCGATATGTCCGAGCACGATCAGCATGAACCATCCGAAAGCGATTGCGCTGTGCATATATCCCAGCAGAGGCTTCCGCTTCCAGATCTTGACATGGAAAAGGCAGTCGAAGAACAAATCCCTGATGTTCTTCAATGCCGTAACCGGATTCACGAGGGATGCCCAGAACCGCAGCCTGTCATGATGAGGAATCTTCAGCAACAACCGGATGCAGCCGACCGTAATCCATATCAGGAAGAATGCTATGCCGATGCAGAAAGGTATGACGAAATGGTTGTACCCGGAAGGGATCCTGTCGATGACTTCCGGCGCAGCCTGGGCA
>ONPI01000035.1:15293-28189 GCA_900319685.1 uncultured Bacteroidales bacterium
GGCAGCCTGGGCGGTGAGGATATAGGACAGGGTTGTCATAACTTTCCGTAGGTTTTGTTGATGGAAAGGATAAGATGCCTGGTGTTTATGCCCCGAGGACAGACCATCGTGCACTTGCCGCAGAACTGGCAGGACTTCAGCATCCCGAGAGCCTTGTCAGGCTGGCCGTTGTGTATGCACTCGATAGCTTCCCGGAGGCTTGTCGCGGAATACTTCCCAGCGGTGCAGACCGCGGTACAGCTGCCGCAGGACATGCACTTGCGGACATCCGGCTCCACTGAAGCCAGTTCCTCGTACCTGGCCTTGTCGAAAAGGTCGAGGTTTATCCTTGAACTGGGCACGAGCCCGAAACCGAAATCTACCATAATTCCCTAACCAGATTCTTGTAATGCTTTGCCTCAGGGAAAACGTCTGACAGGTACTGGTCGATCATGACAGCGGCAGCACGAGCATCGGCAAGAGTGTCAGGGAGGGTTTTCGGACCGGTAGCAGCTCCGGCGAGGAATATTCCCGGATGAGGGCTCTTCTGTCCTGAAACGATTCCCTCCTTTACTGAGAAGTAACCGTCTTCCTCGACAGGCATCTCAAGCAGGTCTCCCACCCTGCGGCCAGACACTGAAGGACGCATTCCGGCCATCAGGACCAGCAGGTCGAGAGAAGCCTTGAGAGGCTTGCTGGCAACCGTATCTTCAGCCTTGACCTGGAGGGAGCCGTCAGCATTTTCGGCCACCTCGGCGACGCGGCCGCGGATGAAACGGATGCCATAGTCCCTCTGCGCACTGAGATACATGTCTTCATAATGGCGGCCGAAGAGCCTCAGGTCCATGTAGAAGCAGAAAACGTCAGCGTCCGGGAAGGCTTGCTTCATCTCCATGGCTTGCTTGACTGCAGTAGCACAGCAGACCTTTGAGCAGGACCTGCAGCCGGCCTTTTCATCCCGGGACCCCACGCAGTGGACGAATCCGATCCGTTTCGGATTATCGATCCTCGGATCGGAACCGTTCCTGAAATAGGCTTCCAGGTCGGCATTCGTAATCACCCGGTTGTAAATTCCGTAACCATATTCCTCCTTCCTGGAGGCTTTGAAAAGGTCGAATCCGGTAGTCATCAACACGGCATCCGCCAGAACGGTGATTCCATTGGACAGGATCACGTTATATGATTTTTCAAGCCGGTTGATCGACTGGACTTCCGTGTCGGTGAAATACTTGACTCCCTCGATGTGGCCCATAAGGGACTTGAGGGTCTCCCGAGCAGAGACGCCGGAAGGGAAAAGCCTGTCCCATTTCGCAAGATGCCCTCCAAGGGCAGTGGATCTTTCGATGAGGATGACGTTGTAGCCCAGTCTCTGGAGCTGCGAAGAGGCTTCCAGTCCGGCAGGTCCCCCACCCACTATGAGTACATTGTTCTTCATATCACTTCAAACATGCGCAAGGTTCCGGCCGGCCGATGTCCTTCCCTCCCTTGCCTTGATATTTCTTTTCAGGATCGTATTCTATTCCCATCTTGTCCAGGAGCGGTTCGACACCCACCTGGTGAGTCTGCAGCCCGAGGTCCCAGGGATCGTAGCCCATCACCAGGCCGGCGACCTCCTCGTAGGTGAGTACCGGAATACCATGGCCGTCCTGCCCGTAGGTCTTACCGGTGGATTCGGCTATAACGTACTGCCACCTGTCCATGAAATACGGGCAGCCCGGGCAGTTGGTGATGATGAAGTCCGGATGGAACGGCTCCATACTCTCGAATTTCTTATGGGTATTGGAAAGCGAATAACCTCTGTTCCCCTTGATGAAATACTGCCGGAAACCGAAACCGCAGCAATGGCGCCTCTCCGGATAATCCACGATCTCCCCTCCCCACGCCTCGATCATTCCGACCAGGACGTAAGGATATTCAGCTCCTCCCACTCCTTTCGAAGGGAACATCTTGGAATAGTGGCATCCGATGTGCTCGACGACTTTGAGCGGCTGGCCGGTATGTACGTTCACGAGCTTGTGGACGGCCTGCTTGGCTATGAGGTTGCGGTACTTGTAGATAAGGTCGCTCGCATGGATGAGGTACTTCGGCTTCGCAAAATCCAGCTTGCAGGTCTTCCAGAGGTTTTCCCTTATCTTCGCCTCCAGTTCCGGGAACTCACGCCAGGTTTCCATCGTCTCGCAATAGAGACCGAACGACGTGATGCAGGAGCAGACATAGTTTTCATAACCGTTTTTCGCCATAAGGGCGAACTGGCGGGCGATTATGGTCATCACCGTTTCCTGCGGGATGGTATCGCTGTGATATGCTATGCCTCCGCAGGTAGTGTGATGCTCTGTCTCGAATATATCCTTTCCCAAACGGTTCCTGGTTATGTCCAGGAAAGTCGCTTCGGACGCAGGGAAAAAACTCTGCCTGATGCAGCTGCGGACATAGAAATAATGGTCGTCCGGTATCTCTTTCTGGTAATCTGCCCAGATCTTCTGTTTTCCTTCGTATATCATCTGCTAATGATTCAAATGTTTGGGGTCGCTGGTGAAATAGACCATCCGGGAGAACTCCTCCTCAGTCATCCCTAGTTCCGCAGCCTTCTTCAGGCCGGCTGCGCGGACCTTCTCCATCCTTGCGGTAGCTCCGGTCTCGTCGAAGATCGCCTTGAGCTGGTCGCGGTCTTCCTGCGGGATGCGCCGCATAGCTCCCGGTCCAGGACCGTCCAGGTTGCCTCCGAGTCGTTCGAACACATCATCAAGATGCTTTTCTTCCCACTCCCAAACCCTTCCTGCCTCAGGATGCCCGGCATAGTCGAAACGGCGCGGATAGACGCAGTAGCCATAATCCAGGACATTGGAGCACAAGTCCTTGGTAAGGAGGAACTGCTGGCGCCCTTTCTCGGATTCGACGAAATACCCCAGCTCGATGGAAAGATTACGCAAGGCCATTATTATCAGCCCGGCAGCATTCTTTCTCGGGCACCTGGTCACGCAGCTCATACACTCGCCGCAGTACCAGATAGTATCGCTCTTGAGGAGTTTCTCTATCTCCTCTTCATCCTTGCTCTGGACGATATCCACTATCCTGCGTGGGTCGTAACGGTAGAACTCAGCAGCAGGACATACTGCGGTGCAAGTTCCGCAGTTTATGCACGCATTGAGGCCCTCCCTCAAGCGGTAATCCTTCATCAAGAGATCATACAGTCTGCCCATAACCGTTCTTGTTAAGCGGGTACTTCCTTGCAAGAGCTTCAAGGTCGTTTTCCGGATCGATATTCTTCTCCATATGCGCCAGGGTAGCCACGAAAGCCTCGAGTTCCTCCTGTGGTATGTCCCCTATTATCTTGCCAACCGATGCATATGCCAGCCTGGTGACCTTGTCGCGGATTGACAGTGAATATGGAGTCACCTTGATGAGATTCTGGCGCCTGTCTTTCGGATTGCTCACCCGCCTTACCAGCTTCCGGCTCTCGAGACCGTCGACGAGCTTGACTATGGAATTCTTGTCCCGCAACGTTATGTCAGCTATCTGCTGCTGAGTCAGGACTCCTTCCATCCAGAGGGTGTCGATGACAAGGAACTGCTCCGGAGTGAGATTGTATCCCCCGTCCTTGAATTCATCTGCCATACACTGCTTTACGCTGCTATGGACAATATTCAGGAACAAGATGATCTGTTTCTCTAGTACCATATTTTATTGTAATACCTTTTACTATTTGCAAAAGTAATACAAATATGTGAATGCAGCAAGGATTGTCAACGGAATTTCTTGTCCTCTTCGAGCATCCCGAGATAGGAATTATAGCGCTCCGGAGATATGGTTCCCTGCTCGACGGCGGCCTTCACGGCGCAGTCCGGCTCATGGGTATGGGTGCACGGGGTGAAGCGGCACTCCTTCGAAGCCTTCAGCATTTCCGGGAAATACAAGGCAACTTCCTCCTTCTTCAAGTCAACCAGCCCGAAACCTCTCAGGCCCGGAGAATCTATCAGGAAACCACCCGAGGAAACAGGGTACATCTCATATAGGGAAGTGGTATGCTTGCCTTGCAGATGCACCAGTGATATATCCCCTACCTTTGGATTCAAAGAAGGATCCAATGCCTTGATAATCGATGACTTCCCTACTCCGGACTCTCCTGAGAAAAGACAGACATGGCCTTCCTCAGGCGTTCCGATAGCTTCCTTCAGGGTATCGATCCCTTCCCCCGTCAGAGCCGAAGTCTCTATCACGCGATAGCCGGCTCCCTCATAGATCCGATGGAAAGCAGCCAGCTCTTCAGGGAACTCTTCCTTGAATATGTCCACCTTGTTGAGAACGATGGTCGCAGGGATTCCATATACCTCGCAGGTCACCAGCAGGCGGTCCAGGAACGGCAGCTTGATCTCAGGGAAATACAATGTGACCACCAGGAATGCCCGGTCCAGGTTGGCGGCTATCACATGTGACTGCCTGGACAGGTTCGTGGAACGGCGGATGAGATAGTTCTTCCGGTCGAGGACAGCGACTATCGATGCAGGATGCTCCAGAGATGGTTCCTGCAAGGCTTCATAGGTAACCCGGTCGCCTACGGCCACGGGATTGGTAGCTTCGCTTCCGGAAAGGCGGACCTTGCCTTTCAGCACCGCAGGGAAAGGTTTCCACTGCGGGAGCTCCGACAACAGGAAATGGCTTCCTGCGTTCTTTACTACTGTCGCTTCACCGGTCATTTCGATGGCAAATTTACCAAAAATGACTATATTTACAAGGATGAAACCATAACTTCGACTAAACTCAAATGGTAAGAAAGGAAACCATCGACGACGCCGTCAAGGACCTGTTCAAAGGCATCAGGTTCCCGGCAGAACCCTCAGGACTCTATGATCCTCTCGGATATATGATCGCCATAGGCGGAAAAAGGCTCCGGCCGAGATTATGCTTGATCGCATATTCACTCTACAAGGACCGCCTGGGTCCCGAGATCCTGGAGCCGGCAGCAGGACTGGAGGTATTCCACAGCTTCACCCTTATCCACGATGACATAATGGACCGCTCCCCACTCAGGCGCGGGGTTGACACCGTGTGGAAGAAATGGAATCCGGATACCGCCATCCTTTCGGGAGACGTCATGTGCATAGACAGCTATTCCAGGATCACCAAATGTCCTCCGAAGTGCCTGCCGGAGGTTATGGCCCTCTTCTCCAAGACGGCTGCGGAAGTCTGCGAAGGGCAGCAGTACGACATGGATTTCGAGAGCCGTGAGACCGTGCGGATGGAGGAATATATTAAGATGATAGGCCTCAAGACCGGCGTCCTCATAGCCTGCTCCGCCAAGATGGGGGCATTGATTGCCGGAGCCCCGGAAAAAGACTGCGAAAGCCTGTATGACTATGGCTACAACCTGGGCCTGGCATTCCAGGTCGCTGACGACTATCTCGATGCTTTCGGAGACGAGAAAGTATTCGGAAAACCGATCGGCGGGGACATCCTCAACGAAAAGAAAAGCTGGTTGACGGTGAGGGCATGCGAGAAGGCTTCCGAAGAGGAACTCGGAGAACTGCTTGCCGCCTTCCGCACACCTGCCGTCACGGATGAGGAAAAAGCCTCGAAGATTGCCAGGGTCAAGGATATGTACCTCCGCCTGGGAGTTGCCGATGATGCTCAGGAAATGATTCGCGAATATACGAAGGAAGCCCTCAGGCACGCTGCCAAGGCGTGTGAGGGCGTCCGTTACGAAATTCTCAAGCGATTCGCCGAGAAACTGGTCGGAAGGACCAGCTGACCGGCTACCTGTAATCTACCACTAGCGCTGAGCAAGGACCGACCACCGTCGAATCGGTCACGGTTACCATTTCCCCTGTGAGCACGTTGGTGCCTTCTCCCAGGCCGGAAGCGATCTCGACATAGTGGGACCATGGGATGGTTTTCTCATCCAGGGAATTGTTGATATACACGAAGACCTTGCCGGCATCGTTGTAACGGAAGAAAGCATAAGTATTGTCCCTGGTCAGGAAATGCATCGTCCTGCCATCATGGATAACTTCGTTGTCCTTCCTCCAGCGGAAGAGTTTACGGGCATAGTCGTACAGTTCGGCATCGGTACCCTGCCTTCCTTCTTCAGTGAAGAGGTCCTTCTCATCACCCTGCCAGCCTCCCGGGAAGTCCATCCTGAGTTCACCGTCACTCTTGTAACCCTTGCCGGTAGCAAACATCATCTCGTCGCCATAGAACAGCTGCGGGATGCCCCTGACCGTAGCCAGGAGGGTGTATGCAAGCTTCATCTTGTCAGGATCCTGATGCCAGGAATCGGCGACACGGTAATGGTCGTGATTTGAAAGGAATATCATCATCTTGGAGATGTCGTGGTAAGTGGCATCGTGCGACAGGGCGTTGTAAACCCTCATCATGCCGTTGTCCCACTGGGCCTCGTTCTCGCACAGGGCAGCGTTGATGGCCGACTGGAGCGCGAAATCCATGATGGAAGGAAGATGGGAATTGAATCCGTCGGCATTGGCGTTGTCCCCCTGCCAGTAAGCCACCTGGTCGTAATTGACATCCCAGCACTCGCCTACGATGTTGATGTCCGGATACTCGTTCCTGACAGCCTCGCACCACTTGCTCATAGGGACCTTCTCGTTGTATGGATATGTATCCACCCTGAGGCCATCCTGGCCGGAATACTCGGTCCACCAGATCGCCCACTGCTGGAAATACTTGAGAAGGAACTCGTTATCAAGGTTCATATCCGGCATCGAAGGCACGAACCAACCGCTTTCCTGCAGATTGAGGTCGTATTTCGAACCGTTAGGGTCCATAAGGGTGGAAAACTGGAAGTTCGACCCGGTATACTCCGGGAACTGATGGATCCAGTCCTGGAAAGGCAGGTCTTCCATCCACCAGTGGGCTGTGCCGCAGTGGTTGGTGACAATGTCCATTATGACCTTGATACCCTTTTCGTGGGCCTTCCTGACATATTCCTTGTAAAGGGAATTGCTGCCGAATCGAGGATCGATCCTGTAATAGTCCCCGCAGGCGTAGCCGTGGTAGGACTCGTATTCCTGGTCATCGAGCAGCAGAGGGGTGCACCAGATCGCGGTAGCACCGAGGTCGGACACGTAATCAAGATGGTCGATGATACCCTGGAGGTCCCCTCCGTGGCGTCCGAATGGCTCGTTCCTGTCTGCTTTTTCCTTAGTGTCGAGGGTATTGTCATTGTCAGGATCGGCATTGGCGAACCTGTCAGGGCATATCAGGTAGATGAAGTCGGACGTGGTGAAACTCTGCCTGCCCGCGGAGCCTTCCTCCCTAGCCAGGATGGTATAAGGCCACCGGAAGGATTGCCTGTCATTCGTGAATACAAGATCGTAAGTCCCTGGTTTCACGTTCCTTCCGACAGAAATGTCGATGAAAAGATAGTTCGGACTCTCGGCTTTATGCACCTTCGTGACCTTAAGGCCGGATCCCTCGATGGATACATCCCAGCCGGAAATGCCTTCACCGTGGACCATCAGCTGGAGGTCGGTCTTCATGCCTACCCACCAGCAAGGAGGTTCGACATGGGCGATCCTTGACTCAGGAACCGTAACATTCCATTTCCATGGAGCCTTCAGGCCGACGCTTACCGTGACCGTGTCCTCGTCAAGGAATCTCTTGAATACGAAGTCGCTGTCCGTGGCAGAGATGATCTCGATAGCAGGATTGTCGCTCCTGAGAGCCTTGTGCGAATGCTTCAGACCTGCAAGGTAAGCATAGAAATCCGTCGTGGCATTGTGGTGCCAGTCTGGCATCGGGTCCTTTTCGAAAAACTCGAAACGGTGGTTCAGGCCGACTTCCTGGCCGGTGTAGATCAGCGGCTGTGATCCTGGCAGGGTCCAGCAAAGAACGGACATCGCCTGCCAGGCATCTCCCATCCTTTCATATTCGGTGCCGTTCCAGGAGTTCTCGTCGTGGTTGGAAGTGAACATGAGCCTGTGCGCACCGCCGTAGTTCTCCTTGTTCCACGCCAGATAGCTGACCAGGCTGTCGCCGTCAGCCTTACCCTGGGCTATGTCGTTGAGCAGGTGATGGAGTTTCCATGCATAGGTGCAGTCGAATCCGGCATCGTGGAGGAAGGTCTCCTCCCCCTCCGCCAGGAAGAACAGCCGCCTTGGATACTCTTGACGGAACGCGGTGAATACATCGGACCAGAAGTCCTGAGGGACCTGGAAGGCGACGTCGCAGCGGAAACCGTCGATCCCCCTGTCCAGCCAGAAACGCATGCTGGAGGCCATTGCATCGCGCATTTCGGCATTGGCGTAGTTGAGTTTCGCGATATCGGTCCAGTCATACTCGACAATGGTCTTACCGGTTACAGAGTCGCGTACATACCAGCTTGGATCCTTCTCCGTAACCCATGGGTGGTCAGGGGAAGTGTGGTTGGCGACCCAGTCGAGGATCACCTTCAGTCCCAGGCCGTGGGCTGTCTCAACGAAACGGTCGAAATCTTCGAGCGTCCCGAACTCCGGATTCACATCACAATAGTCCTTGATTGCGTAGTATGATCCGAGGGTACCCTTCCGACCTTCCACGCCGATCGGATAGATCGGCATCAGCCAGACTACGTCCACTCCCAGTTCCTTCAACTCAGGAAGTTTCTTCTCGGCTGCAGCCAATGTGCCCTCAGCGGTGGCCTGACGGGTGTTAAGTTCATATACCACGGCGTCCGCAGTCCAGTCTTCGACAGGACGCATGAGCTGGAGCCGGTCCTGCTCCACGGCTTTCGGCTTGCATGCGAAAGCAGCCAGGAGAATGGTCAATAGTGCCAGTGTGCGTTTCATTTGCAGTATTGTTTTATGCTGTTTGTCTTGACAGTAAAATAATTGTCGTTCCCCATCTGCAGGAGACGGTATTCGCCGTGGCTGCTCCATGGCGCCGGCCTGTCGGATATGGACATATCCTCACCCGTATCGTTCGGCACGAACAACTTGATCATACTCTGCCAGGTGCGGATCCGGTCGGCGCATGAGGAAGGCCTTAGGAAAGCATTGTCCTCGGAAACTAGTTCCAGAAGGTAGCGCTTGTAGATCTGCTTGAAATCATCTATTTGCAGGATCTTATGTATCAGCGGATTCTGCTTCGAATCCCCCCAGTTTAAAGGGTCATGCCTGCCGGCATCGCTCTGGACTCCGCACCAGGACGTGGTTCCCAGAGTATTGTCATAGTCGTAAGGGATGAAGAAGAACTTGTAGCTCTGGGGGTCGGTGGAGTTGAAATAGATATAGAAATTGTTGCAGTTGTTCCAGTAGTCGTCCCACATCCCGACCGCCACATTGACTGCATAGGTCTTGAGAAGCAGGTCCACATCGCAGTGGGTACGGATCCAGGAAGCGAAATCCTGACCGTTCAGTCTCAAGGACTTGCCTATGAAGTCCTTCAACTGTTCCTCTGCGTTCTCGAAATCTTCGACATTGGTTTTGAGTTCATAGGTATATTCCTTCCCGTCCCCGAGGTCGGGTCCCATATTCGCGGAGACAGAATTGAGACGCGCGCCCCAGCGGCACCTCCAGAGATTCCCCCCGTCCGAGCCGAATTCGTCCTCGGAGTCCCTGACTTTCAGGTAATCCGTGTCGACCGGCTCTACCATATCGTATATCCCCAGATAGTACTCCTTGGGGTCACCTTGAACCTCTATGAAGAACCTGCAATATGCAGTATGGGAAGCCGTCCATACCCCGAAACGGCGGAAAAGGTCGTAGCAGAAGTTCTCCCTGACGTATGAGGGATCGTCTTTGTACCACTTGAAAGCGATCTTTTCGGCACCATGGAGCTTATGGTCAGCATCCTTGTGCCACTTGTGGAAATTGATCACATAGTGACAGTGATGCCAGTCCGGATGAGTTGCGGAGTGAAGCTGTCCGTTGCTGCCCTCTGGGCGTCTGCGGGAGGTATTGCCCTTGAGCCTCAGCGCCGCTTCCTTGATCAGAGTGGTGTCCTTATGCTTGATGAAGCGGACGTTGCACTTGATATGCTCGCTGGTAGCGGAGTTCTTGTCGTAGGCTTTCAAGAGGGTATTCCACTGGGCCAGAGATACTTCCACGTGAACTTCAGGAATTGCCCTGCTGTCATATACATAGTTGACTCCGTGCTTGTCCAGCGGCTCGTCGGTAACCAGGATTTCGTCTCCCGCCCTGTTGCATCCGAAGGAACAACATAGGGCGAGAATCAGGGAAACCTGGTACCGGAACCGTCTCATTGCAGGAATACGACGGAAGAGTTCGCTTCAAGGATGACCTGACCGCCCTTGACGGCGGCGGAGCCAAGCACAGCTATCGGCTTGGAGATGTCCCCGGGAACGTCAACTGTCTTGGCGGAGGAGGCTACATTATGGACTACCAGCACTTTCTGTCCATCGGAAGACGTCATGTACCAGGAAAGGATGGTCGAACCGGAAATGTTGGCGGAACTCATCTTGCCGCTTGCTAAGGCAGGATAGGTGTTGCGTACCTTGGAGAACGTCTTGTAAACGTTCATGA
This sequence comes from uncultured Bacteroidales bacterium, assembly GCA_900319685.1. Taxonomy (GTDB): domain Bacteria; phylum Bacteroidota; class Bacteroidia; order Bacteroidales; family UBA932; genus Cryptobacteroides. The sequence continues at coordinate 25,748 of ONPI01000035.1, forward strand.
GGGAATTCGCAGCCTCGTTCTGGGCTTCCACCGAGATACTTGCAGTGAGCATGGAGTTGTCCACCTTACCGCCGAGTCTTCCGGAAGCGACGGCACCGCTCTTGGTCCATTTCATCGGCGTCCTGACATATTCATCACCTCCGTCCTTCACGCCCCAGTATCCGAGTTCCTCACCCTGATAGAAAACAGGCCGTCCCTCAGCTGTCAGGAGTATGGCCGCAGCCTGCTTTTCCTTGGCCTCGGACTTGCCGAGGTCGCTGGCGGCGCGGTTCTCGTCATGGTTGGTAAGTTTGATCGCAGGTACCGCATCTGCTCGCTTAGCGGTGTAGCTGGAGCGCCAGCTGATGAGGTTGTTCACGAAGGAGCCCGCCGAACGGTTGTTCAGAGCGTCCTTAACGCCCCACCAGAAACTGAATTCGAACACGGAAGGAAGGCCCTTGTAATAGTTGAAAGTCTTGGAGGCTTCACTGAACACTTCGCCCACCATATAGATATTCCCGGTATTCCCGGCAGCCTTATAGGTAGCATTGCAGCGCTGGTACCACTTGTCCAGGAAAGTAGGATTCTCGTTGCTGTTCTCATCCCAGTAGATGTGCTTGACGGCGTCGAGGCGTAATCCACCAACGCCCATATTGATCCATTTGTCGGCGGAAGCAGCCAAGTCAATGAAAGCCGGGGATGTCTCGCTGGTGGATGCCGGTCCGTAATTGAAGTCAGCGAACCAATCAGTCCAGAAGTGGGAATGGTACATCAGGATGTCCATGCCCGGAAGGAGTATGTCAGACGCATCGGTATTGGACAAGGTGAGTTCCTTGCCCCACTCGAGCTGGTGGTTGCTGCTCGGTGCCCCGTACTTGTACGAATCCCACTGGGTCTGGCTTGTCCTGATGAGAACGCCCCAGGAGCTTGAGATATCTATTGAAAGGGTGCAGACAGAGCCTCCCGTAGTGTAGAACTGGCTCATCTTACCATCACCGTAGTACAGCCATATTCCGGATGTAGGAGTGCCCGAATTGCTGATTTCGTCCACCTGCTCGATCTTCAGGGTCTTAGGCTTGCCGGCCGCATCCAGGGTCAGGGTGAACTTGACCTTCATCGACGAAGCGGAACCGCTCACGCAGGAGAACCACTGGCCGGAATCGTAACCGTTCTTCGGGAACATGGCGAGCCTCCCGGCAGAGATGTCGGCAGCAGGATTCGTGGAAAACACGAAATAGTCGCGGTATGGACTGGACTCCGAAGCTTTGGCGCTCTGGAACCACGGGTGGTCCTTGCCGGCATGGTTCAGGACATAGTCAAGGTAGATGTCGATACCCTTGGCTTTGGCCTTGGACAACAAGTTCTTGAAGTCTTCCTCGGTACCATATTCGGGATTCACCGAATAGTAGTCTTTGACGTCGTAACCGTGATACGACATCGCAGGATGGATCGGGCTGAGCCACAAAGCGCTGACACCCATATCGTCCAGGTAGTCGAGCTTGGACGTTATCCCGTTGAAATCCCCTATCCCGTCACCATTGCTGTCGGCGAATGAATATACCAGAAGCTGGTAGATTGTCCCAGCCCTCTTTTTTCCATCGAAAGCAACCGGAACCGGAGTCAGGTAACTTACCTTGCCTCCGCTCTGGGTCACTTTCACGGTGACAGCCTGGGCACCTTTCACGGAGATGGTTCCCTCACGGTCGTCCCCGTCATTCGTGGAAACCTTGACTGCCAGGGGGGCATTTCCGCTGCCGGAAGTCTTGTCAAGGATTATCCAGTCCGCCGAGGCAGATACTACCCAGGAGGTATTGGACTTGATGCTCAAAAGCTTGGTGGAAGCATCTTCAGCAGTGAATGAGAGCTCTGTCAAAGAAACCGAAAGAGTATCCGGTTCCTTCTGCTCGGGCTCACCGCAGGAAACGGCTAGCATCAGGGCTGCCGACAATGCTGCAAACAGCAGGAAAAGGTGTTTCTTCGTCATAGTCATAGGATATTAGCAAGCCGGAGTCCGGTCAGGGACTCCGGCCCGGAAAACGTCACTGCTTACTCGACAGTAGCAGTTCCTTTGTTGAAGTCGAGAGTCACGGTCTTACCGGCAGCAACGTTAACGCGGTCCTGGTCATTGCCATTGCCGCGATAAGCTATCTTGCCATCGAAGAATACGAACTCACGGGTCCACCAGTCAGATGTGGCGATGGAAGAAGCTGCATAGAGACGGATATCTCCCGTAGCGGCAGTCGTACCCTTGAGGGTCTGGCCGTCAGCCTTGAACAGGGCTGTTTCAATACCTTCTGTCCAACCTCCGAAGCAATCTCCGATACCATAGACTTTTGCAGGCTCGACGCACAGCTTCTTGTTCTCGACATCGACATAGATCATGTAGACGCCGCTCTCGGCTACGATGCAGTTGCCGCCATTCACGGTATAGCCGGTGTCCTCGCCCAGGCCGGTGAAGTCACC
>ONPI01000044.1:0-13314 GCA_900319685.1 uncultured Bacteroidales bacterium
AAAGGCCGGCAAGGAGGACAGCGGCACATGGGAAAGGCTCCGCAGGATGCCAGACCAGTGGTGGATAAGGTATTCGGGGAATGACGCTCCGGATTTCCGCCTCCGGCTGGGACTGACTTCATTCAAACATGTCGGAGTATTCCCGGAGCAGGCTCCGAACTGGAACTGGATATTCAGGAAGACTACTTCCATAGCCGCCGCAACGGGACAGAAGCCGAAAGTCCTCAACTTGTTCGCATATACCGGAGCCGCATCCCTCGCGGCAAGATGCGCGGGAGCAGATGTCACCCATCTGGATTCCGTACGCCAGGTGGTCACCTGGGCTCACGAGAACCAGGACCGCAGCGGCCTGGACGGTATCCGATGGGTCATAGAGGATGCGATGAAGTTCGCCCGGCGGGAAGAAAGGCGCGGCAACCTTTACCAGGGGATAATCCTGGACCCTCCGGCCTACGGGCACGGCCCCGACGGGGAAAAATGGAAGCTGGACGAGTGCCTTTTCGACATGATGAAGAATGTTGGGCACATACTCGACCCGGAGAATTCCTTCCTCGTCCTCAACCTCTATTCCAACGGGTTCTCAGCCATCCTCGGGGAGACCGTAGTCAGGGAGGCCCTGGGCCTCAAATCAGGTGACGGACTCGATTCCGGAGAACTTATACTCAGGGACAAGTTCGGGAAGAACCTGCCCCTGAGCATATTCGTACGCCTTTCAAGGTAGGCGTCAGCCTTTTATCGACAGGAAGGCAGCCAGTTCACTCTCTATCATATTCGCGAATTCAGGATCACCGGCTTTCTCGACCTCTGAAGAGAGGTAATAGACAAGCTGGCAGCAATACTCGAAGTCGCTCTTGTATTCAGGAAGGAAATCCACGTAGAAGTTTATGGATTCCTCAAGTTCATCCAGGAGTTCCTTGGCCAGGGCTTTGGCTTTCTCAGGCTTGCCGAGGGTGTAGTAATCCTTTACCATCTCGATCGGGAAGAACATGTTCGAACTCCATCCGAGGATCGAATTGTCATAAGGATACTGCTCAGGCTTAAGGACTTCCTGGCACTTGTCCAGCATCTCCTCGGCACGATCGTTCTCTCCGGCATCAATGAAGGCGTTGGCGGAAGACACGAACAGGTTCCTGATGGACATGACTCCGAGGAAGGTGTAGAGGTTCTGGTAATCCACGCAATAGTCCGTCCTGGAAAGGGCGTCGAAGCTATAGGAATCCTTCAGCTTCGAATAGAGCTCGTCAGTATCGACCAGTCCGATATCCATGGACTTGACCTTGTTCTTGATAGGGATCAGCTTGTAGGAGAATCCTTCGTACATCAGATAGTCCTTGATGCCTATGTTCAGGTCACCTCCCTGGTTGAGCATGCTCAACGGGCGGTCCCACTGATAAGTCGAAAGGAAGTCCAGCATCCAGAGTTCCGGCTTGCTGAGGTATGACTTGCTCTCCGGAATCTCTATCACGATAGAATCGGGGATCTCCGATGCGAATTTCTCGCTGACGATACCGCTCTTGAGACAGTTCTCCTTGTTGACAGGGATGATCATCTTCCTGGAAACCCAGTAGTCGAGTTTCCTGCCGTCGCTGGTCACCACCTTGGCGTCCGGATGCTTGAACACGGTGATGCAGTCGGACAGGAGCAGCGGCTGGTTGCGGTTATCCTGGATCGGAACCCACTCGTTCGTTCCGTAGAGGTACTGTTCCTGGCCGATCTGGAGGTTCAGGGCAGGAGAATTGTTGATAGCATATCTCATCTGGTCGATGTACCAGTCGGTACCAAGGAGGGACGTGTTGCAAATCCTCACGTCATTCCTGAAGCCTTCCACCTCCTGGACGTACCAGAGCGGGAAGGTGTCGTTGTCTCCGTGAGTGATCAGGAGGCCGTTCTGACCTACTGAGTTGAGGTAGTTCCTGGCGATCTCGACCGCGGTACGTCGGTTGCTGCGGTCATGGTCGTCCCATTCCTGGGCGCACATGAGGGCCGGCACGAACAGGCAGACTACGGTAGCCGCAACCGCCACAGGCAGGCCGCCCTTACCCTTCCTGGCCTCTGCTATCCAGGAATACAACGCCGCCACGGCCATTCCTATCCAGATCGAGAACGCGTAGAAGGATCCGGCGTAGGCGTAATCCCTTTCACGGACCTGGTATGGGGCCTGATTGAGATATACCACCACGGCTATTCCGGTCATCACGAAGAGCAGGAATACCAGCCAGCACCCGCGCTTGTCCTTGTCGAACTGGAACACGAGTCCGAGTATTCCCAGAAGGAGAGGAAGGAAGAACAAGTGGTTCTTTCCCTTGTTCTTCTTCATCCATTCCGGAGCATTTGACTGGTCTCCGAGATGGAGCTGGTCGATGAACTTGATGCCGCTCTCCCAGTTGCCCGTGAAGAGGTCGGCAGCCGGAGCGTGGATCTCATTCTGGCGTCCCACGAAGTTCCACATGAAATACCTCCAGTACATCCATCCGAGCTGGAAGTCGAAGAAGAATGCAAGGTTGGATCCGAATGAAGGTTTCTTGTACTGGGCCCCTGCCACCGGCTTTCCCTTGCCGTTCATGTATGCCTGATAGAACTTGATCGCCTTGTCGTCGCTGCTGTACATCCTCGGGAAGAGCATCTTGCCTTCACGGGAATAAACCGCGTCAACCGGGCTCGGGACCCTCTTGTACATACCGTCCAGCGGAGCCCAGTAATCTTTCTGCTCCAGCTCGTACGGAGCGCCGAAATACTGGCCGTAGAGCAACGGAGTCGACCCGTACTGCTCACGGGAGAGGTAGCGCACCAGGGTGTAAGGGTTGTCAGGCTGGTACTCGTTGGTAGGAGTCTTCGCGCAGGAGCGGATGATGATGACGCTGAATATCGAGAATCCGATGAGGACGGTGGTGAAGCACAGCAGCACCGTGTTCCAAAGCACCTTCCCGGATTTCAGGGACTTGAACAATCCCCAGAAGCAGAGAGCCAGCAACGCTAACATGAATATGGCAGCTCCGCTGTTGTAAGGCATTCCAAGGCCGTTGACGAACAGCCGGTCGACGAATGCCGCAGTCTTCGGCACCAGAGGCACCATTATGTAGAAAATGAAGCCCAGGATAACCATCGAGAGCAGAAGGATCTTGAACCACTCCCACATGGTGTACTGCCTGTCCTCCCGCATCTTGTAGTAATACATGAACACAAGCATCGGGATGGCCAGCAGGTTCAGCAGGTGGATTCCGATGGACAGACCCATCAGGAACGAAATCAGCACTATCCATCTGTTGGAGAAACGCCTGTCTTCTTCCTCGTACCACTTGGTCATGCACCAGACAACGAGGGCGGTGAACAGGGACGACATCGCATACACTTCGCCTTCCACGGCCGAGAACCAGAACGTGTCGGAGAAGCAGTATGCAAGGGCTCCCACGGCCGCGCTGCCGTAAATGGCGACCGCCTGGCCGGTGGAGAAACGCGGCGTCCCGCCTTCTCCGTCGGGTTTCGGAAGGATCAGCCTCTTGACGAAGAACACGATCGTCAGATACAGGAAGAATATCGTCAGGGCGGAACACAGGGCGCTCATCGAGTTCACCATCACGGCTGCCTTGTCAGGACCGGTGAACATCGTGAACAATCTCGCAATAAGCTGGAATACAGGGTTTCCCGGAGGATGGCCCACTTCAAGCTTGTACGATGACGCTATGAACTCACCGCAATCCCAGAACGAAGCTGTCGGCTCGATGGTGGAAAGGTAGGTGAAGGCGGAGATGGCGAACACCACCGCTCCCACGGCCAGATTCCACTTTCTGAATATCTTGTTATCCATAAAGATTTATGTATTTGCAAATGATCCAGGACTTGCTCCAACGGATGCTTGCTGCTTCGCAGCCCTGTACGGGTAAATGCACCCTATGGTGCAAGTTCTGGTTCCTGAACCTACAAAGATACAAAAGGATTCGCTATCTTTGCAAAAATAGATGCATATAATGAAAGACGGGAATGACTGGAAACAGAGGCTGGGCGTGGTCTATTCGACCAATCCCGACTTCGAATACTCCAAGGAAGGGTCCGAAGAGGAGGAAACCCTCGAGCCATCCAGGCAGAGACTCGTCGTCTCCATCGACAGGAGGAACCGGTCGGGGAAGCAGGTCACATTGGTGAGCGGATTCACCGGCACCCAGGAGGACCTCGCGGCCCTTGGCAGGATACTCAAAGTCAAGTGCGGGGTCGGCGGTTCCGCGAAGGACGGCCAGATAACCATCCAGGGCGATTTCCGCGACAGGGTGACTGCCCTGCTGAAAGAACTCGGCTACAACGCGAAGAGAGGAAACTGACGGCATGACGATGTTCGACAATCCTATATACTGCGGCCTTGCGGTCTTCTTCACGCTCCTGTTCCTGCTGAACATCGGGAGCTTCATCAAGATATTCCCCGTAATGACGGCATCGGTATGGAGATGGAAGAGCAACCTTGAGCTGGAAGACAGCCTGCAACTCAGCCGGAGCCGGAACACGGTGGCGGCGGTGCTGCTGGTCCCCCTCTGCATGGTGGTATATTCCTACGACCTGTACAGGCCGGATTTCCTGGACCAGTTCAGTCCTGTTGTCCGCTTCGCAGCGGTCACGGGCGTGATGTTCCTGTACCTGCTCCTGAGGACCTTCCTCAACTGGCAGTTGGAAATGCACAACTACGGTTCGAAAGCTTTCGTCGCCGCGAACAGGTCGTTCCTGAATTACTGCATCATCCTGTTTTTCCTGCTGTTCCTGACCGGTGCCATAGTCAATACCTTCACCGGAGACAAAGAGCTCACGAGGACCGTCCTCCTGTATGTAACCGGCATGACTTACGTCTTGTACATTCTGCGCAGGGGACAGATTTTCGCCTCGGCTTGCAATCCTTTCTCAACATTTTTGTATCTTTGCGGCCTTGAATTGCTCCCGACCCTTGCATTGGTCATATCGGCCAGGCTCCTGTAGCCTCAAGGGGAAGGACCTAAACTCAGGAATATGGCAATTAAAAAGATATTGATTTCGCAACGCAGCCCTGTCAATGAGGCTCCATACACGGCTCTCAAGGACAAATTCGGCGTTGACATCACCTTCCGGCAGTTCTTCCTGATCGAGCCCCTCACTTCCAGGGAATTCAGGTCCCAGAGGATCAACATCCTGGATTACACTGCCATCATTTTCTCTTCGAGGCATGCGATCGACGCTTTCTACGGCCTTTGCGAAGAGCTGAGGGTGAAGGTTCCGGAAACCATGAAATACTTCTGCACCACCGAAGCCGTCGCGATGTATCTCCAGAAGCACATCGTGTACCGCAAGCGCAAGATATTCTACGGCGACGGCACTCCGGCTTCCGTGATCGCCCAGATCGGTACGAAGCACAAGGATGAGAAGTTCCTGGTGACCCAGTCCGATTCGAGCAACAGTTCCTCCCTGACCAACCTTATGGACGAGAAGGAACTCAAGTACCAGACTGCAGTGTTCGTAAAGAGCGTCCCGCAAGACCTCAAGGACCTGGACCTTACAGGATTCGACATGGTCGTCTTCTACAACCCTTACGACGTGAAGTCCCTCTACGAGAACTTCCCTGATTTCAAGCAGGGAGACATCAAGTTCGTATCTTACGGAAAGTCCATCGTCAAGGCGATGGAAGATGCCGGGCTGAAGATCGACGTGAAGGCTCCGACTCCGGAGGCTCCTTCCGTGGCCCGCGCAATCGAACTGTATCTGGAAAAGCAGAAATAAGCCTCTCGATGAACACTTTACCGAAATCGGAACGCCTTTGCGGAAAGGTATCGGTTTCGGCTCTGATGTCCAAGGGCCGCTGGGGTTTCACGTCCGGCCTGAAATACTGTTCATCCATCCAGTCCGGAGGAGACGGGATTCCCAACAGGATCATGGTCTCCGTTCCGAAGCGCCTTTTCAAGAGAGCAGTCAGGAGAAACCTCCTGAAGCGCCGCCTCCGCGAGGCCTACAGGACACGCAAGGAACTGCTGCCGCCATGCGGAGCCAGCATCATGTTCCTTTACAATACTCCGGAAATACTTGGTTTCCAACCAATCACCGAACAGGTGGAAACAATCCTCAGGAGGATCGGCAATGAAAGAGAGCAGTAATATCCCTCACTGGCGCCAGGTGTTGCGCAAGATACTGATCGCGCCCTTCCTGGGCTTGATCATTTTCTACCGCAAATGCATCGGGCCATATATTCCAAAGACTTGCCGGTTCGAGCCTTCCTGCTCGACATATGCACTGGAGGCCTTCCGCAAGTGGGGGCCGATAAAAGGGTTGGGACTCACCGTCTGGAGAGTCCTGCGATGCAATCCTTGGGGAGGTTCGGGTTACGATCCTGTCCCTTAGCGCTTGTGGTTTTTCTTCCTTGACCTCAAACGTGTGATGCTCTCGACGAGCAGCTGGTCCCTGAATATGTACCTGGCTGCCAGGAAGTCGCAGATAGCCGCTACCAGAGGGAATATGGCGGTCCACTTGAATATCAGCGTATCGCTCGTGGCGAAATAGTCAACTGCCAGCCATGCCTGCAAGGCAACCAGCAAGATACCAGCAAGGACTGCGGTACGCATCTGGAGCACCCTTACGTTGAAAGTAAACAGAGCTATCAGCTGAAGGATGGTTATCACTATCAGAAGCACCAGGTACGGAATGAACTGGATGTACTTGAACTCCTCGGCATGGACTCCTCCAGGACCGAGCGAAAACGCCTTGACGCAAAAGAAAAGCGCCACGGCCAGACCTGTCGCAATAGCCAGGTACAATGTCTGTATTCTTTGCCACATGATGCAAAAATAGTTATTTCCTCCGAAAATTCTTATCTTTGGCATATACATTAAAACTACTGGCATATGAGAATCCCGGAATCAGAACTTATTATCAACGACGACGGCTCCGCTTTCCACATCCACCTCAAGCCTGAGGAACTGGCCGACCTGGTGATCCTGGTCGGAGATCCTGGCAGGGTCGACATGATAGCCGAGTTCCTGACGGACATCGAGTTCCGCCACGCCAACCGCGAATTCGTGTCCACTACCGGAAAATACAACGGAAAACGCATCACTATCCTGTCAACCGGCATCGGAACAGACAACTGCGACATCGTCATGACGGAGCTCGACGCCCTCGCCAACGTCAGTTTCAAGACACGTGAGGCCAAGAAGAAGCATCGCACCCTTACCATCCTGAGGATAGGCACGACCGGAGCTGTCCAGCCTGACATCCCTCTCGGGAGTCCTATCTTCTCCCTTATCTCCGTCGGATGCGATGGTCTGCTGAACTGGTACGCTGACAGGGACAGCATCTCCGAACTGGATATGGAGAAAGCTTTCAAAAAGCACGTGGGCTGGGATAAGAATCTCCCTTCTCCGTATTTCGTAAAGGCAAGCGACAAACTGGCTGAAAGATTCAAGGATTGCTCCGTAATGGGTGTCACGATTTCCGCACCGGGTTTCTATGGGCCTCAGGGAAGGGTCGTAAGGCTCGGATTGGCCATGCCGGACATGATCGAGAAATTCGAGTCGTTCAAGTACAAGGGCTACAGGATTACGAATTTCGAGATGGAAAGTTCCGCAGTCGCCGGTATGGCGAAACACTTGGGGCATGAAGCGGGAACCATCTGCTGCGCGATCGCCAACCGCTACCTCAAGAGCAGCAATCCAGATTACAAAGCACTTGTACGCAACCTGGTGAAACTGTCTCTCGACAGGCTCACCTGTTAAACAAACACTTTATATTATTCGACCGATCTCCTCGGGTTGCTGTTGAAGTGCCCGAGGACATTTTCCGAATATGTCTTCGTGATAGGGATCGGAGGGATGGAATCATTGTCCAGGTCAAGTTCGTAACCGTCCTTTTCCTTACGGAGCACCTTGACCTTGTCCATGTTGACGATGTATTTCCGGTGGCAGCGGACGAGACTGCTGCCCTTGAAACTCTCCTCCACGGTCTTGAGCCGGCACCTGAGCATGTACCTCTTCAGTCCGACCTTTCCGTCTGTATACCATACTATTATGTAGTTGTCATCAGACTCGATGTAATACAGGTTGGAAGCGCTGACGCATAGCTTCAGGTCGCCGCTGTTGTCAAAGAGGGTGATCTTCTCGAGCTTGGACGGGGTCACGTTCTCGTCCAGGACAACATTGCTGTAGTTCATCAGGCGGATCGTCTGGTTCTTGTCCTGGATGGCGAAATACATCCCTGAGAATATGTAAGGGATCGCAAGGGATATGAGTCCGTAGAGCAAAGCGTTTCCAAGTGTCCTCGGGAACTGGTCCCAGCCTATCCCCGTAAGCGGGACGGTGATGAACGAATACGCGAGGCAGATGAGGACTATTTCCGCAAGGCACCAGAAGATATAACCCAGATAAGTCATCCGGACCCTGTTCCTGGTCTTGTACATCAAGTACTTGCTCAGGACTACGAGCAGCAGCGAGCCTGCGGCGAAAAGAACCGTGAATACGAAGAACCTGGAATTGCCCAGGGCCATCCAGCTATTGTGCGAGAACGGAAGGCTCAGCAGAAGGAACACGATGGAAAAGAACGCCGCGAAAGTAACGGTGTTCGTCAACTGGTTCTTCCCACGGAAATAATCCGGCAACGGTTTAGTCGGCGAGGCCATGTTTTTGATAAAGGTTTGCAAATATAACACTTTTCGGGCTTTACCAAAAAACGGATTTCACCACATATCCGGCAATATCGCCACATCAGCGGCGACAATCGCCAATAATGGCCGCAATTCACCACATATATTTTGGCGTGCGCGGGAGCGTTGGTATTTTTGTGTTCCATTAATCAAGAACGAATACAGATATGAGAATAATCGGAACAGGCAGTGCACTTCCCCGCAAGATCGTCACCAACGACATGCTTACGGGATTCCTGGACACCAGCGACGAATGGATCCTGCCCCGCACCGGCATCAGGTCGAGGCACGTCATATCCGATGAAAACCTTGAAGACCTCGGAGCCGAAGCTGTAAGGAAAGCACTCGAAATGTCTGGCCTGAAAGCTTCCGAGATCGACATGTTCATCGTATCGAACGTCGTGTCGGAATACATCACCCCTGGCATGAGCTGCATAGTGGCTGAAAAGCTCGGGATGACCTGCCCGATGTTCGACATCAACTGCGCCTGCCCGGGTTTCGTCTATGCCCTGGACATGGCGGAGACATATTACAAGGCCGGGAAGGTCAAGAACGTCGTCATCGCATGCATCGAGGAGCCGTCCAGGATGGCAAGCTGGAAGGACAGGGCTACCTGCGTGCTCTTCGGCGACGGTGCCGGAGCGGTCGTACTGACCGAAGGCGACAACATCAAGGGCACCAGGCTCCACGCAGAGCCTGATTCCAGCAAGATCTGGATGACGAGAACCCTGGTGGACACCCCTTACGTAACCAAGAAGGAAGAAAGCGTTCCGATGCAGATGAAGGGACGCGAGGTGTTCCGCTATGCAGTGGAAGCCTGCACTACCGGCGTGGAAAGTCTTTTGAAAGAGACCGGATACACCAAGGAAGATGTGGCCTGGTACATGATCCACCAGGCCAACCAGAGGATAATCGATTCGATCATCGACCTGCTCAAGGAGCCGGCGGACAAGTTCCCGGTGAATATTACGGATCATGGCAATTCTTCTTCCGCGTCCTGCCCGATACTCCTGGACGAGTGCAACCGCAAGGGAATGTTCAAAAAGGGAGATCTCCTGGTATTCAGCGCTTTCGGAGCGGGATTACTCTCAGGAGCCGCGGTAGTTGAATGGTAAATGAATAGAAATCGCTATATTTGAAGATATTAAGGAATCATATGGATAAAAGAGTTGTTATTACCGGAATGGGTGTCATCTCCCCTGTGGGAAACGACGTCAATACATTCTGGAAGAATCTGTGCGAGGGTTATTGCGGAATCGATTACATCACCGAATACCCGACCGATGAACTGCCGGTGAGGATAGCGGGAAGGATCCGGGACTTCCAACCAGAAGAATATGGAATGGACAAGCCTTTCGTCAGGAAACAGGACCTGTTCACCCAATATGGCGTGGCTGCCGCCTACCAGGCGGTCCACCAGTCCGGACTGGTCAGCCAGGGAGAGAGCCAGAACATCGACCCATTCAGGCTCGGAGTATATTTCGGCTCGGGAATAGGTGGCTTTGCCACCCAGTACAGGGAAATCGCGAAGATGATCGACGACCCTTCCGGACAGTGGATCTCTCCTCTGTTCATCCCGACGATGATTTCCAACATCGCTGCCGGGCATATCGCCATACTCAATCACGCACAGGGTCCGTGCCTTGACATCGTGACTGCCTGCGCAACCTCCACCAATGCGATCGGAGAAGCATACAGGGCCATCCGCCATGGATATGCCGATGCGATCATCACCGGTGGATGCGAGAATGCCACCATTCCTATCGGCATAGCCGGATTCGCCAACGCAAAGGCGCTGTCCAGGGCTACCGATCCTAAATACGCTTCCCTCCCGTTCAATGCGAACCGTGCCGGTTTCGTCATGGGAGACGGTTCCGCCGCTCTTGTACTCGAAGAATATGAGCACGCCAAGGCTCGCGGCGCCAGGATCCTCGGAGAGATGGTCGGCTACGGCAACACCTGCGATGCATACCACTCGACAGCTCCTAGGCCTGACGGCACCACCCAGTCCAAGTGTATCACGCTTGCTCTCGAAGAGGCAGGATTCGACAAGGACAAGGATGTAATGTACATCAACGCCCACGGTACCGGTACCAAGCTCAACGACGCAGCAGAGACCCTGGCATACAAGATCGCCCTCGGCGATTATGCCTACAAGGCCCATATCAGTTCCATCAAGTCCATGACAGGTCATATGTTCGGTGCGGCTGGCGCCGCCGAGGCGATCGCCACCCTTCTCGCCCTGCGTGACGGAATCTGCCCTCCGACCATCAACCTCGACACACCGGATCCTGAATGCGACCTTGACTACACTCCGAACGAGGCTGTCAAAGCCGAACTGTCAATCGGCATTTCCGATTCCTTCGGATTCGGAGGCCACGACGCCTGCATAGCTTTCAGAAGATTCGAAGACTAAAACCCAGAACAGGATGACACCTTTGATGAACAAGGAAGAAATCAAGACCTTCCTTCCCCACAGGGAACCGATGCTGTTGATCGAAACGGCATACATTGATGAAGAGGGCGTAGCTCACTGCACATACCGGATCAAGGAAGACGAATTCTTCACGCGGGGGCATTTCCCTGGCAATCCTCTGGTTCCGGGCGTGATCCTCTGTGAAATAATGGCCCAGAGTTGCGCCATCCTTGTCAAGGACGAGATTCCGGGACATCTTACCCTTTACGCCGGGATTGACAGGGTGCGTTTCAAGAACGCAGTCAAACCAGGCGACCTGTGCGAAGTTTCGGCCACCCTCGTCGAAAGACGCGGGCAGCTCTTCTTCTGCAGCGCCAAACTGACGGTAAACGGGAAGCTTTGCTGCAAGGGTGAACCTTCTTTCGCCCTTGTACCTATCGCTCAGTAGCCATGGAATACAGGTTACTGGACAAAGAAGAATATTCAGACATTACGGCGAGGATACTCTACGAAGACAATCACATCCTGGTCTTCAGCAAAAACGTAGGAGAAATCGTCCAAGGGGACAAGACCGGAGACGAGTGCCTCGCCGAAACCTTGAAGGCATTCATTGCGCAGCGTGACGGAAAGCCCGGGAAAGTATTCCTGGGCATTCCTCACCGTCTGGACAGGCCGGTCAGCGGAATAGTGATGTATGCCAAGACTTCCAAAGCCCTATCGAGGCTTTCGGAGATGTTCCGCAACGGTGCGGTGGAGAAAACCTACTGGGCGTTGTGCTGCAACGAACCGGATGTACCTTCGGCGGAGCTGGACGACTGGCTGGTCCGGAACGAGAAGATGAACAAGAGCTTCGTCGCCAGGGAGAATGCCCCCGGAGCCAAACTCGCCCGTCTTATCTACAGTGTGATAGGACATACCGACCGGTACACCCTAGTGGAAGTCAGGCTGCTGACCGGAAGGCACCACCAGATCAGGTGCCAGCTTTCCGCCATGGGATGCCCGATCAAGGGCGATCTCAAATACGGAGCCCCGCGTTCCAATCCGGACGGAGGGATATGCCTCCATTCCCACAGGATAAGATTTGTCCACCCCGTCAGCAAGGAAGGGGTGGACATCGTATCTCCGCCTCCAGTTTCCTGGAAGGGTATCAGGTTGGAAAACGCCTAGTTGACGTTAAGCTGCTCGGCCTCCTGGACTTTCTGGAGAGCCTCTTCGTTCTTCTTCTGGGCTTTCTGCTGGTTCTCCTGGGCCTTCTTCACCTTCTCCTCGGCCTTCTTCACGTCTTTCCTGGCTTTCTTCTCAGCCTTCCTGGCGTTTTTCTTGGCCTTGTCTGCGGCAGCCTTGGCTTCCTTCCTGGCCTTTTCCGCACGTACGGCAGCGATAGTGGAAGCAGTGCCTTCCGAAGCGGCAACGTTGGAACCGTTGGCCCTGGCCAAGTTGACACCTTCCCCTCTCACGAGTGAATAGCAGACGACATCGAAATTCTTCCTGCTCTTGCGGTAAACGAAGAACTGGTCCACGATGTCTCCTTCATTGACATTGCCTACGGCATTCAGGCGAGCTTGTGCCTTGGCCTCATTGAGATCTGCGGCAGTAGCCTTTCCCACCACTTCGACGCAACTCTTGTCGTCGTACTTGGCCACGAGGAAATTCTGGACGGCATCGTCGATCTTGACGTTGTCAAGGGCTTTGAAACCCTTGTCCTTCAGAGCCTGGAGTTCCAACTTGGCATCCTCCTTGGCTTGCTTGACGACCTTCCTGCTCTGAGCTCCAGCAGGAGCGAGGACGAGCAGTGTCATTACGGCTGACAGAATGAATCTTTTCATATTACAAATATTCAACGGTTGAACGATCAATCCTCTGCGACACGGAAAGCAGGAAGGCTCTCCCTGTCGAAGTCAAGTATATAAGAACTCTTGCCAGCCACAGTCTCGCAAGCCATCTGACAGTAAACCTTTGCAGACTTGAGGAACATTTCCGGCGCCGCGGTAGCATCGCGCAGAAGCAGCAGCGACATCACTATCTCTCCGGTCATATCGTAGAGCCTGCGTGCAAGGAAGTCCTGGAGTTCAGAGTCACCCGCCTCACGGACCTTAGCCACGCACTCGGAGAAGATCCCGACCAACTTGGCCACCCTGGCCTTCAGAGGCTCAAGCTCCGGAAGTACGTTTTCCTGGAGCATCTCGTTCATTATCCCGAGATAGGTACCGTTGGTAATGTAGCGAATGGCTGCCACGACCTGGAGCTGGGTTGTTCCCTC
>ONPI01000044.1:13329-25075 GCA_900319685.1 uncultured Bacteroidales bacterium
ATGTAGCGAATGGCTGCCACGACCTGGAGCTGGGTTGTTCCCTCATAGATAGAGAATATCCTCGCATCGCGATAGAGCCTCTGGCTCTTGTATTCCATGATGAAACCGGAACCTCCGTGGACGGAGATGGCATCGTAGGCATTCTGGTTCGCATATTCGGAAGACATTCCCTTGCAGAGAGGAGTGAATGCGTCCGCCAGGCGGCTGAAGGTCTTCATCTCGGCCCTCTCTTCCGGCTCGAGCTTGCGCTCCCTCTGGATGTCCTCCAGGGCCTTGTAGACATCGACGTACCTGGAAGTCTGGTAAAGCAGCGAACGGCTGGCATCGAGCTTTGCCTTCATCCTGCTGAGCATGTCGTAGACTCCCGGGAAACGATTGATCTTCTGGCCGAACTGGGCACGCTCGGAGGCATAGGCAACCGCCTCGTTGTATGCTTCCTGGCTCAGGCCTACGCTCTGTGCACCGATTCCCAGACGGGCACCGTTCATGAGAGCCATTACATACTTGATCAAGCCCAGGCGCCTTTCCCCGCAGAGTTCAGCACGGGCGTCCTTGTATGTAAGCTCGCAGGTTGGAGAGCCGTGGATACCGAGTTTGTGCTCGATGTGACGGACATTCACACCACCCTGCCTCTTGTCATAGATGAACATCGAGAGGCCACGGCCGTCCCGTGTCCCTTCCTCGGAACGAGCGAGTACCAGATGGATGTCGGAATCGCCGTTGGTGATGAACCTCTTTACTCCATTCAGGAGCCAGCAGCCCTGCTCCTCGCTCCAGGTAGCCTTGAGCATCACGCTCTGCAGGTCGGAACCGGCATCCGGTTCCGTGAGGTCCATGGACATGGTCTCACCAGCGCAGATACGAGGGATGAACTTCTGTCTCTGTTCCTCACTGCCGAACTCGTAAAGGGTCTCAGCGCAACTCTGCAGGCTCCAGATATTCTGGAAACTGGAATCGGCAGCCGAAATGACTTCGCTGGCCATGCTGAACACGGTCTCCGGTGCATTCAGTCCACCGTAGCGGCGAGGCATGGTGACACCCCAGAGTCCCGCCAGGCGGACGGCCTCCATGTTCTCGACCGTCTTGGAGGCATATTTCATCCTACCGTTCTCGAGATGCGGCCCTTCAAGGTCCACATCCTCCGAATTCGGAGCTATGGTATTCGCAGCTATGTCTCCGGCTATGCCGAGGATGCGGCGGTAGTTCTCGATGCAGTCCTCGTAATCGACAGGGGCTTCCTCATATTTCTCCTTCTCGGAATATCCTCGCTCCTTGAGTTCAGCCACCCTGCGCATCAATGGATGATTCAGGTGGAATTCGATCTCCGGATGGTCTGTATAGTAGTTTGCCATTTGTTTTCCTCCTTATTTGCTGTTCTGCTTGTAGTATTTGATAAGTTTAGGGATGACTTCCTCGACGGAACCGGTGATCACATAGTCGGCTATGCTGTTTATCGGGGCATCCGGGTCGGTATTGATACTGATTATGATCCCGCTGTCCTGCATGCCGGCGATATGCTGGATCTGACCGCTGATTCCACAGGCGATATACACCTTTGGATGCACCGTGACACCCGTCTGGCCGATCTGGCGGTCATGGTCACAGAAACCGGCATCCACTGCCGCACGGCTGGCGCCGACCTCTGCATGGAGTACCTTCGCCAGTTCGAAAAGCAGGTCGAAGCCTTCCTTGCTGCCCATCCCGTATCCGCCGGAAACGACGATCGAAGCACCCTTGAGATTATGCTTGGCCTTTTCCACATGGTGGTCTATGACCTGGACGACATATGCCTCCGGAGAAACATATTTGGAAACCTCCGGATAAACCACTTCTCCGGCAGCCTTGCCTTCGTAAAGAGCCTTTTTCATAACGCCGGAACGGACCGTGGCCATCTGCGGACGATGGTCAGGATTGACGATCGTGGCGACGATGTTCCCGCCGAATGCAGGACGGATCTGGTAAAGGAGGTTGTCATATGTCTTTCCGCTGCGGCTGTCGGTATATGGACCTATCTCAAGCTGAGTACAGTCGGCAGTCAGACCGCTGGTAAGGGACGAAGACACTCTCGGTCCGAGATCGCGGCCGATAACGGTAGCACCCATCAGGCAGATCTGCGGATGTTCTTCCTTGAACAAGCCGACAAGGATGTCGGTGTGCGGAGCTGACGTGTAAGGGAAGAGCCCCTCCCCGTCGAACACGAACAATTTGTCCACTCCGTATGGAAGGATCTGGTCTTCGACCTTCCCTTTGATACCGGTACCGGCCACGACGGCGTGGAGCTGAACTCCGAGCTCGTCGGCGAGCTTGCGGCCCTTGGTCAGCAACTCCTGGGAGACCTCCGCTACGGCAGTCCCCTCTATCTCGCAATATACAAATACATTATCCATAGCGCTACCCGATTATCCTTTCATCCAACAATTCCTTTACCATCCCTTCGATGTCTGCATCCGAAGCCGTGAGGTGCTTGCACTCCTTGGCCTGGAAAACGATGTTCTGGACACTCTTGACCTTTGTAGGCGAACCCGACAGACCGCACTGGAGAGGATCCCCGTCCACATCGGATACGCTCCACTGGTTAAGTGTCAGGTAAGGGCGCTCCTCGTATAGCCCGGCATACGGAACATCCTCCGGACGCTCCATCGGACAACTTGCCCGCTTGTACTTCAGTACCAGCCTTGCATTCTGAGGGCGGCATGGAGCGGCACTTCCGTTTACTGTTATCAAGGCAGGCAGCGGGACCTTTACGGTCTCGGCTCCTCCGTCGATATGGCGGCGCACAGTGGCGACCCCTTCCTCTATCTTGATTTCTTCGGCATAGGTAACCTGGTTGAGCCCAAGCTTCTGGGCCACCTGCGGACCTACCTGGGCAGTATCACCATCGATGGCCTGACGTCCTCCGATTACAAGATCGACTCCACCGATCTTCTTGATAGCGGCGGCAAGGGCATATGAGGTTGCAAGGGTATCGGCCCCGGCAAAAAGCCTGTCTGTCAGAAGCCAGCCTGTGTCAGCTCCCCTGAAGAGGCCCTGGCGGATGATTTCTCCCGCACGCGGAGGGCCCATTGTCAGTACTCCAACTGTTGATCCGGGATTCTGCTCCTTGATACGGAGCGCCTGCTCGAGAGCGAGGAGGTCATCCGGATTGAAGATTGCAGGTAAGGCGGCTCGGTTCACAGTACCTTCGGCTGTCATAGCATCTTTACCCACGTTCCGAGTGTCCGGCACCTGCTTGGCCAGGACAACGATTTTCAATTTCATGTCAACTAAATCTAAGTTTTACATTAACTGACAAATTTACACATTTTCCCTCAACCTGCCAAGAAACGGAGCCTCAAAGAGCATCGGTTCCGGAGACATAATCCTGCACCCAGGCCGACGGAGTCTTGCCGGTGTTTATCTTGAACGCCATGTTGAATGACACCGACGAGCTGAAGCCCGAAAACTCCGCAACCTCGGCGACCTTCAGCCGTGGATCGCTCTTGAAAAGACCGATAGCATACTGTATCCTGTGGTAATTGACGAACTGCCTGAAATTCCGTCCGGAAAGGATATTGATCGTCTTCGAAAGATAGAACTTGTTGGTGTACATCTTCTCTGCAAGGGCAGGCATGTTGAACGAAGGATCGAGATAGGGCTTGCTCTCGGTCATATACGTCATTATCCTCTTGTACAGATTGTTCATCTTCTTGTCTTCCTCCGTCTTCTCGATATAGTTGGTCCGAAGGTTCCCTTTTATCATATCCTTGATCTTGTCTTCGGTAGCCTTGCTCATCGCGAGAGTCCGCCCGGAGACCGCCCTGAGATAGAGGATCGCATACAACGCGAGCAGACAGACCTGTACGGCTGCCGCCAGGACCAGCCCGACATTCCCGGGAATGCCGGATGCGAGGAGGCCGAAGGACGAGATGCACAGGAAGATCACGGAATATACCGATCGGGAATAGTCTTCAAGCCCGTGCCAGACGGCATTGTTGCGGAAAAGAGCCCTGATGGAGGAGAACTTCCGCCATGCAGCGGCGATGAAATAGAACATGATGACAAGGAGGCAGACACTTCCACTGACAACCAGGCGCTCCAGCCTGAACGTGACTCTCGCGGGATCCAGGCCGAAGAACAGGATCACGGCAAGCTCGGAAACGGCCAGGAATGAAGCTGTCCTGAGAGCAAGTCCCGGTTTCTCGTAGGAACAAGGGAAGATCAGCAGGATGGCCGTGACTAATGCGATGTCCGTCCCGAGGCCCGAAAGCGTACAAGGACGGATGAGGATGTTTTCCGACAAAACGCACAGGATTCCGGACACGGCGGAAACGATCCTGATCCAGAATCTCTTTGAATGGTTCCCCTTGCTTGTCCTCAGGTCATGACAGAAAAAGAGAGAGAATTCGATCAGTGAAAGAGTTGATAAAATAGTGATCATTTGGTTAGAATGGTTTTGGTTCGACACCGAATTTATGAAATAAAAAACCCCGGCATCGGGATGCCGGGGGAAATATCCTGAATTATTGCTGTTTTTTATAGGGGATCAACTTTTCTTATCCAGTTTCAAGGTATCGAACCCTCTTCCGTAAACCCCTGTTACGGAAGAGACTGTAAGGAAGGAGTCGGGATCGATGCGCTTGATCGAGCGCATCAGCATATTCACATCCGTCTTCCTGGTCAGGACCATCAGGACGGAAAGGTTCTGCTTGGTGTACCATCCTTCACCGTCGAGCACGGTGACACCCCTGTGGAAATCACTCACGATCATATCCGCTATCTCCTCATATTTCTTGGAGAGGATGAATACCTGGACGCTCTGCTTGGATCCCGCAAGATAGATGTCGCAGACATTCCCGCACACGGTGACTATGATCATACCGTACACCACGGTGGTGAATTTCTCCACGAACGGGAGCGCCTGGCCGTTGGCGTCGAATGAAGGGACCAGGAGGGAAGACGCGATGATGAACACGTCCATCAGAAGGATGACCTTTCCCGGAGAAACATTATGGTACTTGGTGTATATCAATGCAACTATGTCGGTTCCTCCCGAACTACCACCCTGGGAGATGGACATTCCGATCCCGAATCCGGCCATGGCACCTCCGATCAGTGAGCAAAGCAGCTTGCCGTTGGATAAAGCCAGGTTCTGGATGATCTCCTGTGGAAGGTATGTCTGGAACAAGTTCAGGCAGATGGACGCCAGTATGATGGCATATATGGTCTTGGCTCCGAACTTCGGACCGATGATGAACATCGATATGATCAGGAGTATGGCATTGATGACCAGATAGGTGAAACCCATCTTTATTCCGGTCGCATACTGGATGATGGCACTGATACCGGACACTCCCCCTCCGACCAGGTTGTTCGGGGTAAGGAATATGGACCACCCGGCAGTGTAGATCAGGATCCCGAGCGTAATGAGGACCCACTCCTTAATCGTTGTCAATACGCTTTTTCTGCTCAATTGCTTCATTGTCTTTCTTCTTTTTACGGATGTTTACACCTGTCTTGATCTCGTCGAAGCCTTCACCGTACACCGTACTGGCCGCCGAGACTGAAACGAATGCCTTCGGATCCATGGCCTTGATCAACTTGGTCAAGTCGTGGAGCTCGCGCTTGCGGACGATGATCAGGAGGACCTTCTTGTCGTTGCCGGTGTACCAACCGACTGAATTCAAGGCCGTCACCCCCCTGTTCATGTTATTGATGATATAGTCTGCGATAGCCTTGTATTCATCGGAGAATACCATCACCTGCCAAGTGGATTTCCGGCCGAGCATGACCCAGTCAACCATCACCGAGAACATGAACATCGCCACGTAACCGTAAACCATATCCTCGACGGTCTTTCCCGGAATCAGGAGGATTGAGGCTATGATGAACAGGTCGGTGGCCAGATATACCCGGCCTACTGTAATAGGCCAGAACTTGTTGATAATCAACGCAATAATATCTGTTCCTCCGGTACTTCCGCCCACCTCCAGGATCAAGGCGATACCGATCGATTCAAGGAGCGTCGCCACCAGTACCAGAAGGAGGCGGCTCTCGAAGAACAGGTACCAGGACTCCATGCTCGCGAAGAAATCCAGGAATACGGTGGATATCGCTATCGCGAATATCGTTTTCAATCCGAATGACTTCCCGAGGATCAGGAATCCCAGGAGCAGGAGGATCACATTGATGACGATATAGGAGATATAGACCGGAATACCCGTCGCGAAATTGATGATGGTCGAAGCTCCGGTCACACCTCCGCTGGCGACTCCGTTCGGAATGAACATGCAGGACCACGCGAACGTGTACATCGCCGAGCCGAAGGTTATCACCAGATAATCCCAGATCAGGCCGGTCAGTTTGTTTTTCTTCAGGTCGATTGCCATGGATGTCTATCTGATTACGAAGTTGACGATCTTTCCAGGTACCACTATCACCTTGACCACGGTCTTCCCGTCAAGGTACCTCGCCGTCTGCTCCATTCCGCGGATACTATCCTCCACCTCCTTAGGAGTCAGGGATTTAGGCAGATCGGCCGTGAAACGCATCTTTCCGTTGAAAGACACCGGATAGGTCACGTTGTCCTCGGCTGCGAGTGCAGGATCGAATTCCGGGAAGCGGGCATAAGTGATGCTCTCGCTATGCCCCAGCAGGGACCACAGTTCCTCGGCGATGTGAGGCGCAAACGGAGAAAGCAGTATGGTCATCGGTTCCAGGATCTCCCTCTTCCTGCATTTCAATGCGCTCAGGTCGTTGAGTGCTATCATGAACGAACTGACAGTGGTGTTGAAGGAGAAGTGCTCGATGTCGTCCTGCTCCTTACCTATCAGCTTGTGGAGGACCTTGAGCTCATCAGGTGTAGCCTTTTCATCCGTCACGGCGAGGTCGTCCCCGTCGAAGAACTGCCTCCAGAATTTCTTGAGGAAGCGGTTGACACCATCGATGCCCTTGGTGTCCCAAGGCTTGGACTGCTCGAGCGGACCCAGGAACATCTCGTAAAGCCTGAGGGTATCCGCTCCGTAAACGTCGCAGATATTGTCCGGGTTGACTACGTTGAACATGGATTTGCTCATCTTCTCCACGGCCCATCCGCAGATATATTCACCGTTCTCGAGGATGAACTCGGCATCGGCGAATTCCGGCCTCCACGCCCTGAAGGCCTCAAGGTCGAGCCTGTCGTTGCGGACTATGTTGATATCCACATGGATCTCGGTCGTGTCGTAGCCGTCCTTCAGGCCGTAAGAGACGAACTTGTTCGTCCCTACGATCCTGTAAACGAAGTTGGAACGTCCCTGGATCATTCCCTGGTTGATGAGCTTGCGGAACGGTTCGTCCTCACAAACATATCCAAGGTCGAAGAGGAACTTGTTCCAGAAGCGGGAATAGATGAGATGGCCGGTGGCATGTTCGGTACCACCGATATACAGGTCCACGTCACGCCAGTATGCATTCACATCCTTGTCCACCAGAGCCTCGTCGTCGTGAGGGTCCATATAGCGGAGATAGTAAGCGCTGGAACCCGCGAAACCAGGCATGGTGCTGGTCTCCAGAGGATAACCCTCATAGGTCCAGTCCTTTGCACGCGCAAGCGGCGGTTCTCCGGTCTCGGTAGGCTTGAACTGGTCTATCTCCGGAAGCTCCAGAGGCAGCTTGTCCAAAGGAAGAGGGGTGGCAATACCGTCCTTGAAATAGATCGGGAACGGTTCACCCCAATACCTCTGGCGGGAGAATATGGCGTCACGGAGCCTGTAGTTGACCTTCCTGTGGCCGATTCCGTGCTTCTCGACATATTCGATAGCAGCAGGGATGGCATCCTTTACATCCATGCCGTTGAGGAAGCCGGAATTCATCATCTTGCCTTCCTTGGCATCAAAACTCGCCTCGCTCACGTCGCAACCCTCGATCAGAGGGATGATCGGCAGGTTGAACTTGCGAGCGAAAGCGTAGTCGCGGCTGTCGTGCGCAGGCACGGCCATGATCGCTCCGGTACCATAGCCCGCGAGCACATATTCGGAGATCCAGATAGGGACCCTTTCGCCAGTGAGAGGATTGACTCCGTAGGACCCGCTGAATACTCCGGTGACAGTCTTCGTCTCGGCAATCCTCTCCCTTTCGGTCTTCTTCTTCACATAGGCGAGGTATTCATCGACCTCAGCCTGCTGTCCAGGCGTAGTGAGTATCTTCACAAGGTCGCTTTCTGGAGCAAGCACCATGAAGGTGACTCCGAACATGGTATCGGCACGTGTAGTGAATATGGTCACATCATGCTCCTGGTCCCCGTTGTAGCACTTGAATACGGCTTCGCAGCCGTTGGATTTGCCGATCCAGTTGCGCTGCATCTCCTTGAGGGAATCTGTCCAGTCAATCCTTTCAAGTCCTTCGAGGAGCCTTCCGGCATAAGCCGAAACCCTGAGCTGCCACTGCTTCATCATCTTCTGCTCAACCGGAAAACCACCGCGTACGGACAGGCCGTCTTTGACTTCGTCGTTGGCGAGCACGGTTCCCAGGCCGGCGCACCAGTTGACCGCCGTCTCACCCTGGTAAGCAATGCGGTAGTTCATCAGCATGTCGGCCTTCTGCTTTTCGGAGAAGGAATTCCACTCTTCTGCAGTGAATGGGTCATGCTCCGAACAGGCTGCGTTGACAGCCTTGCTCCCGCCCTTGGCGAAAGCGTCTGTCAGAATCTCGATAGGCCTGGCTTTGTCCGCGTCGTTGTCATACCAGCTTCCGAACATCATGAGGAAAGCCCACTGCGTCCATTTGTAATACTTCGGATCACAAGTCCGGACCTCGCGGTCCCAGTCATATGAGAAACCGATGCGGTCCATCTGCTGACGGTATCTGGCGATATTGTTCTCAGTTGTGACTTCCGGGTGCTGTCCGGTCTGGATGGCATATTGCTCGGCAGGAAGGCCGAAGGAATCGTATCCCATCGGATGGAGGACATTGAATCCCTTGAGTCTCTTGTAGCGGGAATATATGTCACTGGCTATGTATCCCAGGGGATGTCCCACGTGCAGTCCTGCTCCTGATGGGTAAGGGAACATGTCCAGGACATAGAACTTAGGCTTGGAAGGATCTTCCTTTGTCTTGAAGGTTCCGTTCCCGGCCCAATAGGCTTGCCATTTCTTCTCGATGGCTCTGAAATCGTAATCCATAAGTATCAAATGTTTTCCTAATTCTCGTGTTTCTTGAAGCCGAAGCTGCCGCTTCCCTTCTTCTCCAGGCGGAACTCCACATACAGCGAAATCTCGGACTTCACTTTCTGGCCGCGGAGCCTTCCCGGCTTCCAGTCAGGGGAACCGCTGATTATCCTCACCGCCTCTTCGTCGAGCAGCGGATCAGCCCCCTTGAGTACCTTGACATCCTGCACCTTTCCGTTCTCATTGATTATGAAATCCACGAGCACGCGTCCCTGGATACCGTTCCTGACGGCCTCCTGCGGGTATTTCATGTAAGTATATACCCACTTCTGGAGGAATACCCTCGGGTCGGCGCTGCCAAGGAAGGTAGGGCGCACGTCACAGTCATAATACGGCACCACCCCTTCTTTCGGAGAAGCTTGCTTCACGATATCCCCAGGGTTGAAAATCGGCTTCGGGCCATTGGCAAGCGAGACTGAATAGTTGTAGATGTATTCCAGTTCCCTCTCCATCGTCTCATAATCGATGATGGACTGGGTATCGCGATCGGTGCCATATTCAGGATACTGTCCCGTCGTAAAGAAAACGGACGGGATCCCCGAGTTGTAGAATGCGCGGTGGTCGGAAGGATATGGTTCCTGGCTCGTCAGCTCCGGCTGGATAGGCTGGAGTTCGTTCGCCAGAGCCTCGACCAAGGCATTCATGTCGGCATTGGAAGAAGTATATGCATAGAAACCCTTTCCTCCGGTGCCTACCATGTCCAGGTTGATCATCGCATCGATGTCGGCAGCATCGGAGAATGCCCGGTTGAGGAAATACCAGGCTCCGGCATAGGTTTGGCACGAGGCGCCGAAACCGATGAGGAGGACCGAACGGCGGAGCAAGATATGGTTGGTCTGTAGCATGCGTCCGAGTTCCAGCATCATCGCCAGACCTGAAGCGTTACCGTTTGCACCATAGAATATCCTTTCCACGTTCCTGCCATCCACCATGGTATGCATGGTTCCCAGGTTGTCCATCCTTGCGCCGATGACTATGTATTTGTTCCTCAGGGTCTTGTCGCTTCCCTGGATAAATCCTATCACGTTGCGGGATGTCAGTGTGTCTCCGTCCGCCTGCAGGATGCCGAACAGATCCCCGTCCTTGCCGGACAGGATATCCACTCCGTATTCCTTCAAGACTCCGGTCACATATTCAGCTGTCATGGCCTCTCCTTCGGATCCGGCCTTACGGCCTTCCATTATCGCTGCGGAGATGGTGGAAACGTGCTCCTTGAAAGAGCTGACCGTCTCACTGTCGTCGAGTCCGGCATAGGCTCCGTTCTTGAACTGCGCTGATGCGGGAAGGATACCCGCGATGATTGCGGAGATAACCGCGATGGCTGCCGATCTTAGTCTCATTTTCCGTTCCTGTCAATTATCCAGACTCCCTGAGGGCAAAAATCCTGCCTTCTTATTTCGTCGAATGATTGTTTGATCGCAGCTTCGTCGTCGGTACCGCAGACAGCCACTACCTGATACGAACCCCGCTTCAGGATCGTGGCCGGATACCCCTTGGCTTCGAGAATCGATGCGTATTTATTCGCATTTGCAGAGTTGCCGAAAGACGCCATCACTACATAGAAGCGTTTCAGGTCTCCTGCAGGAGCTGGAGCGGCGGCGGCAGGAGTTGTCGCGGCAGAGTCTTCCTGAGGTTCTGCCAGTGCTTTCCTGAGGGAATCGGCGATGCGGGCGCTTTCTTCGAGCCTTATGGCTTCAGCCATCGCCGCTATCTGGTCGGAAGTCGGCCTGCCGGCCAACTTCCTGAAGAAATCGCATCCTGTAGCAGCCAGAGCTACGGGAATCAGTATGAGGACTGTTTGGATTAACTTTTTCATAACTGACAAAGTTAATCAAAAAAGTTGGAACTTGCCCTACTTCAGCGGCCACGTATCCGTACGGAACATCGGAAGCGGAAGACCATTATCGGTCACCACGTTCGCCCCTTCGGGCCAATTGTGGAAAGCATACCGTGCGGCGACGGGGCTGGAAACCTCCGGAGAACTCACGAGGATATCATTCGTACCCCACTCTATTTCAGCCGTTGCCGGATGCCAGATTTTATCCGGACCGGCGATTTCAAATCCTCCCAACACCAGTTTCCGATGCTCTCCGTGAATCCTGAAGCCATCTCCTGCAGCAGGTCCGGTTTCGAAACTGAGCCGAATGGATGAACCCTCCGTCTTCATGCTCTTGTACCGCGGCGTGACGGGGAGCCCCTCAAAGCCATAGTCATTGGCGAGGGCAAGCCAGGCAAGCCTCTCCCCCACTTCCTTCTTGAAAGGAGGATGGATGCAGTCGCGATGGCCGATGTCCGTGGTGGCGGCGACCCCGGAATGAGGCAGAAGCCCTGGGATCCTGTACTGCTGTTCCACCAGCAACGGTAGTCCGAACCCATCCGGATCGTCATAACTGTAAGGGGCTATCTGGACCAGGTAATATGGCATATCCGGATTACCCCAGAGTGCGCGCCATTCATTGACCATTGAAACCGTAATCGCCGGATAATCAGCAGCATTGACGAGATTCGCCTCGCCCTGGTACCAGATGAAACCACGGGCGGCGAAACGGCGCAGCGGATAAATC
>ONPI01000062.1 GCA_900319685.1 uncultured Bacteroidales bacterium
TACATATTCACACTTGCCGTTCTGGCTTTCGGAAAGATACTCCACCTTCATCCTGGCACCGGGCTCGCCCTTGATTCCCGAGAAGCGGATCCATCCTGAGATCTGCTCGCCGAAGTCCACCTTGAAGGAACCGTCGGCCTGTTTCTCGAACTTGACAGGGGAGAGGGTCTTCGTGACCTTGTCGGTAGGACCCATGTTGGCTGAC
This sequence comes from uncultured Bacteroidales bacterium, assembly GCA_900319685.1. Lineage (GTDB taxonomy): Bacteria > Bacteroidota > Bacteroidia > Bacteroidales > UBA932 > Cryptobacteroides. The sequence continues at coordinate 206 of ONPI01000062.1, forward strand.
AGCTTGCCGTCCGGAGCCTTCCTGACAACGGAATTGCTCCATGCGGCGTCGTTGAAGCCAGGCTTGTCCCAGCCTGCCATCTCCTTCGTGGCGTCATAAATCTCCCCTCCGTAGAGGTTGTTGTAGACGATAGGGGACTCGGCGGCCTTCCAGGACGTGTCGGAGCATAGTACTTCGGTGTGTCCGTCCTTGTAAGACAGGGCTATCTGGCAGATGAGCCTCGGGACCCCGAAGGTTTCCCCCTTGCGGTTGTCAGGGTCGGCATGGAAATATCCGTTGCCGAGGATGACACCTACTGCATTGGTACCCTTGTGAAGCTGCTTGGTTATGTCATAGCTGAGATAGAGTGTCCTGTGGAAGGTCACTTCCGGACTCAGCGGCAGGTGGCCGTTGTTGCTCAGTTCCGGCCGGAAGGTGTAGTCGGTGAATCCCGGTACGAAATAATCGTCACCGACCTTCTTGCCGTTGAGGCTCATCTCGAACCAGCCCAGGCCGGAAATGAAGGCGGTGGCCTTGACCAGGCCCTTCTTGACCGTGAATTCCTTCCTGAACATCGGAGCGCAAGGGTAGAAGTTCCCCCTGAAGTCCTTCTGCCACGGAGCGCCTATCCACTGAGCCTTCCAGTCGTCCTCCTTGAGCATGCCGGTCGTGATCCTGGAATATTCGCTGAGTTTCGAGACCTTTCCGTTCTTGTCCCATATCCTTACCGCCCAGAGATAGTTCTGCATCGACATCAGCTCGGGACCGTTGTAGGTTATGAGGTTGGACTCTTCCGAATATACCTTTCCGGAGTTCCAGTAGTAGTCCGGGAAGATCTTCATGTTGTGGTTGTCCGAACCGAGCACGTGCATTATCACTATCTGATAAGCCGACTGTCCTTCCTGATGCTTCCAGGAGAAGCGCGGATGAGGGGTATCGACAAGCACGTCTCCCTCCTGGAATTCGCATCTCAAGTCTGTCGGAGGTGTGATTCCGAAGAGGCTGGCCGCGAGGCAGAAGAGTGCGGCAGCGGTGGCGAGGATCCTTTTCATACGTGTGCTATTGAATATACCGGAGCGATCTTCTCGAGGCGTTCGCGTCCGTTCAGACCGTTCAGCTCGACTACGAATATGTATTCGGCGACCTTTACGCTGCACTCCTTGCCGTCCACAATCACCTTCGTGGCTTCCAGTGCCTTGGCTATTCCTTCCGACGTTCCGCCGGTGGCCAGGATATCGTCAAGTATGGTGATCCGTATCACTCCGTCTTCCACCTTGCCGGCAGCGATGTCGGACTTGCGGAAGTAGAGGTGGTCGGCTCCGTATTCCTTCATAATCTCGATGTCCTGCAGGTCATCTCCCGCGTGGGGGAGCTTGCCTTTCTTGCGGAAAGGAACGATGTTGGTCACGCCGGTCTCTGAAATCAGGAGCGGTGCGGAAAAGAAGAATGCACGGGCCTCCGGAGCAGCTACGGAAGGAGCGGTGACTAGCTTCCCGATCTCGGAAACCAGCTTGCCGAATACTTCCCTGTCCTGCATAAGCGGCACTATGTCAACGAAATTGATTCCAGGGATAGGGAAATCCCTGTAGAACTTTAGTACTTCTTCGAACATAGGTGTTGAAAACTTTGTGGATTATTGTATAAGCAAAGGTATGGATTTTCTCTGACTATCAGAGTATTTTTGTGAATAGATTATCAGGAAAGTCTAATTCCTTCAATATTTATGTCAACTAAAAAATTCATCTTCGCTGCCGTTGCAGCGTTAGCCTTTGCCATTTCAGCCAAGGCTCAGACAAATGTCCAGACATTCTACGACTTCGGAAAGGATCGCAACTATGTGACCACTACCTTCGAAATGTTCAAGGGAGACAAGTTCGGTGACACCTTCTTCTTCATTGACCATTACTACACTTCAAAGGATCAGCGTCCGGCTGCTGCAAGTGCAATCAACGGAAGCTACTTCGAGATCGAGCGCGGAATCAACTTCTGGCAGGAGAGCTCATTGAAGGATCTCAGCGCCCATGTCGAGTATGACGGAACCACCTGGGGACAGGGCACATGGTGCTTCGGTGCCAAGTATTTCCTCCACTCCCAGGATTATTCCAACATGCTGACCCTCTACGCTATGTATGAGACTTTCCGCGGCTTCGGTTCCGCCGACATCCCGCTCAAGTTCACAGCAGTTTGGAGCATGGGTAATCTCTTCTCTGTAAAGGGTTTGACATTCAAGGGCTTCGCTGACTTGTGGGGCAACAACTGCGTTTGGACCGACGGCACCACGACCAAGTGGACCTTCCTTACCGAGCCTCAGCTCTGGATGAATCTCGGCAGCTTGTTCGACGGACATCTCGATATCGGCGGCGAGGTCGAGCTTTCATACAATTTCGCCGGCAACAAGGGCTTCATGTGCAACCCTTGCGCAGGTCTGAGATGGACTTTCTAATTTAATAACCAACCAATATGGCAGAAACTACGACACAGGCCGCCGAGCCTAAAAAGGCCGGCTGGCTGACAAAGCTGTTCGGTTTCGACGGATCCAAGATGAAGGTCTCCACGGAGATCATCGCGGGTATCACTACATTCCTTGCGATGTCCTACATCCTGGCCGTCAACCCATCGATCCTGGCTGACACCGGAATGGACAAGAACGCCTTGTTCACTTCCACCGCCATCGCCTCCATCTTCGCCACCCTCGTGATGGCGCTCTACGCCAAACTGCCGTTCGCCCTTGCCCCTGGCATGGGACTCAACGCCTTCTTCTGCTATTCGGTATGCCTCGGAATGGGTTATTCCTGGCAGTTCGCTCTTACGGCCGTCCTCATCGAGGGTTTGATTTTTGTGATCCTTACCCTGACGAACGTGCGCGAGGCTATTGTGAATGCAATCCCTAAGTCGATGCGCAACGCGATCGGAGCCGGTATCGGTCTGTTCATCGCTCTCATCGGACTTAAGAGCGGCGGCATCGTGGTTGACAGCCCTGCCACCCTCGTGGATCTCGGCACACTCACCAGCGGCCCCGGCCTGCTGTCCGTAATCGGACTGGTCCTGACCGGTATCCTGGTGATTCTCAACGTTCCTGGCGCCCTGCTGATCGGTATCATCGCTACCGCACTCATCGGTATCCCTATGGGTATCACCAAGTTCGGCGGCTTCATGTCGGCACCTCCGAGCATCGCTCCTATCTTCTGCAAGTTCGACTTCAGCCAGGTGCTCAGCCTCGATATGCTCGTGGTGGTATTCACGTTCCTCTTCGTGGATATGTTCGATACCATCGGAACCCTCGTGGGTGTGACCACTAAGGCTGACATGGTGGACGAGAATGGCAAGCCGGTACGTCTCAACCAGGCTTTCCTGGCCGACGCTGTCGGTACGATGGCCGGTGCCGCCCTCGGTACCAGCACCGTCACCACCTACGTCGAAAGTGCATCCGGCGTCGCACAGGGAGGGCGCAGCGGACTCACCGCCGCGGCTACCGCCTGCTGCTTCATACTCGCACTGTTCTTCGCTCCGGTATTCACTGCAATCCCTGGCTCGGCCGTATGCCCTGCCCTCGTGATCGTAGGTTTGTTCATGCTGAGTCCGATCAAGAACATCCCGCTCGATGACTTCTCGGAGGCTATCCCGGCTTATCTGACGATGATCCTGATGCCGATGACATATTCCATCTCCCATGGTATCCTCATCGGCCTCATCAGCTATGTCGTCCTCAACCTCTGCTCCGGTAAGCACAAGAAAGTGAGCTGGTTCATGATAGTTCTGGCGATTTTATTCATTCTAAAGTATATTTTCCTTTAATTAATTGATAGATAGCAAATTAACAATAACGTTACCAGGTTGTTAATAACTTTACGAATTATTTATTCCTAGACGGCGATTAATCTGCTATCTTTGTTGAAAGTTGGTTCGGACTGAACTCCCGGTCCGAACCACTTTTAACCACCAGACTTGCCTGACTTGACTGATAACTGAATATTCAATACGACTTATATATAATGGATGTAACTGTACGCAAGACCAATGGTTCGTATGAAGAATACGACAAGGTCAAACTAATGAATGGTATTCGCGAGGCCTACAAGACGGCCGGCGAAGAGTGTCAAGAGGCCGTTGTGGTTTCCATAGCGGAAAACCTCTACATTTATGACAAGATCACAAGCCGTGAAATTAGGCGTCAGGTCGAGGAGAGTTTGATGTCCATCAACAAGAAGGTCGCTATCGCCTACATCGAGAAGTTCGATGCCGGTCTGGACTTGAGGAAGAAGAGAGACTTCATCAAGGACTACATCGCTGCTTCTAATGCTGCCACGGGATCCAAGTTCGATGCCAATGCCAACGTGACGAGGAAGAACATCGTCACCCTCGGGCAGGAGCTCTACAAGGAGAACAACATCAAGCAGAACCGCTACATCATGAAGGACAAGATCAAGGCCCTGTACGGCCGCAACCTTGCGAGCCAGTACATCAAGGACCTCGAGAGCCATGTCCTCTACAAGCATGATGAGAGCGGCACCCCGGGGTACCCGTACTGCGTTGCTATCACAATGTATCCTTTCTTGATCGACGGACTCAGGAACCTCGGAGGCGTTTCCGTGGCTCCTACTGACCTGAAATCCTTCTGCGGCGAGTTCATCAACCTGGTGTATTCGATATCTTCCCAGTTCATGGGAGCTGTCGCTACCCCTGAGTTCCTGATGTACCTCGACTATTTCATCCGGAAGGACTATGGCGACGACTATCTCGACCACCTCGAGGATGTCGTCGAGATGAACGTCAAGAAGAGGACTCTGGTGAAGGTCATCGACAACTACTTCCAGCAGGTGGTCCACTCGATGAACATGCCGGCCGGTAACCGTGGTTACCAGACCGTGTTCTGGAACATCAGCTACTTCGACGAGCCGTATTTCCGCGGCGTGTTCGGAGACTTCAGGTTCCCTGACGGAAGTGCTCCGAAGTGGGAGACCCTCTCCTGGCTCCAGAAGCACTTCATGAACTGGTTCAACGAGGAAAGGAACCACTACATCCTCACCTTCCCGGTCGAGACTATGGCTCTCCTGACCGACGGCAAGGATGACTTCGCGGATCCTGACTACGCTGACTTCACCGCCGAGATGTGGTCGAAGGGACACAGCTTCTTCTGCTACCTGTCCGACAGTCCGGACAGCCTCGCCAGCTGCTGCCGCCTGCGCAACTCCCTTACCGACCTGGACAAGTCCGACGAATCCCACAACCACACCACCCACCAGTATTCGATGGGTACGGCTTCGGTTTCCACGGGTTCCAAGTCGGTGATGACCATCAACCTCAACCGCCTCATCCAGCTTGCCACCCGCCGCTACTTCCTCGAGAGGAAGGGCATCATGCTCGATGGTGGAAAGGCTATTTCGAGAGGCGATTACGACAAGAACCAGCTCTATGACTACATCACCCGCGCCGTAACGGAGGAGACCGAGAGGGTACACAAGTACCAGACCGCCTTCAACGAGATCATCAAGGACTTCCTCCAGGCAAGGATGCTCGATGTCTATGCAGCCGGTTTCATCGATATGCGCAGGCAGTATCTCACCGTGGGCGTCAACGGCCTGACGGACGCTGCGGAGTTCCTCGGACTTACGATCAGCCCTAATCCTGAGTACAACGAGTTCGTGGACACCATCCTCGAGACCATCAACAGGTGCAACAGGAAGGACAAGACTCCGGAAGCGATGTTCAACACCGAGTTCGTACCGGGCGAGAATCTCTCCGGCAAGAACTACAAGTGGGACCAGAAGGACGGCTTCTACGTGTCTCCGAAGCACAACATGTACAGCTCCTACTTCTACAATCCGGAGGATGACAGCCTCTCGATGATCGACAAGTTCAAGCTTCACGGCAACGACTATGTCAAGCATCTGGACGGTGGATCCGCCCTCCACATGAATGTAGCCGAGCACCTTTCCAAGGATCAGTACAGGCAGCTTCTCAAGACGGCCGCCCACTACGGCACCAATTACTTCACATTCAACTGCCGCAACACCGTCTGCAACGACTGCGGATACATCAGCAAGGACACCCTTGAAGTTTGTCCGAAGTGCGGCAGCCACAACCTCGACTACCTTACCAGGGTCATCGGCTACCTAAAGAGGGTATCCTCATTCAGCGAGATGCGCCAGATCGAGGCCGAACACCGGTTCTACATCCATGAGGGTGCAAGGCAGACCGTGAAGGCCAGCGCCCCTGTGAAGGAGGAGGTGAAGACTGAAGTATGATCAAGTACGTCCCGGAGATGACCTCGGTGGTCATCGAAGAGATTCCCGACAGAGTTACCTTGGCGGTTGACATCAGCAACTGCCAAGGTAATTGCGTTGGATGCCATTCTCCTTTCCTGAAGGAAGACATAGGGGAGGAGCTTACCGAAGAGGTAATAGACCGCCTGGTGAAGGAGAACTACGGGGTCAACTGCTTCCTCTTCCTGGGTGAGGGAAACGACATGCCCGCCCTTATCCGTCTTGCTGACCACGTCCGCGAAATCGGGCTTGAGGCAGCGCTGTATTCAGGCAGGAAGGATGTGGAGAAGGACCTCTACCTCACCTTCGACTATGTCAAGATAGGTCCGTACATGGAGCACTTCGGACCGCTCAATTCCCCGACCACCAACCAGCGCCTGTACAAGGTCACCCATGACACTTCCGCCAAGCCGGACTACCGGCTGACTGACCTGACTTCCCGCTTCTGGCACAAGGGAATAGACCCGCTGAGAGAAAAATAATACCAACCCTATTGGGAATCAAGGACTTGGCTCTGCCGGCGAGAGAATCCGGCAGAGCTTTTTTTTGGTTTGCAAGCTGAAGTACAGTATATTTGTGAAAAGTAAATCCAGAACGAAATGAGAATATTATCCAAGATTTTGTGCTTTTTCCTGATGGTGGCTGCCGTGGTGTCCTGCAAGAGCAACGGCAAGGTCCTCCTTCCGAACGTAAGCGGCAAGGCCGGTGAAGTCATAGTCGTGATCGACAAGGAGAACTGGGACGGCAACCTCGGCAACGGTGTCCGTGAGCTCCTTGCCAGGGACTGCGAATACCTCCCTCAGAGGGAGCCTCTCTATTCGCTCGTCAACCTGACTCCGGGTGCTTTCACCGATATGTTCAAATACCACAGGAACATAGTGATATTCAACATTGACACCACCGTGGCGAAGCAGGGCGTGGTCTATCGCACGGACGTATGGGCTCATCCTCAGTGTGTCATCCAGCTCAACGCTCCGAGTGCCGATTCCGCCCTCGTGGTCCTTCAGCGCAACGGGGACAACCTAGCAGGAGCCATCGAGCAGGCCGAGAGGAACAGGGTCATCGCCAACACCCTGCTTTACGAAGAGGCCAACCTGGCGGAAGTCGTCAGCAAGATGATCGGCGGAAAGGTGCATTTCCCGGTGGGATACAATCTCCGGAAGGCTACCTCCGACTTCATCTGGATCGCAGACGAAAAGCAGTACACCAACCAGGGCGTATTCATCTACAAGTATCCGGCAACGGATCCGGAGCCGTTCTCCGACGAGAACATCATCGCCAAGCGTAACGAGTTCCTCAAGGCCAACGTGCCGGGCATGTTCGACAATACTTACATGATCACCAGCGAGGCCGTCAAGCCTGGAGTCCGCTTCCTGAAATATCACGACCGCGATTTCGTCGAGACCAGGGGACTCTGGGAAGTGTACAACGACTTCATGGGCGGTCCTTTCGTATCGCATTCATTCTACAGCCCCGACGGCAAGGAAATCATCGTCCTGGATGCCTGGGTATATGCTCCTAAATACGACAAGCGGCAGTACCTCCGGCAGGTCGAGTCCCTTCTTTATTCCTTCGAATGGAACAAACCTGAAGAATCCAAGGAAAATAAGCAGGAATAAGAGGTAAATTTATTTTGTCGGCTCAAAATTATTCTCTATATTTGCATCCCAATTTGGCGTAAAGCCTTCTTGGGTCACATTTGGTGGGTTCGTATAACGGTTAGTACTCGGGATTTTCATTCCCGCAATAGGAGTTCGATTCTCCTACCCACTACCAAAAAATATTAAAAAAAATAACAACGATGGCAAATCACGCATCTACAAAGAAAGCCATTCGCCAGAGCGAAAGGCATAGATTGCATAATAAGTATTATGCAAAATCGACGCGAAACGCAATTCGCGCTATCAGGAATACAACCGACAAGAAAGAGGCTGAAGAGGGCGCACCGAAGGTCTATGCAATGATCGACAAGCTCGCCAAGATCGGAGTCATCCACAAGAACAAGGCTTCCAACCTCAAGAGCGGTATCGCAGTTTACATCAATAAACTCGACTAAGAAAGCGAAGGCAGTCTCCCGAAGGCTGCCTTTTCAAGCTAAGTCCGGTCAAACCGGCATCGGGATGTAGCGCAGTTGGTAGCGCACTACGTTCGGGACGTAGGGGTCGTCCGTTCGAGTCGGATCATCCCGACCAAAAACAATCAGGCTGTCAGGAAACTGGCAGCCTGAAGTTGTTAGAATTATTCGTATATTTGGGCAGTTGTGAGAAGATTCCTGAATATCCTTACCTTAACCTTGGCTGCCGTTGCAGCATCCTGTTCCCTGAAGGAAACCGGCAGCAAAGACTATATTGCTCCAAGTATAGTCTCATCCGAGGCTGTCGTATCCGGAGATTCAGTCAGTTTCACCTGTGCCCTTTCATCTTCCCGGGCTGAAAAGGTAGGATTCGCGTATGGAATCACCGGAGAGCAGGAAAGCGTCCTGCTCGCGCTTCCTTCAGGAGATTCATTCAAAGCCGTAGCCAAGGGTCTTGAATATGGCAAGACCTACCAGTGGCATGCTTTCGCGACGGCCGGCAATAGTGTCATCAAGTCTGAGAATGAATCATTTACAGTTCCTGAGAGGCCATTTAACCCGAAAGCTATACCGATAGAGGATCCTTGTTTCAAGGCTTATCTGGTTGAGAATTACGATTCCGATGGTGATGGAGAAATCAGTCTTTACGAGGCGGAACAAATCAATCTGATACGTATAGTAACCAACAGATACAACGTACAATCTCTTCAAGGCATAGAGTATATGCCCAATCTGATCCATATCGACTGCCCAGGGGATTGGTATGATTCGTATAACATCAGCAGTGAGGCGTATAGCTCTCCATATAAGTATACTGAGTCACCTTTGTTCCGTAAAGAAGGGGATCATTGGCATGGACCTATCGGAACCCTTAGGAGTATCGATGTAAGCAAGAATAAGAGATTGCAGGATCTCTGGCTATATAATAATGCGGCCTTGGGGGTGCACCAAAAGACCATTGACTTATCCCATAACCCGGATTTGAAGATATTGAATCTGGACGGCACGATGATGGATTATCCTGATGTGTCCAAGAATAATAATCTTCAACAACTCTCATTGGGGCAATGCCGTAATCCTTCTATGCCGGATCTCTCGAAGATGCCGTGGCTCATTAGATTGAACTTGGAGTATCCGGTTGATGATCAAGGTCATCATATAGGCCCATGTCTTAACGTAGATGTTTCTTCCAATCATTATCTGGAGTGGATCGCTGTGAGCTCTGCCGCCTTGACGCTTTCAGATTTATCAAACAACCCAAAGCTTAAGGAGCTTCATTATCCATATTGTAGTTCCATTGGCTTAGTTGATATAAGCAGCCTGAAACAACTTGAAGTGCTATCTATCATTAAGAACGGGATTTCAGGGAAACTGATTCTTACGGACAACCCTAAACTAGTTTCAATATATGCTGAGGAGAACATTATTTCTGAGGTTGACCTGACTTCTTGTAC
>ONPI01000002.1 GCA_900319685.1 uncultured Bacteroidales bacterium
AATTCCAGCCTGAAATCCAAAACAAACTGCCATTGTGGGGTGTCAGGCTTTGCATAACGCACACGACTGCAACCTCTGGCCGCATTTACCCGTACAGGGCTGCGGAGCAGCAAGCGGCCGGAGGTTGCAGTCGCTGTCGTATGACGAATGTCGTATGTCTGGAAAGATTAGCGGAGGATACAGACAGTGACACCTGTCTGGGACTTCTTGTCCCCACGCCATAACCAGAACGTATCGCCCTCAGCCTTGACGACTTTTAGAGTGTTTCTCAAGGAAGTAGGCTCGCCGGCGGATCCCCAGGAAATGGTAGCTGTAACTTTGTCTCCCACCGCTGCCGGCACATTGTCGAAAACCACGGAGAACCAGTTCTTCACCGGATCGTCGAATGCACGGAATTCCTTCAACCCGGCATTGTATGAAAGCTGCCATGTCAGGGGGTCGTAGGTGTAAATCACTTGGCCATTGACTTTCAACTGTATGTCCTGGCCTGCGAGGAACGCCTCGTCAGGCTCGACGCTCCGGTCGCAGGCAGCCATCAGGATGGCTGCCGACAGGATTGCTGATAATATTGCTATTCTTTTCATTGCAAAGTGATTTGTTTGGTCAGGACAGTCCTTGTGCCGTCTTTATGGTCAACAGTTGCCTTGAGTGTGCCTGAGCCGGAAGGGTGGAAATAACCACTGCCGTCCGGGCGTACAGGGGATCCGTCATAGAACCAGCTTACCGTCTGCCCTACGGCGTTGAATACCACCAGAGGCAGGCCTGATTCCTTTGCGAATTTCCCGCCTACACGCTGGTCGGAGAGGTATTCCAGGTAGATGTACGGCTTGTTGACTTCCTTATATGCCCTTGTCAGGAAATCGATGGTAGCATTCTCGCCGGCACCATATTCAAGGATGAACTGGACATCCGCGGAATATGAAGTGGTAGGGGAGAGTCCCTCCAGCCTGATGGCATATTTGCCAGGGGCGTAAGGCTCCGCCTGTACGGCAGTCTTCTTCCCGGAGGTCTCGCCCCAGGTTACCGTACACGGCCCATCGTAATCCTCCCTGTCCGATTGCCATGTGATGATGATGACATCCTGGTAGGTCTCGTATTTGACATCGGTGACGTTCGGTATCACATCCTTGGCTGTACGTACCTTGAATGTGATGTTCCCTCCTTCGCCTCGCTTGATGTCGGTTATGAAGAATTCCGAGTCCTGCCCGTCGTTGAACCTGAAAGCAGGGGAGGTCTCCGGTGTAAAGGAGTTGCGGGTCTTGTAAGGGAAGAAAGCCTGCGAGATACTGAAGGCTTTAGCCTCCGTTTCGACCATGTCGGCGCACTGGTAAGCCGGATTGGCGTTCACTTCGTTGTAGTACCATCTTTCGATGGCCGAGACATCCCTTTCCAAGTAATCAGAACGGCCGGCGTTATGCTCAGTCATGTCCACATGATAGATGGCAAGCCCGCTCCCGCCTATGTAGGAGTCCCATCCTTCGTTGTCCCTGCATTCGAACAGGAAGAATTCGTATTCGTTGTCCGGATTCTCGAATATCACATAGCGGCCCTCCCTGGAAATGGGTTCCAGTGTCCAGGTGCCAGAATGCAGAGGTTCAGCTTTCCCGATCCCGAGACATTCGCGGTCTATGGCATCGTAATATGGAGGAGTCTTGCCATAGTTGTTGTAGCATCCTCCATCCATCAGGCTGGTGCTGTACCACAGAGCATCGGAAGAACCACCGCTGTCCTTGCCGTCGGTGTCATACATATCGTTGAGACCCAGCGTGTGGCTGTATTCGTGGCAGAAAGTTCCGATTTCGCCCAGGACCCAGCTGTACCTCCCTGAATCGTAGCGGATGCTCAGTTCAGTCCCGATAGCGTATGTTTCGATCCTTTTCCCATCGAGGGTAAGGTTGTTCTGGAGATACCACTGGTGCGGCCAGATGAATTCTTCTCCTCCGCCCTCGGCCTCGCTCTTGCCGGCGACGAATACGAATACGTTGTCGACCTTCCCGTCACCGTCTCCGTCAAGCTGGGAGAAATCTATGGAAGCATCGGACAGGATGCAGGCCTCCCGGACAAGTTCCAGGACGTTCGCATCATTGCCCTCGTAATCGTTCTTGCCGTAATAGTCGTGTTTCTTCGAAACGGTGACGATGTCACCTATCACGAAGTTGAATTCATACTTGCCTTGGAACTGATCGTTGAAATATTCCAGGGCACTTCCGTTGCCGCTGCCATTCAAGAGCCGTGTGAAATCTTCCTTGCGGTTCGATCCCTGGAATTCCAAGTCCGGGAACTGGACCAGCAGGATCGCGCAGTTGGTCTTGACAGTACCGCCGTTCTCCGGGGCCCTGGTAGCAGGCCGCCTCCGTACGGACCTGCGCTTTGACAGCGCGATTTCATTCAACCTATGGTACGGAATGGCCAGGCATTCTCCCAGGATCAGGGAAGGGGTCTGTTCTCCGACCCTGTAACCGGTGCATTCCTTGGTTCCGTCCTGGTTGTAATATGCATATTGGTAGAATCCATCCTTTCCTTTCGCGATGGCGTGTCCATGCTGGGTGGTGAGGATACGGCAGAATTCATCTCCTTCCAGTTTGGCGAGGAAGAAGGTCCCGTCAGGTTGGAACAGAGGGAAACAGCCTCTCCTTGCCGGAGAACCTGAAGCATTGACGGTAAGGAGGATTATGGACAGTAGAATCAGTAAGCTTTTTTTCATAGTCTTTCTTACGATTAACGGCCACCTTTGGGGCAGCCGTTGATCGCGATATGTAGCGTTACATTATTTCTTTGCCTCAGCTACAGATACCTTCCTGAATTCCTTGAGATCCTTCATAAGATCCAAAGCAGCCTTGCGAGCGCGGGCACCGGCGGCCTTGTTACCCTTAACAACCTGAGCATCAGCGTTTACTACGAACTCGTCAAGCTCTTTCTTGATTTGTGCAACAAGCTTTTCCATTTTGATAATTTATTAAGTGAATAGTTAATGTATTAATTGTTATTGTTATTTCAAGGCAACTCTAACCGGTCTGCAATATATGTAAAAAAAACTGAAAAACAAATAAAAACGCTAATAAAATCTTTATTTTTCAACGTTTTATGCCCCATTTCCGGTCTTTTTCGGTCGGATGTTCAGGTTATTCATCGTCCTGTCCGGGCCGATCGTGGTGAAATCCTTCACTCCCGCGATCACTTTTTCGCATATTTCCGGAACTGCTGCCTTTTCCTTTTCACTCAGGTCACCGATTACGTAGTCCACCTGGTTTCCAGGGGTGAAATCGTTTCCGATTCCTATCCTTATCCTGGACCATTGGGATGTCTCCAGGCAGGCTTCGATGTCCTTCAGGCCGTTGTGGCCCCCGTCGCTCCCGCTCTTGCGCATCCTGATGGTGCCGAAAGGTAGATTGAGGTCGTCGCAGATGACGAGCAGGTTCCCCAGGGGGAGGTTAAGCTTGTTGAGCCAGTACCTCACGGCTTTACCGCTGAGGTTCATGTAGGTTGATGGCTTGAGAAGGTAGATCTTCCGTCCCTTGAACGAGATGATGGCTACGTCACCGTAGCGCTCGGTATCAAAAACAGCATTGGATGCCTGAGCCCAGGCATCCAATACCATGAATCCCATATTGTGCCTGGTTGAAGCGTACTCGTCGCCGATGTTGCCCAGTCCTGCGACAAGATAGTTCATTTCCGACGGCTCAATAGGTTGAAGTCTGTCAGGCTTCTGCTTCAGCAGCGCCTTCAGCGCCTTCAAGATCTTCATTGCCAGCCTGTGCTGAAATCTGACGGGTAGCCTTGACGGAGCAGATGATCGTGTCCTTAGGAGAAACGACCTTCACGTTGTCAAGCTTGATGTCGCCGGCTACGATCCTCTTCTCGATATCGAGAGCGGATACATCGACGTTGAGAGTGTCAGGAAGGTCCTTCATCAGGGCGCTGATGCGGAGGGCCCTTGAAACCAGGACGAACTTACCACCCTTGCGGACTCCGACAGGGTGACCGCTGACGACCACAGGAACACTGATGGTGACAGGCTTGTCTTCGGAGACTGCGAGGAAATCTGCGTGGAGGCAGTTGTCCTTGACTGGATGATACTGGAACTCGTGACCGATGGCGGTGTAAGCCTGGCCGTTGTCCAGCTTGATGTCGATGATGTAGGATGCAGGAGTGTTGGTGATGCCCTGAAGGTCCCTTTCCTTGACGGTGAAGAGGACGTTCTCCATTCCCTGTCCGTAGAGGTTGCAAGGGACGAGGCCCTGCCTGCGGAACGCTTTGATCACGGCTTTGTTGCCGACTTCACGGACTGTGCCGTTGAGTTCAAAATGCTTCATTGTGTTTTGTTTAAAATGTGTTACTCAGTTCCGGACTGCCCGGAACCCCATTGCACCAAAAGCGTATTGCGCTTTTCAAAGGCCGGCAAAGATATGAATAATTAATTTATTTTACAAGAGATACGGCTTTGTTCCACCCTTCCAGCTTGTAGAGGGAATCCAGTAATGGAGTACCGGCGCAAGGAAGGTAGATGCTTATGCCGCAGGTAGTCTCGACCGTGAACCCTGAGGAAGTCGGGGAAGTAGGCCCCAGGAAATTAGGAGTTGCGTTCTTGTAAAGGATACAGCCGTCAAGGGCGTTCCTCAGGATGGTAAGGTCCGCCTGGGAAGCACCGCACTTGACCAGGGCGTCTTCCAAGTCGAAGAAATAGTGTCTGCCGCTCCTGTAATAACCCTGTACCTTGGTGTAGTCCACGTTGTAGAGGGCGGGCCTGTAAGTTTCGAAGAGAGACTTGCAGACAGAGGCCAGAGCCTCCGTTCCCGCGGTCCTGGCGAGGCTTACGATAGCCGACCTCTCGATTCCGGTCCTGGAATCGTATCTCTTGAAAGCCGCATCGGCAAGTCCTTCAAGGTCAGGAGTTTCCCTCCCGATTAGATAGGATGTGACGGTAGTGTAGTCGAACATTCCGTCGGCCATGACCTCGCAAGGCGATCCCATCACGTAGTCGGTCACGTCCTTCAGGCCGTAGTAAATCTCCGCACCTGAAGAGAAGCACATGTCGAAGAGGATGTAATCCAGGCGGAACGGGATCCCGCTTACGAACTCGGCGATGGACATCTCGTGATCGATGACATAGCTCCCGGATCCTGAACCTACCCTCTCGGCATCGTTGCCGATGCTCCTTGTCATGCCGTAGAACGGATCGGTCTCGGACAGGTCTCCGGAAGGTATAGGGGCTTGCTGCCAGGCCGGTGCAGCCTTGGCCTTGGTACCTTTTGGGGCGTGCTCCTTTTCGTATGCGGAAGGGTTGGCATAATACGTGGCAGGAAGCCATCCCGATCCGTGGGATGCGAATATGAGGCCGTATCCCAAGGAAGGGAAGGCGTCACGTGCATAGTTCAGGACCGTCCGCATAGTCTCCGGCTTGGCCGCGACCGTTTCTGGCGGCAGCGTCAGCAGCGTATCTGAAACCATGGTCCCTTCCGGGTCGGTGTAAAGGCGCCTAAGGTAAGAAGGCTGGTTGACGTAGTTGCCGTTGCGGGCAATCCTCGAAAAGACGAGAAGGATGTCGTCGTTGCGCCCGTTCTTTGGAATGAACCCCTTGACGAGTTCTTCGTCCATGTCCTCCCTGATGTATGGATACAGGCTGTTGAAGCCGCATTCATAGAATAGCAGAACCTTCCGTGTCTGTACGAATTCCTTCCTGTCCCCATGGTTACCGCCCTGGATGCCCTGCTCGCTACCGTCTATTCCGAAATTATCGTCCTTGTCGCACGAAGTCCCTGCGATGGCCGCAAGGGTTATCGCTGCTGCACACAGGAACTTGGTTGATATATTCAGGAGTCTCATCTCATTCCCAATCGTTAGGTCAAACATACAAAATTAGAAAAAATTCCTGAATAATGCCTATATTTACAAACCATGAAACACTTTGTAAAGATGATTGTCGCACTAGGAGCAGCTGCAATCCTTTCCTCTTGCGGCACCGGCACCAGGAAGGCCGGAGAGAATGATTTCCATTATCTGTTGGACCAGTTCGCCGACCTGAAGGTGATGCGCTTCCAGGTACCCGGCTGGGATGACCTGAGCCTTCGCCAGAAGGAGTATGTCTATCACTTGTCCGAGGCCGCCAAGTACGGCCGTGACATCACATGGGACCAGTATTGTAAATGGAACCTACCGATCCGCCATGTGGTCGAGGATATCCTCAATAATTACGAAGGAGACAGGGAATGCCCTGAATTCCAGGATTTTATCGTCTATGCAAAGAGATTGTTCTTCTCCAACGGAATACATCACCATTATGCTGAGGACAAGTTCTTCCCGGATTGCCCGAAGGAGTATTTCAAGAGCCTGATCGAAGCTGTCGGGGACCAGGATGGGGCAGACACCCTGTTGGCCGTTGTCTATTCTCCGGACATATATCCTCAAAGACGCTCCACTTCTTCCGACGGGGACATCGTGGAACTTTCAGCCGTCAATTTCTATGACGGGGTCACAAGGAAGGATGTCGAAGATTATTACGCAGGGATCGTGGACCCTGAGGATCCGACTCCTGTTTCATACGGCCTGAACACCAAGGTCGTAAAGGAAGACGGCAAAGTGGTCGAGAAGCCTTGGAAGATAGACGGTATCTACGATTCCGCCATCAGGAAGATAGTCGGGGAGCTTGAACTGGCCCGTGAGGTGGCCGAGAACGACATACAGAAGGAGGCCCTCGGTTATCTGATAGACTACTACAAGACCGGTGACCTGAAGACCTGGGACGATTTCAACGTTGTCTGGGTGCAGGATACGATCGGCAGCGTGGACTTCATAAATGGTTTCATCGAGGACTACGACGATCCGCTCGGACGCAAGGCTACCTGGGAAGGTTACGTGAACGTCAAAGATTCCGCGGCTTCAGCCAGGACGGAGATCCTGAGTGCGAACGCCCAGTGGTTCGAGGACAATTCCCCGATCGACCCGAGGTTCCGCAAGAAGGAAGTCAAGGGTGTCTCCGCGAAGGTCGTCAACGGGATCACGCTCGCGGGAGCGACATACCCTTCCACTCCGATCGGCATCAACCTGCCTAACGCGGACTGGATCAGGAGGGACTATGGCTCCAAGTCGGTGACCATCGCCAACATCACCCACGCCTACGACATGGCAGCCCTTGAAAGTCCGAAGAATACCCTCGAGGAGTTCGCGTACGACCAGGCGGAGATCGATGCATACCGTAAATTCGGGGATTATACAGATGAGATCCACACCGACCTGCACGAGTGCCTCGGGCACGGCTCCGGCCAGTTGCTGCCGGGAGTTTCCACGACCGCCATGGGTGAATATTCCTCTACGCTCGAGGAGGCTAGGGCCGATTTGTTCGGACTGTACTATATGGCTGATCCGAAGATGGTCGAGCTTGGCATCCTGAATGACCCGGAGGCATACAAGGCTGCATATTCCAATTACATCCGGAACGGCCTCCTGGTGCAGTTCAGCCGCGTCGAACTTGGCAAGAAGAACACAGAGGCGCATATGCAGAACCGCAAGTTGATCGCGCAGTGGTGCTACGAAAAAGGTGCGTCCCGCAACGTGATCGAGAAGAAGAAACGTGACGGCAAGACCTATTTCGTCGTCAACGACTTCGAGGCTCTGCGCGGGCTGTTCGCACAGCTCCTGGCGGAGATCCAGAGGATCAAGTCGGAAGGGGACTATGCGGCCGGGAAGAACCTGGTCGAGACGTATGCCGTCAACATCGATCCTGAAATCCACAAGGAGGTCCTGGAACGCTATGCAGCCCTTCAGTTGAAGCCATACGGCGGATTCGTCAATCCTGACATCGTGCCGGTGGTCAAGGATGGCAAGGTCGTGGATTACGAGCTGGTATATGCTGAGGACTTCCTCTCCCAGCAACTCGAGTACGGCAAGAAATACCGCACGCTATAGCTTCAGATTGAAATGACTTCACCATTAGGGCGCATTTACCCGTACAGGGCTGCGAAGCAGTAAGCGCCCGGTTGGTGCAAGTCATTTCAATCAGGCGCATTTGCTCGGTCATTGTCCTCTGCTGGTGG
Organism: uncultured Bacteroidales bacterium; assembly: GCA_900319685.1. GTDB lineage: Bacteria > Bacteroidota > Bacteroidia > Bacteroidales > UBA932 > Cryptobacteroides. The sequence continues at coordinate 8,031 of ONPI01000002.1, forward strand.
GGGCGCTATCCGGCAGCGTTCCAGTTTGGAACCCTGGTCGGGGTCGAGGACCCCTGCTTCGACCAGGCTCCGGACCGACCATCCGTCACGGGCGGTGTTCTCCCTGTACAGGACGATTCCGTGCGCAGCCTCTTTCCCTATGTAAGGGTGGCTGGCCAGACGGGATTCCGGCAGGGTCCAAAGTTGAAAAGGCTCCGGTGGGCTCAAGGTTATCAAGTCCTTGAGCCCTTCGTATTTCTCCTCATCGAAATGCCAGATGTCCATGAGCTGCTCCTTGTATGAATATCCTCCCAGCTCACTGCGGTATGATACCATCTTCGCGGCGAAGAACTTCCCGATTCCCGGCAGGGTCTCGAATGTGGCCGAGTCAGCCTTGTTGATGTCTATCAAAGGGATGTCGATATATTCCTCAAGCCTCTTGAACACAGAGTCCGCCACTACGTATGACCTGGCGAAATCGCTCTTTCGCCGGAACCTTCCGCCTTTCCTGCGGTAGTTGTCTATGGACTGGGCCTGCTTCTCGCTGAATCCCAGGCGCATGAGGTCATCCACGCTCACCGTGTTGGGGTTGAATTTGAAACTCTCGTATCTGCGCGGAGAGTTGGCGCGGCGGATGGACTGGGCAGCGGCTGAATGCCTGGAATGCCGGATCTCCTGGACATCAATGCCCTGTTTTTTCGGAGAAGGATCGTTTAGATATACCGTGTCCGGGGCATCGTGATTGGCGATGATCCTCGCGACGGATGCCTTGTGGATGAACAGGGCGGCTTGGTAGCCGATTATCAGGAACAGCAGGGCCACTGCCCCGACTACAAAGGATGCTGACGGCCTGCGACCGTCGTCTTTCGAGTTTTTCATAATTCAGAGTAAGTTTGGTTTTATCAGTGTTTCTTCTCAGGGGGAGCTCCGGCGACCACGATCACTATCTCTCCTTTCGGCTCGTGCTCCTGGAACCAGGCCTGCACCTCGGTCAGTGTGCCTCTGCGGTGCTCTTCGTGGACCTTGGATATCTCCCTTGCCACCGAACACTCGCGGTCGGGGCCGAAGTACTCGGCGAACTGTCCCAATGTCTTGACGAGCCGGTAAGGTGATTCGTAGAATACCATGGTCCTGCTCTCGGATGCAAGCGTCTTCAACAATGTCTGGCGGCCTTTCTTGACCGGAAGGAATCCCTCGAAGCAGAAGCGGTCGCATGGGAGTCCGGATGAAACGATCGCCGGGATGCATGCTGTCGATCCCGGAAGCGTCTGTATCTCTATCCCTTCTGCCGCACAGGTGCGGACCAGGAGGAATCCGGGGTCGGAGATGCCCGGAGTTCCGGCATCGCTGATCAGGGCTACGTTCAAGCCTCCCAGAATCCGTTCCTTGATCATCTCCACGGTTTGGTGCTCGTTGAATTTGTGGTGGGACTGGAGCTTGCCGTGTATGTCGTAATGGTGTAGGAGCACGCTGCTGGTCCTGGTGTCTTCCGCCAGGATCAGGTCGGCCTCCTTAAGCACGCGGATTGCGCGGAAAGTCATGTCCTCAAGGTTGCCGACAGGGGTTGGGACTATGTAAAGTATCCCTGGCATGGCATTATCTGAGCTTCCTTCGTACAGCCATCATCAGCCTGTAAACCGGTTCGGAATCCATGTCCCAGTCCGGGAAGTTGGCCTTGATGTATGCTGTCGCTTCATCGAGTGTCTGCATGCCGTTGAACGCGGAGATGGTGTCCTGGAAAAGCATAGGATCCTCTCCGAAAAGGACGTTGATCAGCAGGACCCTGTCGTTGAGGGATATGGCGCTGATCACGTTCTTGACAGCTGAGCCGGGGCGGTCGATCCTCCATGCCTGCCTCTCGGCCAGGACATCCATCACGGCCGTGTCTGCCTTGGCTGTGTCCAGGATCGGCTTGGCGGTTTCAACGGGTTCTTCTTCGGGAATATCTATGTCCGAGATCGAAAGGTCGATCGGCTCCTGCGGGATGTCGTCCATCACATCGACAGGTTCAGGCTCTTCTGCCGGCACCGGCTCTTCGACCGGAGCGGGCTCCTCAACAGGTTCCGGCTCTGCCGTCACCTCAGGCTCAACCATGGCCTCGGGCTCTTCTGCCACTGCCGGTTCCAGAATGGCTTTTACCTCATATTCAAGAGCTTCCAGCTCCTCTCTGATGCTGTCGATCCTTCCCAGGATAGCGGAAAGAGTTTTCTCGTCGATGTTTCCCATAAAAATGCTATCTTTGTGAGAGTATTGATATTTCAACAAATTTAAGAAATGTTTTCAGAAAACATAAAAAAAGCAGGGGAGATAGAGGTCATCTGCGGCTCTATGTTCTCAGGCAAGACCGAGGAGTTGATCCGCAGGATCAGAAGGGCGAAGTTCGCCAATCTCAAGATCGAAATCTTCAAGCCGACCATCGATACGAGGTATTCGGAGGATGATGTCGTATCCCATGATTTCCACAAGATCCCTTGCCATGCCGTCAAGGATCCCCGGGATATGCTGAAGGTAGCCGACGATGTCCAGGTCATTGGTATTGACGAGGCCCAGTTCTATGACATGTCCCTTGTCGATGTTGCCAAGGAACTGGCGGACAGGGGGAAGAGGGTGATCATAGCCGGGCTTGACACCGACTACTTGGGCAAGCCTTTCGGTCCCATGCCTTATCTGATGGCAATCGCCGAAGAAGTACGTAAGGTCCATGCCATATGTGTCAACTGCGGCAATCTGGCCAACCACTCACACCGGCTCGCGCACAGTACCGAACTGGTGGTCCTTGGAGAGAAGGATGCATACGAGCCGCTTTGCCGTGACTGTTACAACAAGGTGATGGCTGCCGAGAGGGCTGCTGCTGAGGCCGCCCAGAAGTGATGGACCTGACCTCGAAAATACTCAGTGATTATTCCTACTATCTGAAGATAGAGCGGGCGATGTCTCCGAATACCGTCACTTCGTATTCAACTGACATCCGCGAGTTCTTCGATGCCACGACGGCACTTCCTGCAGAGGTTACCACGCAGGATATTATTGATTATCTGGCTGCTAAGGACAAGCTCTCGAAACGGTCGCAGGCCCGGCTTCTGAGTTCGCTGCGTTCTTTCTTCGACTGGCTTGTCGCAGAAGGGGAGAGGAAAGACAACCCTTGCGAAACTGTGGATTCCCCGAAACTGGGCAGGTACCTTCCGGAAGTCCTTTCGGTCGATGAGGTCACTTCGATCATGGAATCGGTGGACCTTTCTTCCTGGAACGGAAAACGTGACAGGGCGATACTGGAGGTCCTTTACGGTTGCGGCCTGAGAGTCTCAGAGGCGGTGAACCTGAAGATATCCCATGTCTATCTGGAAGAAGGTTTCGTCCAGGTGGTCGGAAAGGGCAATAAGGAGCGCCTTGTACCGATAGGGGAGATCGCCGTGGACGCTATCAGGTGTTACCTCGGGGCAAGGCCGGACCCGGCCGAGCCGAAATACGACGACATACTGTTCCTGAACCGGTTCGGAAAGAGCCTCAGCAGGGTGGCGATGTTCAATATGGTGAAGAAGCAGGCCATGATTGCTGGGATCCGTAAGGAGATATCACCGCATACGTTCCGTCATTCATTCGCCACGCATCTGATAGAGAATGGAGCCGACCTGCGGGTCGTCCAGGAAATGCTCGGACACGAAAGCATCCTCACAACCGAGATTTACACGCACATCGACTCCTCCACTTGGCAGCGGGCCATCCTCGAATACCATCCGAGGAAATAACTCACTGTCAGTCTTTTACATTCTTGAGGGCTTCCTTGATTCTGCCCTCGATCTCTTCGCAGAGTTCCTTGTTGTCAGCAAGCAGTTGCTTGGTAGCTTCGCGTCCCTGGGCAAGTTTCTGGTCGTTGTAGCTGAACCAGCTTCCGCTCTTCTTGATCACGTCGTACTCGACTCCGAGGTCCACGATCTCTCCGGTGCGGGATATTCCCTGTCCATAGACGATGTCGAATTCCGCCTTCTTGAAAGGAGGCGCCATCTTGTTCTTGACCACCTTTACCCTGGTGCGGTTGCCGAGGGCTTCCTCGCCGTCCTTGAGCTGGGTGATTCGGCGGACGTCGATCCTGACCGAAGCATAGAACTTCAGTGCGTTTCCGCCCGTTGTGGTCTCAGGATTGCCGAACATGATGCCGATCTTTTCACGCAGCTGGTTGATGAATATGCAGCAAGTGTTCGTCTTGGAAATGTTCGCGGTCAGTTTCCTGAGCGCCTGGCTCATGAGCCTTGCCTGGAGTCCGACCTTGTTGTCGCCCATCTCTCCCTCGATCTCAGCTTTAGGCGTAAGGGCGGCGACAGAGTCGATGACAACGATGTCGATAGCCCCCGAACGAATCAGGTTGTCAGCAATTTCGAGAGCCTGTTCGCCGTTGTCCGGCTGGGAAATCAGAAGGGTTTCCAGGTTTACTCCCAGTGCCTTAGCATAAGTCCTGTCGAATGCGTGTTCCGCGTCGATCATCGCAGCTATTCCGCCCGCTTTCTGGGCCTCTGCGATGGCGTGGATTGCAAGTGTCGTCTTTCCGCTGGACTCCGGACCGTAGATTTCTACTATCCTGCCTCTTGGGTATCCGCCGATGCCCAGGGCGTGGTCAAGCGCCACGGATCCGCTTGGAATGACTTGAACGTCCCATTGTGGCTGTTCTCCCAACTTCATGATCGTCCCTTTCCCGTAATCTTTCTCAATCTTGTCGATCGTGGCCTGCAGTGCCTTCAACTTGGCGGCATTGATGTCTGCGGCCTGTGCCTCTACCTCTTTTGCCATAATGATATTCAGTTTATATGTTCACAAACAAAGATATTAAGTTTTCCTCAATTCTGACATTATTTTTCACTAATTTTGCCAAGTGACTCAAAACATGAAAACGATGCGGGAAACACTCCTCGGAAAAACCCCTGAAGAACTCAAGGAACTCGCCCTCGGGCTTGGCCTTCCGGCTTTCACCGGAAAGCAGATCGCCCGCTGGATGTACGTCCGGAAGGTATGCGACATCGACTCGATGACGGATATTTCCAAGGCAGGAAGGGAAAAGCTGAAGGAGGCTTGTGAAGTAGGGCTGATCAGGCCGTCCGGATGCCAGGTTTCCCGGGACGGTACAAAGAAGTACCTGTTCCCTTTGGGGGAGGGCGATGCGGTCGAAGCGGTAATGATTCCGGATGATGACCGCAAGACGCTTTGTGTCTCTTCCCAGGCGGGTTGCCGCATGGGCTGCAAGTTCTGCATGACGGGGCGTCAGGGATTCCACGGCCATCTCACAGTGGCCGGTATACTGTCCCAGTTCCTGTCGGTCGATGAGGCTGATGAGCTTACGAACGCCGTTTTCATGGGAATGGGTGAGCCTTTGGACAACTGGAGTGCCGTAAGCCGTGCGATCGAAGTGCTCACGGCGGACTGGGGTTTCGCCTGGAGCCCGAAGCGCATAACCCTATCGACTATCGGAGTACTCCCGGAGATGAAGAAGTTCCTGGATACTACTCGTTGTCATCTGGCGGTCAGCCTTCACAATCCGTTCCCGGACGAACGCGCTGCCATCATGCCGGTTCAGAAAGCCTGGCCGCTGCAGGATGTTATCGACCTGATAAGGCAATATGACTTCACAGGCCAGCGCCGAGTGAGTTTCGAGTATATAATGTTTGCCGGGCTGAATGACGATAAACGGCATGCGGATGCCCTGTACAGGCTCCTCAGGGGCCTGGAATGCCGGGTAAACCTTATCCGTTTCCATAAGATTCCGGATGCTCCGTTCGAAACATCCCCACAGGTCATGATGGAGATTTTCAGGGACCGGTTGTCAAACCACGGGATAACCTGCACGATCAGGGCATCCCGGGGAGAAGACATCCTTGCCGCTTGCGGGATGCTTGCCGGAGAACACAGGAAGAAAGATAAACCTGATTGAAACTATGAACACTTTTATCGGAAAGATCGCGATTCCGGCCATCGCTTTGTTCGCTGCCATTCACGCAGGCTATTCCCAACCTGCGCATGCTCAGCTTGATGCCGAACGTGAGGCAAGGGACTTGCGTGTCGAGGTGATCCGGGCGAAGATGGATTCCATCCGCCGGGTGCGCAAGAGACCGACCGTCGCTTTGGTGCTAAGCGGGGGAGGAGCCAAAGGCTCCGCCCATGTCGGAGTCATCAGATACCTGGAATCCATAGGAATGCCGGTAGATATGGTGATGGGTACCAGCATGGGTGGCCTTGTGGGCGGCATATATGCCCTGGGATACAACGCCGGACAGCTGGACAGCCTGATCAGGTCGATCGACTGGGACATGGCTCTCTCGGACAAGGTCCCACGAGAATACCTTTCATATTCCACCGTCAAGTACAAGGAGAAATACGTCCTGTCGTTCCCGTTCTTCTACGACAGGGACGAGTTCATGCACCAGAGGGAAGACGAACTCCAGTATCCTCACCGTTCCAGGGAGATCCACCTCGGCGCGGGCAAGGAAGATGCTTCCGGTCTTGTCAGGGACAACCTCCTGGGCAGCCTTCCTTCCGGAATGGTTTACGGGCAGAATGTCAACAACATATTCAGTTCCCTTTCGGTCGGCTACCAGGATGAGATTGATTTCTACAAGGATCTGCCGATTCCTTTCCTCTGCGTGGCGACCGACCTGGTGACGGGAACCGCCAAGATCTGGACCAAGGGCAAGCTGAACACAGCCCTCCGGTCCACCATGTCCATCCCGGGGCTCTTTACGCCGGTGAAGGTGGGTGGAATGGTGCTGGTCGACGGTGGGATGCGCAACAATTATCCGACCGACCTGGCCAAGAAATGCGGTGCGGACATCGTGATAGGAGTCGACCTGTCCAGTGGATATAAGGGCTATGCCGACATCAACAACATCGGCGACGTGATCAATACCAGCATCGACATGATGGGAAGGACGTCGTTCGAGAAGAACCAGGACCTTCCAGACGTAAGCATCAAGCCGGACCTCCATGAATACGGAATGCTCAGCTTCGATACTGAGAGTGTGGACTCGATAATCCACAGGGGATATGTGGCGGCACTGGAAAATGCCGTGATCCTGGATTCGCTCAAGAAGGTCGTCGGTCCGGATACCACCAGCCTCCAGGATGAACCAGCTGATGACATCCGGAATACCAAGGTCATGGTTTCCGGAGTGGAAATAACCGGGGTCAGTGACAAGGAAAGCAGCTACCTGCACAACAAGATCAGGGTGGATGCGGGGACCAGGATGGGCAACACGGAGATAGAGAATGCAGTGGCCACCATCTTCGGTACGAATTCGTTCGACTACGTCAATTACGAGTTGTTGGGCGACTCCCAGCCGTACCGCCTGCGGTTCAACTGCAAGAAGGGGCCTATCAGCAAGGTGGGCGTGGGAGTGCGTTTCGACACCGAGGAAGTCGTGTCCGTGCTCCTGAACGTAGGATGGGGAGTCCACAAGTTGCAGGGATCCTCCTGGGACCTTACCGGCAAGATCGGAATCAGTCCTGCGGCTAACCTGACATATTCCTACGTGACCACCAGGGGGATGACGCTCAATTTCCTGACCGGCATCCGCCACACGGACAGGAATACTTTCGGCCTGGGTGCCAACCGGTTCAGGATCAATTTCACAGATCTCAGGCAGGAGGTCTCCGCTTCGAACATAAAGTGGTCCAAGTTCTTCCTCAAGGCCGGCATCCGCAACGATTATTTCAACATCGGTTCCCTTATGTCCGAACAGGTGATGCCGGATTATGATTCCAGGTACTTGAAGAACGATTTCGTCTCGGCCTTCGTGGATGCCAGGAACTATTCGCTTGATGACGGTTATGTCCCGACTGAGGGCCATTCCGTGAATCTGTCATACCAGTGGGTGTTCGGAAGCTTCCCGCACCGGTTCGACAGTTTCCATGCAATCCAGTTCGATGCCATGAAGGTACTTGGCAATGACGACATTGCATTCATCCCTTCCGTCAATGTCCGCTGCCTTCTCGGAGATGATATCCCGCTGCCGTTCACCAATACCATCGGCGGTACGATGGCAGGACGGTATTTCGACCAGCAGGTGCCATTCATCGGAATCAACTATTCAGCTGCTATGGACAGGGTTATGGGTGTTTTCCGCATGGATGCCAGGAAAGAACTCTTCGAGAACAACTACTTGACATTGATCGGGAATTACGTGGCTGCCGCCAACAAACCTTCCGACTTCGTGGAATGGGGACCGGCAGTTTCTGATGCGTTGGGAATCGGTGCCGCATATACTTACAATACGATAGTCGGCCCGATCAGCTTCTATCTGCACTGGTCTTCGATGAGCAATAGGCTTGGAGCCTTCTTCTCCCTTGGATTCGATTTTTGAGATGGAAGATTATCCGAAAGTTTTGAACCGTCTGCAGAACCAGTGCGCCAAGCGTGAATACTGCAGTTCCGACATCTACAAGAAAGCTTATTCCGCATTCGACGGAGACCGGGAACTTGCCCTGAAACTGGTGGAGAGCCTTGTGGCTGACAAATTCGTGGACGATCTCAGATTTGCATCCGCATTCGCACGCGAAAAGTCTCGTCTGTCCGGTTGGGGAAAGGTCAAGATTTCATACATGCTGGCAGGTAAAGGCATTCCGAAGGATGTGGTGGACAAGGCATTGGAGGAGATTGACGAAGATGAAGCCCATCGGCGGATGGTGTCTGTCCTGGAGGCCAAGTACAAGACCCTAGAGGGAGATCCGCAGGAGAAGTTCAAGTTGCTGAAGTTCGGCTTGACACGGGGATACGGCTACGACGAGATCGCTCCGGTGGTGGACGGGATTGTCAAACGCTCCAAGATTTAGTAACTTTGCATTTTAGTTTAACTAGTCAGATATGAAAGCAATTGTTAAGACTGGATTCAATTTCCCGGGACAGGTGGGGAAATATGTCGGCAAGGTCCGCGACGTTTATGATATAGACGGGGATTACCTGGTGATGGTGGTTTCCGACAGGATCTCTGCATTCGACGTAGTCCTCCCAGAGGGTATACCATACAAAGGGCAGATACTGAACCGGATAGCTGCCAAGTTCCTGGATGCCACGGACGACATCCTACCGAACTGGAAGATCGGCGTCCCGGATCCTGCGGTAACGGTGGGCTTGAAGTGTGAGCCGTTCAAGGTGGAGATGGTGATCAGGGGATATCTTGCCGGACACGCCTGGCGGGAGTACAAGGCCGGAAAGAGGACCTTGTGCGGAGTGCAGCTTCCTGACGGGATGGTGGAGAACCAGAAGTTCCCTGAGCCGATCATAACCCCGACTTCCAAGGCGATGGAAGGCCACGACGAAGACGTTACAAGGGAGGAGATAATCTCCAGCGGACTGGTCGGTGCCGAGGACTATGCGAAATTGGAGGAATATACCCGTGCGATTTTCCAGCGTGGAACGGAAATAGCTGCTCAGCAAGGACTTATCCTTGTCGATACGAAATATGAGTTCGGAAAGAGGGACGGCAAGATATACCTGATGGACGAGGTCCATACTCCGGATTCCTCAAGGTATTTCTATGCAGACGGGTACGAGGAGAGGCTTGCCAGAGGAGAACGGCAGAAGCAGCTCTCCAAGGAATTCGTCCGTGAGTGGCTGATGTCCAACGGCTTCCAAGGCCTTGAGGGCCAGAAAGTGCCCGAAATGACTCCGGAGGTCGTGAACGGCATCACCGAGCGATACATAGAGCTTTATGAGAATATAACGGGCGAGCGGTTCGTCAAGGAAGATTATTCGGAAGGATCCATCGAATCGAACGTGACCGCTTTCCTTGCAGGGCTCAGGTAGTGTGGATGGCCTGAGGAGGATATACGCCAGGAACTGCGAGGTGCGGCGGATAGCGAAACCGGTTTCGGGTCCGTTCCTTGCTGCGAATCACCGTCTCGGTGACGCATCCTGCAGGTATTCTTACGGATTGTTCCACAATGGCGAACTTGTTGCTGTAGCAGGTTTTTCCGGTCCCAGGACATGGAAGAAGGGTGATGCTCTGATACGTTCGTACGAATGGGTGCGGTACGCTTCCCTGGATGGACTAGGGGTGGATGGAGGAATGGGCAAACTGCTCAAGGCTTTCATCGAGGATGTGCATCCGGACGACGTGATGAGCTATGCCGATGCAAGCTGGTCTGACGGCGGCGTCTACCGCAAGCTGGGATTCGAGGAAGAAGAGGCCAAGACGTTCCCGGATGGGAGGAAAAGCCTCAAGTTCCGATTGAAGATTACTGGATATGAGTAGGAGACATACTTTCCTTGGACGACTTTGGAGGCTGCTTCTTATCAAGCTGCCGATAGCCCTTGTCGTCCTGTCCCTGCTCCTTACGGTCATGTACAAATGGCTCCCGGTGTATGTCACTCCTCTTATGGTCCAGCGCTCCATCGAATTCAGGCACGATGATTCATTCCATACCCACAAGGTTTGGAAGTCATACAGGAATATCTCCCCGGAACTTGCAAGGGCGGTCATAGCCAGCGAGGACAATCTTTTCGAAGCACACGGCGGTTTCGATTGGAAAGCGATCAGGCAGGCACGGGAGGAGTTCGAAAGCGGAAAGCGCAGCCGGATGCGCGGCGCAAGTACAATATCGCAGCAAACTGCCAAGAATGTATTCCTTGTTCCGAGCAGGTCTTTCATTCGCAAAGGCCTGGAGGCCTATTTCACGGTCTTGATCGAGTTCATCTGGGGGAAGGAGAGGATACTCGAGGTCTATCTGAACGTGGCTGAGATGGGGAAGGGAATATACGGAGCGGAGGCGGCTGCCAAGTACCATTTCGGCACCACTGCCGCTAAACTGACCCGCAGGCAGTCCTGCCTCATTGCGGCATGTCTGCCGAATCCTCTCAAGAGGAATGCCGGGAAGCCTTCCTCGTATGTGAGTTCACGTGCGACGAAGATTGCCAATCTCGAATCCAAGCTCAAGTTCCCGGAATGGATTTATCATAAGGAAGCAAAAAAGGATTGATATGAAGATACTTGTCACAGGCGCTGCCGGTTTCATCGGGTCCAGGCTGATGGGTCGTCTAGCCGAAAGGGGAGACGAGATCGTCGGGATCGATAACATAAACGAGTATTACGATGTGCGCCTGAAATACGGCCGGTTGGGCGAGAACGGCTTCGATGGACCGTTCAATGAGCTGGAGAGGAAGGTAAGTTCCCGGTGGTGCGGCTGCAGCTTCATCCGGATGTCGATCTGCGACAAGCTTTCCCTGGACGGTCTGTTCGAGTCGGAAAGGTTCGACAAGGTCGTCAACCTGGCTGCCCAGGCAGGTGTGCGTTACTCGATAGAGAATCCTTATGCTTATCTGAGAAGCAACCTGGAAGGCTTCCTGAACATCCTCGAGGGGTGCCGGAATTACGGAGTCCCTCATCTGGTGTTCGCTTCTTCCAGTTCAGTGTACGGCCTCAATTCCAAGGTGCCTTTCTCGGAGGAAGACAAGGCCGACACTCCGGTCAGCCTCTACGGAGCGACCAAGAAAGCCAACGAACTGATGGCCCACTCATATTCGAAACTCTATGGTTTCGCTTCCACAGGCCTTCGGTTCTTTACCGTATACGGGCCTTGGGGACGCCCCGACATGTCCCCGATGCTGTTCGCTGATGCCATTACCGCAGGCAGGCCGATCAAGGTGTTCAACAACGGGGATATGATCCGCGACTTTACCTATATCGACGATATAGTGGAGGGTACCATCAGGGTCATTGACAACCCACCGGCAGGGGTGGTTCCATTCGATGTGTACAACATCGGTTGTTCCAACCCGGTGAAACTGATGGACTTCATAGCCGAGATCGAGAACGCATGCGGGAAGGAAGCTGAGAAGATATTCCTGCCTATGCAGGCCGGAGATGTCTATCAGACCAACGCTGATTGCTCGAAACTGGAGAATGAACTGGGGTACCGGCCATCCACGTCGCTGCATGAAGGCATCGGAAAATTCATTGAGTGGTACCGCTCTGACAAGAATCCTTTGAAGTAAGACAACCGGATGGAAGGGGCACCTCAGATATCGGACACCAGCAGGCGCATTGCAAGGAATACCTTGGCCTTGTATTCGCGTATGCTGATACTGATGGTGATCGGCCTGTTCACCGCCAGGATCGTACTGGGCGCGCTCGGAATCGAAGACCGCGGTGTATATGACACTGTAGGCAGTTTCGTGTCGATGATGGCGATCGTGACAAGCTCCCTTTCAACCGCCATCAGCCGCTTCCTGACCGTCGAGATCGGGAAAGGGGACACGGCCAGCCTGAAGAAGGTATTCGCCACCGCCAATGCCATCATGCTGATTGTGGCCGCGATAGTCATCCTGATTGCAGAGCCTGTCGGCCTGTGGTACATCGATAATGTGATGAACCTGCCGGACGGAAGGCTTGCGGCAGCCCGATGGGTGTTCCAGTTCTCCCTCGCGACATTCGTAATCAATATGCTGAGCGTGCCGTACAATGCGACGATAATCGCTCACGAGAAGATGTCCGCTTTCGCCGTGATCGGAGTAGTCGAAGGTGTCTGCAAGTTGCTGGTGGCACTCGCTCTCCTGAAAGTGTCCATGGACAAACTGATCCTGTATGCGTTGCTCATGTGCTGCGTAGCCCTTCTGGTGAGGTTCCTGTATGCGTCATACTGCCGCCGTTGTTTCGAGGAGAGCAGGACCGAGGTGCGGTTCGACAAGGAGTATTCCAGGCAGATGTTCGGCTTCGCCGGATGGAACGGGCTGTCTTACGGAGTCTATCTGGTGAACATCCAGGGCGTGACCCAGCTGGTGAACTATTTCTTCGGTGTCGTGTTCAACACGATGAGGGGCATAGCCTTTAATGTCGAGAATATGGTGAAGCAGTTCGTCACCAACGTGCTGCAGGCTATCAACCCTCAGATTACAAAATCCTTTGTCTCCGGCGATACGGACTATTCGTTCAACCTGGTCTGCAAAGGCGCGAAATATTCGTTCCTGATCATATTCATACTCGCCGTCCCGTTCCTTTTCGAGGCCGAGATGCTGCTGGCACTGTGGCTGAAGGCCGAATTCGTCCCTGAAGGGACAGCGCTTTTCACCCGCCTTACGCTTCTCTGCCTCCTTCTGGATTTGCTGATGACATCCTCGTCTACGCTCGTGCAGGCCTCCGGACGGATACGGAAATTCTATATCGTGACTTCCTGCATAACGTTCCTCATATTCCCGCTCACGTGGATTGCATACAGGCTCGGGGCACCTGCCTATGTCTGCTATCTGGTCTTCATCGGCGTGTATGTGATCAATGATATCGTGAAGTTGTTCCTCATGCGGGAAATCGTCGGGTTCCCGATATCCCTGTTCATGAAGGAAGTGATCCTCAAGGTACTGCCGGTCGTGGTGATAACCCTCCTGGTGACCTTCCTGGTCTGGAAACTCGTCCCGGCCGGCGGCTGGCGGCTCCTTGCCGTGCTGTTCACCGGTACCGTATCAACCTGCATCACCACTTACACATTCGCCCTTACTGAAGGAGAGAGGGCATTCGTCAGATCCAAGTTGCGTTTCCTGTCAAGATGAGCCTGAAGAACCATATAAAGCGCCTCCGCCGGGAGTATATGCTCGACCACCATCGCGTAAGGCAGGCCGAAAAGGACTGGCTGGAGTGGAAGGGATACCCTATTGATTGGGATAACCCCCGCGACATAAACGAAAAGATACAGTGGCTCCTGTGTTTTTCGGATACTTCGTCCTGGTCGGTCTGCGCTGACAAGTTCCGGGTAAGGGATTATGTCAAATCCAAGGGACTGGAAGGTATCCTGATTCCGCTGCTCGGTGTCTGGGATTCGGCTTCGGAAATCGATTTCGGGACCCTTCCGGACAAGTGCGTGCTCAAATGCAACCACGACAGCGGATCGACGCTGGTCATGGACAGGAGGGCAGGTTTCGATGAAGGGAAGGCCCGGGCTTTCCTGCATTCCCGGATGAAGAAGAAGTTCGGCTACCTGAACGGGGAGATGTACTACAACGCCATCGAGCCCCGCATAATCGCGGAGCGGTTCCTCCAGTCGGGAGACGAGCCTTCGGGAATTCCTCCGGCCGATTACAAGGTCTGGTGTTTCGACGGCAAGCCATATTCGGTGTGGGTATGCTATGGGAGGACTTCCAGCGAGACGTATGTCAACATCTACGACCTGGACTGGAATGTCCACCCGGAGGTGTCCGTATTCACGGAACACTACCGTGACGGTAGGGGAGCAGTTCCGAAACCAGCGTGCCTCGGGCAGATGCTTGAGGCTGCTTCCGTCCTGTCCGAAGGCTTCCCGGAAGTCAGGATGGATTTCTTCGTATCCGGCGGCAGGCTTTATTTCGGAGAGATGACTTTCGCAAGCTACGGAGGCAAAATGGATTTCTATACCCAGGAATATCTGGAAGAACTCGGACGTCAGTGCATCTTACCGGTCAAGAAAGGATGAAAAGGGTTATATATACTTGCATAACAGGAGGTTACGATAAACTCCGCGAGCCGGAAGCCGTGGATGTGGATTTCGACTACATCTGTTTCACCGACGCCGCCGTCAGTTCTGAGGAAGGAGTCTGGCAGATACGTCCGATCCCATATTCCTGCGACGATCCGACAAGGTTGTCAAGATACGTCAAACTACTGCCTCACAAGGTTCTTGGTGAATATGACGAGAGTCTCTGGATCGATGCGAACATCGCCATCAGTGGGGGCGGGATCTACGATGCCGTCCGCCGTGCCTCTTCGTCGGGCAGCCTGGTCGCCCAGGTGCCTCATCTTGTCAGGGACTGCGTCTATGAAGAGATCGCAGCTTGCTACAAGGACCTTCGGATCGGATTCCGGGAGGCTCGCAGGACGCGCAGGCATCTCCTGTCGGAGGGCTTCCCGAGGCATTTCGGACTGATGGAGAACAATCTCATTTTCCGGCGGCACAACGATCCAGCGGTAATTTCGCTGTCTGAAGCCTGGTGGGAAGAATACAACCGCTTTTCTCGCCGCGACCAGCTTTCCCTGATGCCAGTCTGCCGGAAATGCGGGTTGTATCCGGAGAACCTGCTCGGAGAAGGAGCCAACGTCAGGAACGTACCATATCTGGATTATTCGAGGCACACCCTTGCCGGCGACCCTTCCGCAAAGCGTGGATTGAGGCGTATCCCATTGAAAATAAAATGGTCCTGGCGTAGGATAGTCGCGGGATTATTCTTATCTTAGTTGCGATGCAGCCGCTGGTCAGCATAGTCATAGTGTGCATGGACCGGATGGATCTCCTCCGTCCGTGCCTGGATAGCATACGGAAGAATACGTCAGTCACCTACGAGGCATTCGTGGTGGCTTATATGTTTTCCGAGGCGAACCTTGCCGCCCTCAAGGCTGAATATCCGTGGGTGACCGTGGTGGAGAGCCGTGAACTCAGGGGATTCGCCGAGAACAACAACCTGGCCCTTGAGAAGGTCTGCGGGAAATATACTTTCATTGTCAACGACGACACTTTCTTCGACACTCCGGTGATAGATTCCCTCGTGGCGGACTTCGGCAGGCTGCCGGAGGATGCTGCGGTAGTCTCTCCTAACATCCTCTTCCCGGACGGGAGGGTGCAGACCTGCGGGCGGAGGAAGATGAACGCATGGACCTACATGGCCCACTACCTGCACAGGTTCAACGAGACCAAGAAGACCCGGCATACGATGCAGGAGGGCCTTTTCAAGACATACAACCTGAACGGGGCCGCCTTCCTGGCGAAGACGGAGCTGTTCAGCAGGATGGGCTGGTTCGACGAACGTTACACGTTTACTCCGGAAGACATCGCCCTGGGTACAATGTTCAACGAATACGGTTACGGGGTCTATGCTGATGCTGATGTAAAGATCTATCACATAGCCAATTCCACCGCTTCGAGGATGGAGACTGCCATAAAGCCGACCAGGGTCCGCGGGGCTCTGATATTCTATTCCCGCAACTTCATGCCGATGTATCTGTTCCTTGGTATATATGTCTGGCTCGTGGAGGCTTGCAGGGGTATCAAGTACCTGTTCAAGGATTGCCGCGACCCGGACGGGCACAACGCCATTATGGCGGCTACCGCAAGGAATGTCCGTCACAGCATATTCACCGGCAAGACCACCAAGGAGATTTTCACCGAATACTACAATCAGCTTAAGGGATGAAGAAGGTCTTGGTCATAGTCGTGGTTTACAATGGGATGGCCTGGCTGTCCCGTTGTCTGGGCAGCGTCTCGGAATCCTCCTTGGGGGCAGACCTTTTCATCGTTGACAACGGGTCGTCGGATGGATCCGTCGAGTTCGTCAAGGAGCAATTCCCTCAGGCTGTGCTGAAGGTCGATCCGTCCAATCCCGGATTTGCTGCCGCGAACAACGAAGGACTGTCCTATGCCCTGGAGAACGGCTATGATTATGTCTATCTGATGAATCAGGATGCCTGGGTATTCCCGGATACGCTGGAGCGGCTCGTCAGTGTTTGCGAGACTGCCCCTGGATTCGGAATCCTGAGTCCGGTGCAGATGAAAGACGGTTGTGTTGAGATGGATGTTCAGTTCTCAAGGCGCACCTATACTGCCCGTAAGGAGGTGTCTCCAGAGCTCTGGTCGGTGCCGTATGTGATGGCCGCACACTGGCTGGTCTCACGCAAATGCCTTGAGAAGGTAGGGCTGTTCGCTCCGTTCTTTCCGTTCTACGGCGAGGACGAAAACTATTGCTCCAGGGCTCTGTACCATGGATTCGGGATAGGGGTCGTTCCTTCCGCAAAGGCCGTCCATGACCGCGCCTCGAGAAACGAAGCCAAGGAGAGGAAGGTGTTCAGGAATTTCTATATGAAATCGTTGACACTTCTTGCCGACCCTTCCCGCAGGTGTCCGGTATGCAGGTATCTGTATATCATCCCGTATTCCTTCCACTGCTGTTTCAAGTACAGGTCGCTCCTTCCGCTAAAGTATCTGGGGAAGGTTTTCGGGAAGACCCGGGAAGCACTGTCAGTGAGACGGGAATCGATGCGTGAGGGAGCTTTCATCCGCCATAATGTCAGTATATGAGCCGTTATGGCTTGATTTTGGCAGTTTATTTTGATTTGGTTGAAGATATATGTAACTTTACACATTGATTGATAATTTATTATTCATTTTAATACAGTAGTATGAAAAGATTTCTTACAACAGTCCTCGCTGCATCCCTGATGCTCATCGGGACAAACGCTTTCGCCCAGCTCTCAGTGGCTGCAGGTTTCGGAAACAGCCAGACCAAGTTCGACATCAATGTGCTGAACGTCATAAAGACCAGCCACAACGCCAATCTCAACGGTTTCTATGCAGGTGCTTCCTACAACATTCCTGTAGGTACAAGCGGCCTCGGCATTGCTCCGGGAGTCTATTTCGCTTATATGACCGACAAGGATGTCGATATCTATGTCGCCAGCGGTGATATCGTGGAGTCATATCTCGAGATTCCTCTCGACCTGAATCTGAAGTTCCCTATTGCAGACGGTCTCAACGGTGTCATCTATGCGGGTCCTACCTTCGCATACGGTGTAGCTTCCAAGGTCAATTCCGGAAGCACGACCATCGACCTTTATGACGGAACCATTTCCAATTATCTCGATTACAACCGTATCGATGTCCTCGCCGGCGGCGGTATTGGAGTCGAGTTCGAGAATATGGTCCGTTTCGACGTAGGCTATGACTTCGGTCTCCTCAACAGGGGTGGCTCGACAGTCGGCGTCCACAGGAACCAGCTCCACGCAGGTGTGGCCTTTATGTTCTAAGTAATCAGTTATTTATTCAATAAATCCAAAAGATGAAAAAATTATTTGTTACCCTTTTCGCGACTGTAGCAGTCGCAGTGGCAGCTATCGCCCAGCCTTCAGTAGGTGCAGGTTTCCTTATGCCTATGAACCAGGGCCTTTCTGATAACCAGCTTTCAGGTTTCTATGCCGGACTCAACTACAATGTCCGTCTGGCAGGTCCTGTCGGCATCGCTCCGGGTGTTTATTTCAACTATGCTACCAAGAGCGAGAACTCTGTCGATTTCAAGTCGATGGGTGTTGCCGTTCCTGTAATGCTCAACGTCGGCCTCAAGCTTGGTGACAGCTTCGTCATCAGGCCGTATGCAGGTCCTACCGTATCATACGGATTCAAGGAAGAAGCTTCTATCGGCAGTATTTCAGGCAATATGTATGATGTCGATGAATATAAGCACCTGAATGTTATGGTCGGCGGTGGCCTCGCTTTCGAGTTCGACAACATGGTCCGCTTCGAAGTTGGCTACGACTATGGTCTCTACAAGATCTATGAAGCCCTCGGCAGCACGCTTACCAGGAACCAGCTCCACGCAGGTGTAGCGTTCATTTTCTAATCGATTGAACGTTATGGAGATATCGGGGTCGGCTAACGCCGGCCCCGTTTTTTTGGCAGCGATTTTGATATTACTTGAGGAATGGTTATTTTTGCGCCGATTATGAGGAATATCATCACTGCAATCGTGACTGTTTCGATGCTGCTGCTCGGAATCACCGCTTCTGCCCAGGCTTCCCTGGGGGCGGGATATGCGGTATCCACTGATCACGGCACCAATGACTGCAAGCTGCCGGGTTTCTATGTCGGCACAAGCTATAACTTTACCTATTCCGGGCGTGTAGGTATCGCTCCAGGCGTTTACTACCATCAGTTCAAGGGAAAGGATCTCCCGTCCTTCGGCTTTGACGAATCCATTTCCGAAGCGGTTGAGAAGTACATTTCCATCCCTGTCCTGTTCAACATAGGGTTGAAATTCTCCCCGAACCTTTTCTTCCGGGTATATACAGGTCCGGTTTTCTCTTATGGACTGTTGTCCAGGTCAGGAGAGCCTCTGTATGACGACCTGTATGGGGAAGCGTACGGCTATGACAAACTTAACCTCGCGATCGGAGTCGGCGCAGCCTTGGAGATCTGCCGCCTTATCCGTCTGGAGGTTGGCTATGACAACGGTCTGAAGGATCGTTCCGAGATCGAGGATTTCTCCCGCAAGACAGATTGCGTACGTGCCGGTTTGGCACTCATGTTCTAGTTCCTGTTCAGACCGTATTCCCTGACTCCGAGGCCGGTTTGTATCTGTTCCTCCCCGGTAGTTTTATGAAGCGAATCCTGGCAGTCCTCTTCTGTGCGTCGGCACTTTCATTCCTCCCGTTCCATACGGTCCGGGCGCAGAACGTATCCTTTGAGACGAACCTGGTGGACTGGGCCGCCGTATGTACCATCAATGCGGACGTAGGTGTGTCAGTCTCACGGCATTTCTCCCTGCATCTGGGGGGACGGTACAACAACCTGCGCCTTCGCCCGGTCTCCGATGTCATTCCTGAGCCGGGGGAGCACTCCAGCATGGAAATACGCAACCGCCAGAAGGTAGGCTATTTCGGGATCCGTTACTGGCCGTGGTATGTATATTCCGGTTGGTGGATCCAGGCGAAGGCCCAGCATATTGACTTCAGCAACACCGGTTTCGGACGTCCTGCCCTGAAAGAGGGGAAGGATGGGAACGGAGGTGGCCTTTCTGCGGGTTATACCCTTATGCTCGGCAAGCATTTCAACCTGGACTTCGGCGCTGGTTTCTGGGCTGGTCATTTCAAGGACCTGACGGTCTATGACTGCCCCCGCAAGGAATGGATCCGGAGGACGGGCCCTGCGAACGTGATATACCCCGACTCCATCACGGTTGGAATAATGTACACCTTCTGAGAACGAAGGCAATCATGTCAATCACTAACAGAATATAGAGATGAATAAGGTTATTTGTCGGCGCCGTCCTCGTAATGGTGACATTCTTGCCGCGGGGTGGGACACCTGACAGAGAAACATGGCAATGTCAGTGGCTTCGAAGTCGCCGGGAATGACCGGGTTTTCTATCCCGTGGAGGCCTGGACCAGAGGTGCCAGGATTGAGTTGGATTGTTCCGGAATAGCTGATCCAGTGGCAGTTAGATATTCATTCCACAACTATTGCGATTCCAACCTGGAGAGTTCGGTCGGGGTGCCTGTACCTCCGTTCCGGACTGACAAATGGGCAGATTGAATTTCTGCGGATTAATAATTGTAAATATCTCTGATTATCACTAAATTTGTTGGTTAATCAGAGATTATTTTTTTTATATGGCGATATCAGGTATTCTGAGAAAAGTCTTCGGCTCCAAGTCCGACAGGGATATGAAGCTTGTCAAGCCTTTCCTTGACAAGGTCCTTGCGGCATATGGTCCGATCGACAAGCTCTCCAATGATGAATTGAGGGCTAAGACCGATGAACTTAAAGCAAAACTTCGTGAATGTGAGGCTCCGTTTGAGAAAAGGATACAGGAAATCAAGGCCAAGCTCGAGGAAGACATCCCGGTCAACGAGAAGGAACAGCTTGCCACCGAGTCTGACAAACTTGTAAAGGAAGAGGACGAACAGATTGAGAAAGTGCTGGAAGCGATACTTCCGGAGGCTTTCGCCATAATGAAATCCACGGCTCGCCGGTTCAAGGAGAACGAGACCATAGTGGTCACTGCCAATGACTTCGACAAGCAGCTCAGCATCAATCACGATTTCGTTACCATCGACGGCGATAACGCTGTTTACAGGAATCACTGGATGGCCGGTGGCAACGAGGTGACCTGGGATATGGTCCACTACGACGTGCAGCTCATCGGCGGCATCGTGCTCCATCAGGGCAAGATCGCGGAGATGGCGACAGGTGAAGGAAAGACCCTCGTAGCAACCCTGCCTGTATTCCTGAACGCACTTGCCGGCAAGGGTGTGCATGTGGTCACCGTCAACGACTATCTGTCCAAGCGTGACTCGGAGTGGATGGGACCTCTTTATATGTTCCACGGACTTTCGGTGGACTGCATCGACAAGCACGAGCCTAACAGCGATGCCAGGAAGAAGGCATACAACTGCGACATCACCTTCGGTACCAACAACGAGTTCGGTTTCGATTACCTCCGTGACAACATGGCGGTTAACATGACCGACCTGGTACAGAGGAAGCATCATTATGCGATCGTCGATGAGGTCGACTCCGTCTTGATCGATGATGCCCGTACTCCTTTGATCATTTCCGGTCCTGTGGCAAAGGCCGAGGACGACGAGCAGTACATGGAGTTCAGGCCTTATGTAGAGAGCCTCTACCAGAAGCAGCGCACCCTGGTCAACCAGATCCTGAACGATGCCAAGAGAGCTATCGCAGATGGCAAGACCGAAGAAGGCGGACTGCTCCTTTTCCGTGCGTACAAGGGTTTGCCGAAGTACCAGCCGCTGATCAAGTTCCTCAGCGAACAGGGCATGAAGCAGCTGATGCAGAAGACGGAGAATTACTATCTGCAGGACAACGAGAGCCAGATGCACATCGTTACGGATCCGCTTTATTTCGTAATCAGCGAGCAGCAGCACTCCGTCGATATGACCGACAAGGGACACGATGTACTGGCCAATGCGGTTTCCGATCCTGATTTCTTCGTGCTCCCTGACATGGGAACCAAGATCGCCGAGATCAAGAAGGATGAGACCCTCACCGCGGAGCAGAAGCAGGAGAAGCAGGACAGCTTGATGGAGGACTACTCTCTCAAGAGCGAGCGCGTCCACACCGTCATCCAGCTGCTCAAGGCATACGCGATGTTCCAGAAGGATGTCGATTATATCGTCATCGACAACAAGGTGAAGATCGTGGATGAGCAGACGGGCCGTATAATGGAGGGCCGCCGCTGGAGTGACGGATTGCACCAGGCTGTGGAAGCCAAGGAGAACGTGAAGGTGGAAGCTGCAACCCAGACCTTCGCGACCATCACTCTGCAGAACTATTTCAGGATGTATCACAAGCTCGCAGGTATGACCGGTACCGCCGAAACGGAGGCAGGGGAGTTCTGGTCGATATACAAGCTTGACGTGGTCGTGATTCCTACGAACCGTCCGGTAATCAGGGATGACCAGGACGATTTGATCTACAAGACCAAGAAGGCGAAGTACGCCGCCGTGATCAACAAGATCGAGGAGCTGCGCAATTCCGGAAGGCCTGTACTTGTCGGTACTACCGATGTCGAGACTTCCGAACTCCTCAGCAAGCTGCTCAGGCTGAGGGGTATCAAGCACAACGTGCTCAACGCCAAGGAGCACGCCCGCGAAGCTGAAATCGTCGCCCAGGCTGGCCAGAGTACGCTCGGGCAGGCCCCGATAACCGGGGAAGACGGAGTCAAGCGTCTTGAAGAAAGGATGTTGGGAGCTGTCACCATCGCGACCAACATGGCAGGTCGAGGAACCGATATCAAGCTTTCTCCGGAAGTCAAGGCTGCCGGCGGACTTGCCATCATCGGTACGGAAAGGCACGATTCTCGTCGAGTTGACCGTCAGCTCAGAGGTCGTGCAGGACGTCAGGGTGACCCGGGCTCTTCCGAATTCTATATCTCCCTGGAGGACAAGCTTATGCGTTTGTTCGGCTCGGAGAAGATAGCGGGAGTGGTGGACAAGCTTGGAATGGCCGATGACGAAGCGCTCGTCAACGGAATGTTGTCCAAGTCCATCGAGAATGCCCAGAAGAAGGTCGAGGAGAACAACTTCGGTATCCGAAAGAGACTCCTTGAATATGACGACGTGATGAACTACCAGCGCGAAGCCGTATATGCCCGCCGTCGCAACGCCCTCTCAGGAGAGAGGATCGAGATCGATGTCCTGAACATGATGATCGATTCTTCTTCGATCATTGCGGGAAGGGCGGAAGGAATGTCCTATGAGGATTTCGAAGCATATGTGATGGGACAGATGTCCATCGACCTCGGATTCGACCAGGAATTCTATGCGGGTGCCGATGCTGACAAGCTGGCAGATTCCCTGTGTAACCATATGCAGGAAGTCTATGAGCGAAGGATGAATACCCTGGCAGAGAAGGTATATCCGTTCATCAAGCAGATTTACGAGAAGCAGGGACAGATGTACCAGAATATCGCGATCCCTATCTCCGACGGCCGGAAGATGTTGACCTTGAGCGTCAATCTCGAAAAGGCGTACAATACAGGCGGAAAGGAGATTGCCAAGGCTCTCAGCCGTACCATCATCCTCTACCAGATCGACGAGCATTGGAAGCAGCATCTGAGGGAGATGGACGATCTTCGTACGAGCGTGCAGAATGCCGCTTACGAGCAGAAGGATCCTCTCGTGGTGTACAAGCTCGAGAGCTACAACCTCTTCGCTTCGATGCTGGAAGATCTGAACAAGGATGTGCTTTCATTCCTCCTCAGGGCCTTCGTTCCGCTGCGTGACGAGAATGAGGCCCGTCCGGCCCAGGCTCCTCGCCGCAAGACCGATATGAGCCAGATGAGAACTCAGCGTAACGACCTGAGTACCAACGGGGAACAGAAGTCGAATACTCCTATCAAGGCGGACAAGAAGATCGGGCGGAACGAGCCTTGTCCTTGCGGTTCAGGAAAGAAATACAAGAACTGCCACGGTGCAGGGCTGGTATAACAGAATATTAACTTTTTATTGAGATATTATGGCAAATTACGACAGGACATACGATTCTACTGGCGTCAATGACGTCAGCAGGATTTCGGCCGGTTCAGTCATCAAGGGTGAGATCATCTCCCCTAACGACATCAGGATCGACGGTAGCTTCGAGGGTAAGATTATCTCCCAGGCAAAGGTTGTCGTCGGCGAGAAGGCTGTCATCAAGGGTGATGTGATCTGCAACAACGCTGATTTCTGGGGGCAGATCGATGGAGACCTCTATGTCAAGGACACACTCTCTCTCAAGAGCACCAGTGTCATTGATGGTGATCTTCATGTCAGGAGGCTTCAGGTTGACCTGAACGCTACCTTCAACGGCAATTGCAAGATGATTACCGAGGAGGAATTCCAAACCCTGACGAGTGGGGAGCAGGTTGTTGAAGAAGAGGAAGCTCCAGCCGAGGAAGTCCCTGAGGTTGAGGAATATACGGTAGGTGGTCCTTCCGTTTCCAGCAACTCTCCTTTCGCTGTTCCTAGCGACGAGATTCCGGAGGCTTAATTAGCTGATCCCTGAACGGAGTATAGCGCCGGGAGACTGATTGATTCAGTTCTCCTGGTGTTCTCTGTCTTTATCTCCCGGGGTGCCCGAAGTGTCTTGAAGTGTTTTGAAGTGTCTCGAGCCGCCTTCTGGGTTAGCTATTCCTCACCGGTGCCTCAAACAACTCCGCAACTGCGCACTCAGGTCTCCACTTGCGTACAAATAAGGGCATTATTGTTCTCAACCAGGGACTGATGGAAGGCGGCCCCTCGGGGGCATGAAGGTCGCTCGTGCGAGCCTCTGCCTTCAAAGACAAACGACAGCCAATTAGGCTGTCGTTTGTCCTTGAGCGGAATACGAGGTTCGAACTCGAGGCTGCGCCTCGGGTGATTTCGCGCCTTCTACGTTACCCCCGCCTTCCGATGGAAGGCTGCCCCTCGGGGGCATGAAGGTCGCTCGTGCGAGCCT